>CAZJAK010000075.1:0-11281 GCA_964543935.1 uncultured Spirochaetaceae bacterium
AAGCGGGAGACCTGGGAAGGTGGCCAACGTGTCCCCTTCATCGTCCATTGGAAGGATCATGTCGAACCGGCTGTCACCGATGGCATGATCAGTTCGCTCGACCTGTTGCCTTCGTTGGCGACACTGGCGGGCGCTTCGTTGCCTGCCGACCGGATCATCGATGGAATGGACTTGTCCGACTATATGCTGGGGAAGGCCAAGGAGTCTGCCCGTACGGAATTCTTCTATTATCTGTGCAACACGCTTGAAGCGGCCCGGGTGGGCGATTGGAAGCTGCATGTCGCCAAGCCGAAGACATCGCGGGAGACGGAAGAGACCGTCAAGGACGCTTCGCAAATACCCGCACCCGTGATCGACGACGATGCCGAAGTCAAGCTGCTGTACAACCTTCGCAGCGATCCTTGCGAGTCGTGCAACGTGTACGAGGCCCATCCTGAGGTTGTGGATGCGATCATGAAACGCATCGAGGCTTGCCGCAAGGATGTCGGGGATGCATTTACCAATACCAAAGGGCGCCATGTCCGGCCGATAGGAAGAGTGGCCCATGCCAAGCCGCTGACCTCATACGATGAAAACCACCCCTACATCATGGCGATGTACGACAAGAACGAGGTCGGATGAGAGGGGCATTACAGGCCGACCGGCACTCCGGCAAAATGTAACGCTACGGTCAATACCCCGCATCCCAAGATCATGATCAAAGGGTTGATCTTGCGGATGCGGATCACAGTGAATCCCGCAATGAACAGAATCAATGCGTACAATCCGATCGAGCCAAGATCGGGTGGAAACACATTGCTGCCGAACAAGACAGTGAGCAGGATGGAAAGACCGGCCGAGGCGATCAAGGCCACAACGGCAGGGCGCAAGCCAGACAAGGCTCCCTGCATGAGTTTCAAGCTGCGGTAGCGATAATAGAACCATGCCAAAGCCAGTACGATGACGATGGCGGGCAACACGTCGCCGAATGTGGCCACAATGGATCCGAGCGGGCCAGCCAGTCGGGTGCCGATGAACGATGCCGCATTGAGGGCGATCGGGCCGGGTGTCATTTGCGAGATGGTGACCACATCGGTGAATTCCTGCAGCGTCAGCCAGCCTTTGATGTCGACCACCTGCAGCTGGATGAGTGGCAGGGCGGCATACCCCCCACCGAAGCTGAGCAGACCGATCTGGATGAAACTCCATAACAATTCAAGGTATATCATCGGGAACCTTCCTTGGAGCGACCGCTGAGTAGGGTCGTGACGATTCCGAGCGCAGCGCTTCCCAGGATGATGAAGACGATGTTCACATTGGAGAAGAAGGCGATCACGAATGCTAGCGCCATGACGACAAGCGGCATCGTTTGCCTTTTCTTCAGGATGGCTTTGCCCATGGTGACTACCGCATCGAGGATGACGATCGCCACGCCGATGCTCATCCCGTAGAATAATGTCTTGATGATGACGTTGTCCTTGATCGCGCCATAGATGTACGAGATGATGGTCAGCGAGATCATCGGGGGCATGATGGTTCCCAATAATGTCGCGAACGAACCGATCACCCCGGCGATCTTGTAGCCCACGAGGATCGATGTGTTCACCGCGATGACCCCAGGGGCGGCCTGACCGATGGCGATGAGGTCGAGCATCTCCTGTTCCTCGATCCATTGGTACTTGTCCACGAACAGCTTGCGCATCAACGGGACGATTACATAACCGCCTCCTATGGTGAATGCGCTGAGGGTGAATGTCGAATGGAACAATATCCACAACAATCTGAACCGGCCGACCTCTTTTGTGCCTACCACCATGGGAACCTTCCTGTTTAACCGATGAAGCGGATGAAGTTGTAAATGCTGATGACGATGATCACCGCCATCACCGCGCAGAACAGCCTGTCCACGCCTTTGAGCGACAAGCGCTTGGTCAACCACGAACCAGATAAGCCACCGCCAATGCCGCCGGCCACCATCAATGCCAGCAAGAGCGGATCGAATTGCGGGACCCGGTCTTGGACGAGCGTGAGCAGGATGTTGGCGGCTTGCGAAAACAGTATGATGTAGATGGAATTCAAAGCGGCTGTTTTCGAATCCATGGCGAACAACAAATATAGCACCGCCAAGTTGATCGGCCCCCCGCCAATGCCCAAAAAGGAGGCCATCGCCCCAAGAAACAATCCGGCGGTGAATGCCGTCACACCACCGCTGCAATGCTTCGGCGTGAAACGTTGCTTGTTCAGTACGAAGATCAACACGGCTAGGGTGAGCACAGTGAGGACCACATATTGGGCTGCTCCGACCAACGTGTCGTTGCCGAACCCCTTCTTGAGCCAGTCGAAGATCCATTTTCCGGCCAAGCCGCCGAACACTCCGCCGATGGCAAGCAACGTCCCGATCCGTTTATCGAGTGCGATGGCCGACTTGCGGTTACGGATCATGGTGACGGCGGTCATCGAGAATACTGTGCAACTTGTCAGGAAGTTGATGGTTGTCACGCTGAAGGTGCCGAAACTGTCCATGACGGGTTTTATGATGACCCCGCCGCCAATACCGCTGACCGCTCCGACAATCGAAGCGGCCAGACATACCAAGAATATTACCAGAGTCATTGTTCCATCTTAGCAGATTCACGCATCATGGTGAATGTGCTTTTCCAAGCCATAACGCACGTATGACTCGGGTGGTGCGTCGTTGTGGCGCATCAACGCCACCATCAGGCGTTGCATGCGTTCGACCGTGTCCGTTTCCGAGCCGACCAGGTTGACCTTTTGCTGAGGATCGTGGTGAAGGTCGAACAAGAAATCGCCCAAGGTGTGTTGATAGGTGTTGTGCGACGGGGCCAAAGCCCTGATTTTCAACACTTTGCAACCTTTGCTGAACGACAATGGATCGACCAGTTCGCAATCCGCCAACTCCTGCGGTGTGAACAGCGAGTAGATGTGGGTAGGCATGAGGGTGTAGTTGTACAAATCGCGGTTGTCCGGATCCAGCGGAGCGCGCATGTAGACATAGCGGCCGTCGGTGACGTTGATGTGGCCGCCATGCAGGCCGAACAGGGCTGCTTCGCGTCCGTTGCCCCCAGGAGTGTGGACTGTCCCGAGCGGCAGGCCTTGCATGTCGGGCGGTATCGGGATACCGAAGTACTCCAGCAGGGTGGGGGCGATGTCTATGGTCTGGACCAAGGCGGAACAACGCTTGCCTTGGGAATCGCTCGTGCGCGGATCATGCACGAATAGCGGCGTGTTGGCGATCTCGGTGAAAGTGGGCATGCGGTTTTTGCCCATCCAGCCGTGTTCGCCGAGCAAAAAGCCATGGTCGGTACCGACGATGAGCATGGTGTCCTTCCACAAACCGTAGGCATCCAGCTTGTCCATCAACTTGCCGAGATAGCGGTCGCAGCGCTGTACCAGGGCAGCATACAAAGCCCGTACATGTTCGACCTCACGATTGTCGTAATCGGAGGCTTTGCGGTAATCGGGCCAATCGAAGTACTTGCCTTTGTAGCCGGGGTCGAACGACAATTCGGTCTCTTCGGGGTGTTCCGGATCGAACGGCAGGTAGTAGGGCTCGTGCGGGTCGAAGGGCTCGATTTGCAAGAACCAGTTGTCCTGATCGTGGTTGGCGTCGATGAACTCGAACCCGGCAGTGAAAGTTTTGTGCAAGGGGGTGTCTTGAAGAGTCGGCATGGAGGCGCGGTTGACCCACTCTTGGCGCCACGAGTGTTTTTTCCGGCCAAGAGCATCGGACGGGATCATGGGATCGGCCACCGAGCCTTTCCAAGCATCGCCCTCCTGTCCGCGGAAGCCCTCCCAGGTTGAGTAGCGGGTATGGTAGGTGCATCCGCCGTCTTCCCAATAATGGGCGTGGTCGCTGGCCAGATGGCTGTAAATCCCGTGTTGCTTGAGGAGGGCGGGCATCGAGTCGTCGAAGGGTTCGATGGGGCCCCAACAGCGGTGCAGGAAGTTGTAACGGCCGGTATGGAGTTCGCGCCTGGCCGGCATGCAGGGCAGGCTTCCGGCATAGCAGGTGTCGAATACCGTCGCTTGGGTGGCTAATCTGGCGAAGGCCGCGGTGGTCTTCGTCCCGTCGTACGGTTCGAGAAAGCGTTTGTTCAGTGAATCGAAGAATACCAGGATGGCTTTCATGGGGAACCTCTCGCAATGATATACCTGTATACAATATACAGGACAGTCAAAGTATAGAATGAAATCCTGCTTGATGCAAGCTTGGCCGGGCTTCCCGCAGACCATTCTTGAACACTCTTGCCTCAATACGTATAATACCGCATGGAAAAGGAAAAACCATTGGATTTCTTACTGGTCAAACCAGCCGGACCCGACTGTAATTTGGCCTGCACATACTGCTTTTATTCGTGCAAAGCTGAGTATTTTGGAAGCGGCACCCGTCACCGGATGAGCGACGCGGTGTTGGAAACCATGATGAGAAAAGCCCTCGGCAGGCCGCGGGCCTCGATGGGATTCGGTTGGCAAGGGGGAGAGCCGACCCTTGCAGGGCTTGATTTCTTCAAGAAAGCCATCGAGTTGCAAAAAATCCATGGGCGGGGCATGCGCGTCTCGAATGCCCTGCAGACCAACGGGATGCTCATTGACGATGAATGGATTGCCTTTTTACGGGAGTATTCCTTTTTGGTTGGCCTGTCGCTGGATGGCCCCCAACATGTCCACGATCATTACCGGCTCAACCATGGCCAAGTCGGTTCTCATGCCAAGGTCGAGCAAGCTGCTCGTGCGATGCTTGCTGGCGGTGTGGCGGTCAACGCGATTTCTGTCGTATCCGATTACTCATCGGCGCATGCAGCCGAAACATACTCCTATTTGAAAGGATTGGGATTCGAATATCTGCAATTCATCCCCTGTGTCGAGGCCGATGCGGCCAATCCAAGGCAAGCGGCTCCGTTTTCCGTAACTGCCGAGCAGTACGGTGAATTCCTTTGCACGATTTTCGACTTGTGGGAAGCCGATTGGAAAAACGGCCGGCCGACTGTCTCGGTCAGGATGATGGACACCGTCTTGGGCATGTACCTGGGAGGCGAGAGTGCCGAATGTCCGTTCAGGCACACCTGCGGGGATTATCTGGTGGTCGAACACACCGGCGAAATCTACAGCTGCGATTTCTTTGTCGAGGATGCTTGGCGGTTGGGGAGCCTCAGCGACGATGTCCCGTTGCAAGCCATGCTCAATGGCAAGCGCCAGCAGTTGTTCAGCACCATGAAATCGAGGTTGCCCGACGCCTGCAAACGGTGCGCATATCTTCACTTATGCCACGGCGGTTGCACGAAGGACCGCATCCGCGATCCGCGCGACAAGCGCCTGAATCATTTCTGTGCCGCGTACAAGCGCTTTTTCGGATACACCGCCGAACGCTTCCAACGTCTGGCCGATGCATACACAGCTGCCCGCAGATGAACAAGGCGGCCGTGTGGCCGCCTCGCGTGGTTGTGTTTGCAGGGTCGCTTAGTAAACCAATTGCCCCCTGGCGAACTTGGCATTGCTCCAGAACGAAAGCTGTTCCTCCTCGATGATGAAATCCTTGACCAGAAGATTCCCCTTCTGACCGGCAAAGATGGAGAGCTTCCCCACGGTTATGATAGATTCGGGATGGACCACGTCGTTTCCCGTGCTGAAGCGGATTGTTTGGTCCAACGTAAGCGTGCCGCGGGTTCCGTTATCGGTCAGTTTGCTCATCAGGCGCATCTTCACGGGTGTGGCTGTGACCACGTCGATCCAGATGGTTCCTTGAAGGTCTCCGGCGAAGGTGTCGTCATCCGTGTTCCAGTTATAGATCGTCCCGCTTTCTTCATAATTCGGATCATAGAAGGGCAGGTTGGCATCGTAAGCCATCTCGAAGGTGTACACGGCGCACATGCTGGCATCTACCTGCTCCCTGATGCCCGTGTCGGTCCAGTCCAACGCCTTCAGGTTGTCTTCGAACGGAGTCATCACGATACCGTCGGTCCAGTTTGCCATGAGGTCGAAGATGTCCTCGTCACCGAAGCGACGGGTTTGGATATAGCGCCCGGAGTCGATAGACTCCATCAGCACGATGGCTTGATCCGAGTAGACGATATTCCCGTCGCCATCGGTCTCTTGGTAGAGGATTCGCCGGACCCCTGGCACTTGGCTCGAGGAGGCATCGATTTTTGCATCGGCTTTGTCCCACAACTGGCCTGAGACAGCAGTTTCGTTGACAGCAGAGGCTCCCAAGCCCGCGCTGATGGTGCATAGCATCAGGAATGCGCAGCACACGGTTCTGATCTTCTTCATTTTGTTCACTCCTTGGCTGTTCTTCAGCCTACATTCTCTGTTTTGTCGCGGCGGTTTGGTTGCCTTCGACACCTGAAACGTAGGCATGGCGTATGTCTGCGGCTTGGGACGTATGTGTAATGTATGTGGAGATTCGTGTTTAAGGCGGACCATCACTTGTCGGGCGTCTGAAGGAGCGGCATATTTACACCATGAAAAGCATCTATGTGGTGGAGGACCATGACGTCATCCGCGAGAGCGTCGTCCAGTATTTGGATTTGTCGGGTTTCAAGGCGAGTGGATTCGCCCAATTGCGAGATGTGCAGAGCGCCATCGCCAAGGCTGTGCCCGATTTGCTGGTGCAAGACATCATGCTGCCGGATGGGGACGGATTCGCCTTCGTGAAGCAACTGAGGACCCAGTTTGGATTTCCGGTCGTGTTCATGACGGCGCGGGGTTCGGAAAGCGACCGGATCATGGGTTTCGAGCTTGGCGGTGACGATTACATCGTCAAACCGTTTTCCCCCAAGGAACTCGTGCTGCGCATCGAGGCGATCTTCAGACGGGTCGATAACGCCCGCGAACAACGCCCGCATGGCTCTCGCTGGCAACTCGATGATTCGGTCCTTGTGTTCGACGAGATGGCCCATGTGTTCGCCATCGACGCCGTGGATGTCGTGCTGACTGCCGCCGAGTGGCGCATCGTCGGGTGTTTGATCGCCAACGCCGGCAATCTCGTCGCCCGCACCCAAATGCTCGAGCAGTGTTTCGATTACTCGTTTGAATCGTACGACCGCATCATCGACACCCACATCAAGAACATTCGGGCCAAACTCGGTCCGGCCGGGACCTCGTGGATCGAGACGATCCGCGGGTACGGTTACCGCTTCGCCGGCCGGCGTTGCAAGGATTGAGCATGCAGCGACCGAGAACATCCCTCAAGCGGGGAGCATCTAACAAAGGTCCCCTCCGCCGGCGCTGGCGAAGCTTGTTTTTCCATATGTTCGCCAGCATCATGGCCGTCACCTTGGCGATCCTGGTAGCCCAAGCGCTCGTGATGGCTGTGATGATGAAGAACCAGGAGCGGGAATTCAGCGCCGATGTATTCAACACCTTTGCCCGGCGGTTGCAAGAAAGTCTCGATCAAGGGGTGTCGGCCGATGTCCGGTGGACTTTGGTGAATGTCCAACCGATCATCAAACGAGTGGCGGACGACCGGGTTTCCGGGCTGATTTTGCGCGACGCCAACGGCGAGACGGTGCTCACCTTCGGCAAGACGCCCAAAGGATTGCTCATACCGGCAGTTGAAGGGTCCGCTGTCTCTATACAGGAAGCACCCCTGGGATTTGAGAAATTGACAACAACCCAATGGTTCGTCGATTCCGCATTCTCCCGGTTGTATGTCGATGCCTTTGCATCCGGCCTCGGACACGGGGTGGTCATGGCGCGCTACCCCGAGCCGGTCCGCCGACAGGATGTCGTCGGGACGGTCGTGCTGTATGAGGATTCCCAGCGCACCCGGGTGTTCGGTTCGGTCGACGTGTTGGTGTTCAGTCCCAGGGATTATTCGATGACGGCATTGTTGATGCGGCGGATGGTGCAAGCATTGGTCATCACCATACCGATCGCATTGATCGTCGCACTGCTGGGGGCCCGCTTGATCGCCAAGTCGGTTTCCCGGCACGCCAAGCGAGTGTCGCGCATGCTCGAGGCGATTGCCGATGGAGGTGCGCCGGCGACGGATTCGGCATCCGGCTTGAATGAATTGGCCGATATCGCGACCTCGGCAGAACGTTTGGATGCCCAATTGAAAGATCATGAGAGGATTCGCCGGCAGTGGTTGCAAAGCATCGCCCATGACTTGAATACCCCGGTGGCTGCACTGAAGATATCGATCGAGGGAGCCCTTGACGGGGTATTGCCATTGGATGAGGCGTTGTTGCTTCGGTTGCGCAAGGAAAATGAGGAGCTGGAGAAGCGGGTGGCGTCGGTATTGACCCTCTCGGCCATGGATGAACCCGATTTCAGTGTGCGTAAAGAACCAATCGAGGCTTTGGATTTTGTCGACGAGGTGGTCAAGTCGGCCTTGCTCGAGCGCCGCATCACTTTGGATGTGCAATTGGATTCGTTCCAGGGCGACCGGCGTTTATTGGTGCTGGTCTGCCGTGAGCTGTTGAAAAACGCCTGCAAATATTCGCCGAGCGGTACTCCAGTCGTGTGGAGGTTGCTTCCTCCCGACTCGCTGTCGCACAGTGTCGTGATGACAGTCGAGAATGAAGGGAATCTTGAAGGGACGGACTTGGAACGGGTGTTCGAACCGTGGTTCCGCCTGGATCGATCCCGTCATAGCGAAGGTGCTGGATTGGGTTTGTCGATCGTCAGGCAAGTGGTCCAGCTGCACGGCGGCGAAGTGACGATGATCAGCGATGGACATGACCGCATCACGGTTCGGGCAACGTGGTGACACAATACAAACACCCCCTTCGCCAACGGTGAAGGGGGGCAGCAAACGTTGACAATCAACCTGTCAGAAGGAGAAATCCAGTCCCACGCCGATGCCGCTGTCGGAGAAGCTGGCGTAATAGGTGGTTCCACCCAACTCGTAGGTGGCCTTGGCGTAGTACCACATGTCCGTAGCGAAATCGGTCACGTCGGGAGTACCGAGACCGGCGTACAATCCGACCTTGTCGATGCCTTCATACGCCCCGTTCAGCCCGATCCCGTGGATTCCTTGGTCGTACTGGTACTCGAAATCGGCGCTGACGTCATCCAGTCCGACGGTGATGGCCGCGGCCCCGAAACTCGTGCCGAGGGCAGTGAAGTCGAAAATGCCGGCACCACCGGAGATGGTCACGGTCAGCGGCAGGTCATCGATGAGCTTGTTAAGGTCGATCTTGCCTGAGATTCCGGTAACAGCTTGTTGTGTGGCGGTATAGCCGTTCGACGCACTCCACTGGTCGTGGTTGGTCCAACTCAGTGTGGCGCTTATGCCATCCACCGGGGCGATCTTGGCCGATACAAGGTAATTCTGGACTTGATCTTCCAACAATCCTGAGACGGGAGTGTCGTTGTAGCTGTACCCGACCAGTACCGACAAAAGGCTCTTGTAAGCGATGGTCGCCGAGACGGGCAGGTTGGCTGACTTGTCGATGCGGATGCGTCCGGCGTAGTTGCCGTTCGGGTTGGCGTACACGTTTTGCGCGGTCACCCGTGAATTCCCGGCTGTCAATGTGAGCGAGACGGGCAACTGCACTCCCGCTGCCGCAAGGGCTTTGTCCACGTAGACCGTACCGGTACCTTGGACGGTGTAGTTGTTGAAGGTACTGTTGAAGGTCAGCTTGTAAAAGTCTCCGGTCACGTTCAACGCCATGCCGCCACCGGTACCGGTGCTGTCGTCGTAGCCGCTTGTCGAGATCGGCGAACCGTCCAACGGAAGGTTGATGCCGTACCCGAAGCCACCGGAGAAATTCACGCCAGCGCTCAGAGTGAACGCGGTTGCCAACACAAGGAGGAAAGCGAGTCTTTTTTTCATACGATAATCTCCATGTTTCGTGAGTCTTGTGGTCTCAGTCTCGCATGGTCGTATGTGCGTCCAATGGAACGTGTGTGAGGGCAAGGTGGAAAAATTTGTGGACAGGATGACCGTCCGCTACAATTGTATGGAGAAAAGCTAGGAACCGATGGTGACCTTCAGCTTGCACTGGCTTTCTTCCATCAGTGTGCTTTCCAGACATATATCCACAGTGTGCTGCTGTGTCCCGGCGATGTGTCGGATCATCGCCGTCATAGGGTCGATGCACCAGCCTTTGCACGGCGAAGCGCCCCCCATCCGCTTGCACAGTGCGCACAGCTTGCAGGAAGTGGCGGTGGCTATCAGATCGGTACCATTACTTTCGACTGTCCAGTTCGCGCATCCGAATATTGAGCTGAGTCCCGTGAACACTTCTTCGCATGAGGTGATCCCGAGTTGTTGGACCATGAGCGGGGCGGTTTGTGCTTGTCTGGTTTCCTTTGCTGCAACGATGGTACCAAGCTGTCCCAAACGGGCATAGGTATTGACTGCTTCTGCGATTGCTGCGGCATAAACGTTCTGCAACACCATCAATTTCTTCTCCATATCCATAATGATTCCTCCTGAAACTTATTTTAACGTTCGTTAGATACAAACGTGAAAAAAATCATGTGCGTCCCAATACGATGGCCAACTCCTCGCGGATATCCTGTTCACTGACGAGCATGTCCTTGACCACGATGCGTTCAATCAAGTTTTCCAGCAAGTGCATCAGAGTTCTCACCCGACCTTCGGCATGCGGATCGTCAGCCAGGTGTGGCAGGATCAATGCACGATGGCGGGGGAGGATGGAGGCTTCCCATGTTTCCATAATTTCGAGTAATTGTTCGTCCCCGTCGAACGATAGATAGACTTTGATGCCAAGCCGGTAGATTTTCCGGTCGTGCTCATTCAAGTTCATCACATTCATGATGAACTGGGTGTAGAAATCGAGTATGTCGGTAGCTGTAAGCTTGTTCGCTTCGCGGGAGAGGATGGCGAAATAATCGTTCTTGATGATCTCGTGGAACAGTTCTCTTTTGCTGCTATAGTAATAGTACACCATCGGGAGTGAACAGCCGGCCTCACTGGCGATGGTGCGGATGGTGGTGCCGTGATACCCGTTGCGGTTGAAATGGTCGACGGCGATGGCCTTGATGGTCGCTTTCAAATCTTGCTCGTTCATAGATGGCCTCATAGGATAACCTAACGTACGTTAGATATACACCATTGAAATCATAGTGTCAATACCGCAAGAGCTGCTGTTTTGTTTTCCCCCTAGACAGAAAAGCCGAATTATCGTATGGTATTTTGCGCATGGGATCGTAACTCAGCGGGAGAGTGCTACCTTGACATGGTAGAAGTCGTTGGTTCAAACCCAATCGATCCCAATCAAGCAGCCGAGTTGTGATGAGCAACTTGGCTGCTTCTTTTATGTGTCCACCTGCAGTTGTCGGCCATGACGCTGGCTTTTCCATGAAAAGA
>CAZJAK010000076.1:0-11221 GCA_964543935.1 uncultured Spirochaetaceae bacterium
ATCTTACCCCACATTAAACCACAGCTTCTCCTCGATGGGAAAAAATCATTTGAGGGATGAGTGGAAGAAATCTTATTCGGACTAGTGTTGGATGCGATTGTGAAAATTCATCATTGACAGATGCCTGAGTGTGGCCTATCCTAAGGGTGTGATTATGAACAAGGTTCATATATATGAACAATAAGTTGCTTTTACTTCTTTTGCCTGCTAGCATGAATTAAGTTCATATATATGAATATTGATGAATCCACTGGAGCTGGCAATGGGCGACAAGCATGCAATCGGCATGAGGAAGAAGCAATCCGCAGTCATCTTCAAAGCCATCCTCAAGGATTGGCGCCTGTATGTGCTGTTGTTGCCGATGGTGGTATGGTTCGCCCTCTGGATGTACAAGCCGATGGGAGGCTTGCTGATCGCCTTCAAACGCTTCGATCCCAGCCGGGGCGTGCTCGGCAGCGAATTCAAAGGGATCGACAACTTCATCAACATGCTCGGCGGGGTGGTCAAGGAAGAATTCTGGCAAGCATTCCGCAACACCTTCATCATCAGTTCCTACAGCTTGGTGTTCGGCTTCCCCGTCCCCGTCATCTTGGCTTTGCTGTTCAGTGAAATCGGACACAACGGGGTGCGCAAGCTGACCCAAACCATCACCTATCTGCCCCACTTTTTATCCGAGGTGACCATCACCGGTATCGTGCTGATGCTGGTCTACAACGGGGTCCATTCCACCGGCGTGATCGCCCAGCTGTTCGTCAGCCAAGGCTGGATCGAACCCAATGCATCCATCATCCAACAAGCCAACTACTTCAGGCCGCTGTACATCGTCACCGGCATCTGGAAGGAAAGCGGTTACAACTCGATCGTCTATTACGCCGCCATCATGGGCATCCCGCCGGCCCTGTACGAAGCCCTGAAGGTCGATGGCGGCAACAAGTTGCAGGAAATCCGCTATGTGACCATCCCGTGCATCGCCCCGACGTTGATCATCATGGTCATCATGCGCATCGGGCGGATGTTGAGCATCGGTTATGAACGGGTGCTGTTGCTGTACAACACCAACATCTATGTGACTGCCGACGTGCTGTCGACGTTCGAGCAGCGCATCGGCATCATCTCGGGCAACTACGGGATAGGCTCGGCCTCGAGCCTGTTCAACTCGCTCATCGCGTTCGCCCTGGTCATCGGGGCCAACACGATCAGCCGCAACATCTCCAAGACTTCGTTGTGGTGAGGAACTGGCCATGGAACGTTTGAGCAAGAGCGAAGTGCTGTTCAAGATCGTCTCGTACGCTGTCGTGGTGGCGTTCTCCCTCATGGCGGTCTATCCGCTGGTGTATGCCTTCAGCGTCTCCATCAGCGGCAAGCTGGCCTATGAAAGCCAACAGATCGTGCTGTGGCCCAAGGATGTCACCCTGACGGCCTACAAGATGGTGCTGTACGACAAAGGCTTTTGGATCTCTTATACCAACACGTTGTTCTATACGGTCTTAGGCACCATGTGGAGCATGGCGATCTCCCTCAGCGGGGCCTATGCGCTGCAGAGCCCCAAGTTGCTCTTCAGGCGCCAGTTCAACTTCCTGCTGGTGCTGACCATGTGGTTCAGCGCCGGCATGATCCCGATGTACCTCAACTACAAGCAACTCGGCATCGACAACCGCTGGGGCATGATCGTGGCCTTCGGGGTGCAGGCCTACAACATCATATTGCTTCGCAACTACTTCAGCAGCATCCCCAAGGAGATCCAGGAGGCGGCCATCGTCGACGGTTGCCACGAGTTCCAACTCTTCTACCACATCTATATCCCCATGTCGAAAGCCAGCATCGCCACGGTGACGCTCTTTTACGCCATCACCCGCTGGAACGGCTACTATTGGTCCAGGATCTTGATCGCCAACTCGTTCGAGCAGCCGTTGCAGGTCTACCTGCGCCAGCTGATCGAGAATTACCAAAAACTGTACGACGAATCGGCTGTGGTGCTGCCTTATGCCGCCGACAGCCTTGCCTATGCCATCATCGTGTGCTCCATCATTCCCGTACTGGTTGTCTACCCTTACATTCAAAAATACTTTACGCGCGGCGTAAATGTTGGAGGAGTCAAAGGATGACACATGCAAAGCCATGTGGAACAAAAAGGAGGATCACAATGAGGATACAAAAACTGGTGGCATGCCTCGTGCTGCTGCTCTGTGCGGTGACGCTCATGGCCACCGGGACCATCGAGAAACCGGGTGCGGCGGTCCAAGCCGGTGTGGCACCCCAAGTGGTCGCCAAAACGATCGACCTGAGCAAGAACGTGCCGCTCAAGTTCAACCTGGCCTATGGCAACAAGAGCCGCACCATGACTTACAACCAGAGCTCGCCATTGACAGTCTCGGACGGGACGGTGGTTACCGCCGGCATGCTCAAACCGCTGTGGGCCAATCTCGAAAAGCAAGTCAATTCGAAGTTTTCCGATGTCGCCATCCAGGATGCCCGGGCGACCGACATGATCCGCACCGAGGCGACTTCGAATTTCGCCGGTGCCAACATCTATGGCGGCAACAGCATCGCCACCGAGTTGATGGCCTACGGCGCGGAAGGGAAGTTCGTGAACCTCAAGGAACTGATGGACCAAGGCTACATGCCCAACCTCAAGAAGTACCTTGATGCCAACCCGAACGTGAAGAAGTCGATCACCGCCTACGACGGTGGCATCTACCAGGTGCCCTACATCGCCGAGATCGGCGAGATCGCCCGCACCTACTGCGTGCGCGAGACTTGGGTCACCAAACTGCTCGATGCCGCATCCGCATCATTCGACACCAAAGCTTTCAGCACTCATTACGCAGGTTATTACATCGGCAACAATGCCCGTTTCGGAGCCAATGGCGGTAGCGTCAGTCCCCGCGCCGGTGTGACGATCACTAAGAAAACGGCCGAGAACATCATCGAGATCCAGAACAAGCTGCCGGTCAAGAACGGCAAGACATTGACCGAGGCTTTCATCGCCTACATCAAACGCAATTACTCCTACACCAAGCCGTCGCAGCTCTTCTTGGGTGCCGATGCGGCTTACGATGTCGACGAATTGGTCGCCTTGATGCGCTGCATCAAAGCCAATCCGACCTACTTGACCGATGGCAAGGCGACCGAGGTGTGGCCGTACTTCGCCCGCCAGTCCTCCTACCGAGAAGACCTGCTGCGCATGGCGACCTACTTCAACGGTTATCGGGTGCATGGGTCCGACTCGTACGAAAGCCGCTGGTCGATCGATGCCGCCGGCGACATCCAGTACACCTATTCCACCCAAGCGATGTACGACCTGCTCTGTGTGTTCTCCGACTGGAACGCTGAAGGCTTGCTCTATACCGACATGTTCGACCTGGCCAGCAAAGCCAACCACCGTTCGACACTGTGGGGCACCGACGCATCGACCAATCCCAAGTACGGTTTCATCACCTACGACTGGATTGCTTCGTCGACCGCCGATGCTCTGAACAAGGACATCGTCGTGATCCTGCCGCCGGTTGCCAAGGTCAATGGTGTGTGGCAGTACTACATGGACAACACCCGCGTGATCAAGCCGGACGGCTGGGCCATTTCCAAAGCCGGTTCGACTCCCGAACAGATCGAGCGGGCCACCGTGGTGTTCGACTTCTTCTTCACAGCGGAGGGAATCCTGTGGCAGAACTACGGCAATCCGAAGGACCTCAAGTCGATCGACGGGTACCTCGGACCGGATGGCAAGAAGTGGCCTGAATACACTGAATGGGCCCCTGCTGCCGCCAGCAAATACGCCAAGGGCGACCTGTCCACCTTCCTGCGCGACTGGGTCGGCTCCCAGATGCCGGTCGGGTACCCCAAGGAGATTGGATTCGAGTACCAATACACCTCCAAGAAGGGTTTTGAGGGTTGGGCCTTGCTGAAGGGCTCCACCACCGGCATCCCCTCCTACGAGGGCACCGGACCGAAAGGCGAGAACCCCAATTACTACCTGCTCATCCCGCCAGCCTTCTCGCTCACTCCCAGGCAATCGGAAATCCTCAACGACACGACCAGCTTCACCGACGACATCGTGGAAATCATGTTCAACGTGATCCGTTACAAGACCTTGGGCAATGCTCCTGCTGGAGCATTCGTGGCCCAGGATTATCCCGCTTACCTGAATTATTTCAAGAGCAAGGGTTTGGACAGCTATGTGCAGGTGTTCCAAGCCGCTTACCGCAACATGCTGCAATAGATCGGTACCTGTCTCGGATGGCATGAATGTGCCATCCGGGCCGGTCTGAACGGAGGGGACGGTGGAAAGACTATTCAAACTTCAAAAGACCATGCTGGTTCTGTTCATCGTCTCCTCGTTGATCGTGTTTTTCCTCTCGCTCTATTTCATGACCGATTTCAAAGACCTGTTCGGGTTGCGCTTGAAGGTGAACAAGGATGTGGCTTTCTTCCACGACGTGCTGATGCAGGCTTTCAACCGGTTGGTGTTCTGGTTCGCCCTTGGCTCGCTGGTGGTGGTTTTCATCGCCTTCTGCCTGGAAGTGAACCGAAGCGTGCCCGACCTGTTTGCCGTAGTCGTGATGGTGTCGCTCTTAGGCACCTGTGCCGCCCTGGCACTGTACAGCGTGTTGCAAATGCCCCGCTTGGAATCAATCTATCGCTCGCTCGACTTCTCCAACGTCGATGTGGAAGGGGCCGTCGATTATCAGGTGCGTACGGCGACTTTCACCATCATGGCGCTATGCAATGCCGTCCATGCTGCCATCTGTGTGGTGTTCAGTACGATGCTGGTCGCATCACACATACAATGCAAGGGGGCCTGCCATGACAAAGCCTGAACGGGCAGCACCCTTCAGCATCGCCGCCAAGCTCAGCTTGTTCAGGAAGAACGTCATAGCCGCTTCGTTGGTGATGCTTTCGATCGTCTTCGAGTTGTTGTTCGCCGTGCGGATCCTCGATGCGATGGTGGTCGATTTCCGCATGGGTCTGTCGACCTTCATCGACATCGTGCTATTGTTTTTGTTGTTCACCTGCTCGGTCAAGATGGGCGTGTACGACAGGACCTGGACAGTGGTGGCCGCGTGCGTCTCCTTGTTCGTCTTGCTTCGTTCGCTGGTGCTGGTGCCACTTTTCTTCAAGCCTGAGGCGCATGAAGTGGAACTGCAAGCTTATAACCTGATCGTCTTCGCCTGTGTGGCCTTCGCCTGCATCCAGAGCCTCGTCGCCATCCGGCGCCGACAGGCTGTGCTTGGCAGCAGCGAAGGCAAGCATCTGGTGAGCATGGTGGAGGACTGACATGGGTGCTCTGGAATTCTCCTCCATCGAAAAGATCTACGCCAATGGCGTGAAAGCTGTCTCGGGCTTCGACCTGCAGGTGGCCGATGGCGAGTTCGTCGTCTTGGTCGGACCCTCGGGATGCGGCAAGTCGACTGTGCTGAGGATGATTGCCGGCTTGGAGGGCATCTCAAGCGGAGACCTGTACCTCGACGGACGCTTGATCAACAAGCTTGCCCCGGTCGACCGCGATGTCTCGATCGTGTTCCAGGATTATGCCCTGTACGGCCACATGACGGTGTTCGACAACATCGGCATGGGGCTGAAGGTGCGCCACACCCCCTCCGATGCATTGTTTTCAACGGTGATGGAGACCAGTGATTTCTTGAAGATCCGTTCCTTCTTGAACCGTTATCCCGACCAATTGTCGGGCGGCCAAAAGCAACGCGTATCGCTCGGGCGAGCCATCGCCCGCAAGCCCAAGGTGTTCTTGATGGACGAACCGCTGAGCAACCTCGATGCCAAGCTGCGCACCCACACCCAAGCCGAACTGGTGCGCATCCAACGTGAGTTGGGGGTGACGACGATCTATGTGACCCATGACCAGCACGAGGCCATGACCATGGCTGACAGGATCGTGGTCATGGAGGGTGGCGTAATTCAGCAGGTGGGCACTCCCATGCAAGTGTACGAACACCCGCGCAACCTTTTTGTGGCCACCTTCATCGGCATGCCGGTGATGAATATCTTGCACGGCACCATCGAGGAGGGCCGGTTCATCCACCGTGGTCGGCACTTTACGCTGCCGCACATCCTGCAGGACATGCTCGCACCCTGGCAGGGCAAAGCGGTGGCGATGGGCGTGCGTCCCGAACATATCCTGCTGGGCAGCACAAAAGACGATGAAGCGACGTTCACCCTGACCGTACAGGAACATGAGTTCCTTGGCAGCCAATATCTGCTCTATCTGAATTTTGACGGCATGCTGTTGACAGCCAAAGTCGACCGGTCGGCTTACCGCACACAGGCTACAGTTCGAGTCTCGTTTGACATGGGCCGCATCCATTTCTTCGATGGAAAGACGACCGAACGGATCTGCATGGACTCGGAGGTGCGATCATGAGGACTCCGGCCGGTTCGCGTTCACGTGTCATGGTTGCAGCAGCCCGAATGGTGCTGGCCATCGTACCGTTGGCCCATCTGATCTTGTCGCCCATCCATGTGGCGGCTTTGCTGAAATTGGAGAATGAAATCTGCGGTTTCATCATGTTTTTGAGCATTTTGTCGGGTTTGATGGTCCTGTTCCAAGCAACCCGCATGAGAAGCGATCATCTTCAAGATGCAGTGCTCACCCAGGTGGTGACCATCGTCGTGATCGCATTGACCGTGTGGCTCTCTGTCATCTACGGTGACGCCCTGCGCAACCAGGTGCCGTTGTCGAGCCCCGAGACCGTCAAAAAGGCCCTTACGCTGGGCTATGTCATCGCAGGATGTTATGGTGCAGCCAGCCTGGTGCTACTGCTCGATGTGGTTGTACACAAGCCGAAGGGCTGTCGAACAGGAGCGTCACATGGCTAAGAGGAGGCTTCCCGATAGCGTTAAGATCGCGTTGGCGCGCTGGTGGTTCGTTGGTGCGCTCTACTTTTTCCTTGCCTTCGGCTCCCCGTGGGGGACGAGTTCGGGTGCTCTGGACCTGATCCTCTTCTTATGTGGCGGCATCGGTATCGCCATGGCCTTCATCTTCAATCCGGTCGTCAAAGCGATGTTCGGCCCGAAACAAGAGGCGAAAACCCGCTCCCTGATGGCCGGTGTCGGCAACAAGCTGGCCGAGATCGTTTGGTGCAGCGTCGTGGTGCTGTTGGTGTCGGCCACCTATCAGGGAATCAACAGCCTGTGGGTACAGCTGCGGGATCTTCCAGCCGACACCATCGTGCTCAAGGGTGAGCCGTTTTTATTCGCCACCTTCTTCATGATCTACTACCAGGTCTCCAAAGGCTTGGCAGCCAAGATCCGCCAGGAGGCCTGAGATGCGTCATCATGTGTTCATCGGGGATTTTGCAGGCTACCAGAGCGAAGGGCGCTCGTGGCAGCGCCTGAAGCAGCAGTGCGACAGCTATTTGACGATGGAAGTGCCGGTCGTCCATCCCCGTGCAAGCATCACCTACATGGGCCTGTATATCCTCAATCTGGCATTGATGTACCGCCTCTCCGATGAGCCGCGCTACCTCGCATGCGTCCGGCGCTGGATGCAGGCGGTCTGCTCCTACGAACATTGGGGCAGCGACAAGAAGACCGAGGACATCGACCTGAGCGCCTCATGGGTGCTCTTTGGATTGTCGTTAGGCTATGATTGGCTTGATGAGGAGCTTGATCAGGACGAACGGGATACGATCGTGGCCAAGATCGAACGGCATGCTGGCTTGTTGCATGCTTACAAGCTGGCCACCGAAGGGCGCTCATGGTCGACCGAATACTGGCAAAACCATAACTGGATCAACATGACCGGTCTGGCGGCGGCAGGGTATGTGCTGAATGCCCACGGCCGCGACGGAACGGCGTATGTCGAATCCGCCCGCAGCAACTTCGCCATCGTCTATCCGGCCTTGGCCGAGGACGGCAGCGACTACGAGGGCGTGGCCTATTGGCGCTACGGTGCGATGTGGCTCTTCGTCTATGCTTGGCTGGCACAGGTCGAAGAGGGTGCGTCTTGGTTCGAAACGTGTCCATTCCTGCGGGAGACCTTCTGGTTCCGCCTGTACCACAGCGCTCCCGATATGGCCCGCCATCTCAATTTCGGCGATGCCCATGACCGCTATAGCAGCCATCCTGTATGCGTGTACCGGCTGGTCGCCCGCATGTACCGCAACGGCCAAGCCCAATGGTTGGCCGACAAAGTGGTGGACGACTTGCTGCAACAGGAGGCGAGTTGCAGCAAAGTCCGCCCCGGAATCTTGCCGGAAGCCGGTTTGGAGTTCATCTGGCACGACCCGCAGGTAGGTGCATCTTGTGTGGACAACCTACCGTTGCTGCGCCACTTTCCCGATTTGGGCTTGGTGGTGGTCAAGGACGGTTGGGGCCCCGACAGTGCGGTGTTGGCTTTCAAATGCGGACAGCCGGGAGGAACCAAACAGTGGCAGGCCGGTTGGCCCTTGTGGCGAAAGCGAGGCTGGAAATGCATGTCGCTGTCCCATCACCATCCCGACAACCTCTCCTACCTGCTGGTGCGAGGCGACAAGTATTTCACTTGCGAGGATGGTTATAACCGCACCGTGGCGGCTAGGCACCACAACGTGCTGCTGGTTGACGGCCAGTTGACCGATGTCGAAGGAGTCAGCGATGCCTATATGGCCAGTTGCATGGCCCGTTTGGCCATCGACGACTCGTACGAGCCAGATCGGGACTATCTCGGCACGCTCAACTATGTTCGCCATGATGGAGGCATGGTCTGGTTCTGTGGCCAGACAACGGGCATCTATCCCCAACGGTTGGGCATGAAGCGGGTCGAACGCTTTGTTTTCTGCGACGGCTTGCGCATCACCGTCATGATCGACCGGTTCGAGAGTTTGCACGAGCACGAATACGCCATCGTCTGCAATACCGACGAAGCACCCCGGACGCTCGCCGAGGGGCACTACCTCTATCCCGGCAGCACGATGCGTTATCAGGTGGCTTGCGATTGCCCGATGGTGCAGGAATCGTCGAGCGAGACGATCACGAGCATCATGACCCCGCAAGAACCCGACAAGCTGGCGGTGACGACGATGCAACACCTCATCCACCACACCCGTGGCCGTGTTGCCCAATGCATCTTTGTAGAGGTGTTCTCACCGGCGGAGCTTCCTGTCAGGTTGCGTGTGTCCGACTCGGTGGCCTTGGTCGAGACCGACCGGACCATCTACCGCTTCAAAGAGGCGGTGCCGGCTCACCGTTCGTTCGAAGTCGAACAAGACGGGATCGTGCGCCGCTACCCGCTTGCGGAGGGCTGTGACGTATGAACTTCAAAGCAACCACCACACAAGCCTTCGCAGAGATGGTGCACGGCATGCAGCGCGAGGTCGACTCCTTCATGCGTTCCTTCACCGACGATCCCGCTCGTCTGAGCGGGTGGGGCCATGCCTACTTCTGCGATGAGGACGGCGGACGGTTGTTGTTCGACCCCAAACGGCCCCACCGCCATGTCTGCAGTGTGTGCAAGCGGGTCTATTCAGGAATCGCCTACGATGCTGCATGGGTGTACTTCTATCGCAACCTCGCCATCGTGACAGCCTGGAAAGCGGCCCTGCTGTACCGCACCAACGGCCAGACCAAATACTTGGCCTATGCCAAGACAATCGTCTCCTATTATGCCGAGCGCTACCACCTGTTCGCCCTCCATGACAAGGAGGGCAGGGTGTACGAGGAGGGGACTGCTCCCGCCTGGGGGTGCGGCAGGATCATGCCGCAAGGCTTGAACGAGTCGATTTTCGCCATCAGGATGCTGTGGACCCTCGAATTGTTGAAAACTGAGTTGTCGGCGGTCTTTTTGGACTTGGTGCGTGCCAGAATGTTCGACCAATTCCAACACCTCGTGCGGCCCCAAGTGGATGCGGTGCACAACATCCGTTGTTGGAACTTGGCGGCTTTGGGATGCGCCGCTTTGTTTTTCCATGACAAAGGCTTGCTCGATTTCGTCTTCACCGGGGAATTCAATATAGGGCGTCAATTGCGCGAAGGGGTCACCGCCGATGGATTCTGGTACGAGGGGTCGATCCACTACCATTATTTCTTGCTCGAAGGGGTCTTGTCGTTGATGCTCATGTGCGATGCCTATGGTCATGACTTCGGCAAGGCCGAAACAGCGATCGTGGAACGGATGTTGGCGGCCGGTTACGACCAAGCCTTCGACAACCACCGTTTCCCGCTGCCCAACGACGGGTGGCCCGACTTGAACCTCAAGACCTTCGTCCATGTCTACCACATGGCTGCCAAGTTTTTTGGCGAGGACAGCCGTATCGGCAACATCCTGAAAAACATTGAGGGCGAGTGCAGCAAGCGCACCACACTGCCGTTGTCGGAACCCTATTATTGGGACAACCGTATCCCGTTGGAGCGCTTGTTGTTCACCAGCGAGTTCGACTTGGAAGCCTATGTGCCGCTCAGGCGTAGCAGCTCCAACCGGCCCCATTCGAATTTCGCCATCCTCCGTAACGGCCCGTTGAACGTGTTTGTGAAGTATGGTTTGAATGGACCAAGCCATGCCCATCCCGACATCATGAACGTGGAGGTGGCCTACGGGGCGTGGATGGTCAGCCGGGACCTGTCCAACGCCGGTTACCGCTCGTTCATGTGCAACCATTGGCAGCGTGCCACGGTCAGCCATAGCACCGTCGCCTGTGGCGGGCGAAACCAAGCAGCCACCCATGGCGGGACGTGCTTGCATTTCGACGACACGTCCATCCATGCCGCAGTGCAGGAAGTTTATCCCGGGGTGGATTACGAGCGCAGCCTTTCCATCGCTGCCGATCATCTGCAGGACAGCTTCATGGTGACTGACCGCAACCAGGTCGGCCAAACGATCGATTACCTGTTCCATCTCGAGTCGGACTTCCGCGTGCGGTTGATGGAACCTGGGGCAAGCATGGTGCCGGCAGTCATCGAGGAACAAGCGGATGGCTATCGCTTTTTATCCGATGTGAAGGAAGTCGTCACTCACGCAAAGACAGTGACATGGCATGCCGCCAACGAGGGAGTCGGCATCACGTTGACATTCACGGTGCAGCCTCAGCAACGCTTGCTGGTGGCCCGAAGCCCCGACAATCCGGTCAACCGCACCCGTACGACATTCATCGTGCGTGACAGGGGTCCTCAGGCGACTTTTTCGCTCAGGTTGGGTTTCACACAGTTGTGAACAGTGCATCGGACGTTCCGATAAAGGAGTGGGATATGGAGAAGATTGTGTTGGTGACCGGAGCGACCGGTGGCATCGGGT
>CAZJAK010000077.1:0-10785 GCA_964543935.1 uncultured Spirochaetaceae bacterium
AGTATCGGCGATCCAGTCTCCATTGCGGTCTTTGTACATCGGGTCGAGCTCAGGATTCGGACTGGCGACCTCAGCCACGGCGGGAGCCGCTGTCTCCTGCACGCCCGCACCGAACAGCACGGCCCCGCACATCAACAAAACAACCAACAATCCCACAACCTTCTTCATGTGCACCTCCTTGTACGGAACACAATCCGCACGCGATCTGATATTGTTCTAGACCAACCGTTTCCGGACGGTCGCAGAAACCCATTCCGAACCCACCACCGTGAGCAAGATGACGATCAACACCGAGATGACTTGGTCCCACGCCAACCGATTTATGGCTGAGTTGAGCAACATACCGATACCTCCGCCACCGACGATTCCGATGATGGTCGATTCGCGGATGTTGTTTTCCCAGCGGTAGACCGAAGTGCCGATGAACGATGGCAACAGCTGAGGCACATAGCCGTAGAAGAACACTTGCACGCGTGAGCCTCCGGTTGCGGTGATGGCCTCGATCGGTTCACGGTTGATCTCCTCGATGGCTTCGTACATCAGTTTGGAGAGCATGCCGAGCGAGCGTACGGCGATTGCCAGGATGCTGGCAAGCATGCCCGGGCCGACAATCTGGACTATGATCAAGGCCCAGATCATGCTGTTGACAGACCGTGAGGCAACGATGATCGCCAACACGATGCCACGGACGACCGGATGGGGCGAGGTATTCTTGGCTGCCAAGATCGCCAGCGGAATCGAGAGTGCCACTGCGATGCCAGTGCCGAAAATCGAGATGTTGATTGTTTCCCATAGCGCGGGCCAGATGCGGGGGAAGTAGGACAGGTCGGGCGGGAACATCCGTGAAAGGAAGTCCCGGATCTGCCGAGGAGCATCGGTGACGAAAATCCACATGGTGTGTTGCGAGATGTAGGCAAAGGCAATGGCCACGATGATGCAAGCACCAAGCCATGCGGCCACCCGTTTGCGTTGGCTTGCGCTGGTCCTCCTCATCCAGGAGGAATGACCGTCGTACTTGATGAGCGGCATTACACTATCCTCCTTCTGATGTGGCTCGAGACATACTCGGCGACCAACACCATCGCGATGATCACCAACAGGATGGCGGCGGCAGTACGATAATCGTAGCGGCCCATGGCCGTATCGAGCACGCCACCGATGCCGCCGGCTCCGACGATCCCGAGGATGGTCGACTGCCTGAAATTGATATCGGCCCGATAAATGGCCAACCCGATGAAGCGGGTGGATATCTGGGGCCATACGCCATACACCACCACCTGTACCCACGAAGCACCGGTGGCTTTGACGGCTTCCAGCGGTTCCTTGTCGATGTTCTCGATGTCCTCGGCCAAAAGCTTGCCGATGAATCCGATGCTGTTGAGCATGAGGGTGAGCACACCGGCTAGAGGTCCGAACCCGAACATGATGACGAAAATGATGCCGATGACCACGACATGCAGGCTGCGGATGATCATCAACAACAACCGGCATACCAAGTAGACTGGCAACGGCACGAGGTTGCGCGAAGCCCCCAAGCCCAACGGGACTGCAAACAAGATGCAGACCGTCGACGACACGATCGTCATGGCCACGCTTTCAAGCACACCGTCGACGATGTATTTGCCCCTGGAGGTGAAATCGGGTTGCAAGAATCCGCTGAACATCTTGCCGATGCGGCTCAAGCCCAATCCGATCCGCTCGAGGTTGACATCCACGCTACGCGAGGCAAGGACAAGGTAACCCACGACCGCTACGAGAATCGCCCAGCGCACCCACGGGCTGTCGATGACGGGGTTCTTCTTCCATATCCTCAGATTTTTATCTGGAACTTGAACAATCATAGACCACCGGCTCCTTATTCCTCGTCCTCGTCGGCCTCTTCTTGGCGCTTCTTCTTGCCTTGGTCCCAATCTTCCTCACCATAGATCGAGGTGAGCACGCTATTGTCCACCGTCTCGGGTCGCCCGTCGTACACGACAACCCCGTCTCGCAACCCGACAATCCGTTGGGCATACAACTGGGCCAACGCGACGTCATGGATGTTGATGATGACCGCCAACTGATTCTCGATGACCAACTCGACAATCAAGCGCATGATCTGGCGGGCTGTTTTCGGATCGAGGCTGGCGGTCGGTTCATCGACGAGCAACAAGCTCGGATTCTGAATCAGTGCCCGGGCGATGCCGACCCTTTGGCGTTGGCCTCCTGAGAGCTGATCGGCCCGTGAATCGGCGAAATCGATCAATCCCACCCGTTCAAGCAAGCGCACCGCCCGGTCGATGACTTCGGCGGGAAATTTTCTGAATATACTCTTGAGGTTGCCGGTGTAGCCCAGCTGACCGGAAAGGACGTTCTCCATGACGGTCAAGCGGTCGACCAAGGCATACTCTTGGAAGATCATGCCGATGGTGCGTCGTTGCAGGCGCAAGGCTTTCGAACCAAGCTTGCACATGTCCACACCATCGATGACGATGGTTCCCGAGGTGGGTTCCACCAAACGGTTCACACACCGGATCAGGGTGCTTTTACCGGCTCCCGACGGTCCGATCAAGGCCAGGATCTCATTGTCGTGCACTTCCAGATCAACGCCTTTGAGGGCTTCTTGACCCGACGGATACTTCTTCGTCAACTTATTGATGCTTACCATAACGTTCCCACACCATCCCATTGTGTATCGGGGAACCCGCTGCGGGGTTCCGATTTATGAAGAACATGGCTTTCGCAGCACATGGGCACCATGTGTGGACGATATTCAGATTCCTGCAACACGAGGTGAGGAAGAACCGTCTTCCACCCAACACCCCCAAGCATATGCCACAGCATCCCCTTCCAGCAAAAACAGGGTTCTTCTTTTTTATGGTACCCCATACCCACGCGGGTCGCAACTGTAATGTTATTGATAAAGCAGTTATTTTGTATTGTTTACAAATTTATGATGACAATTGTCTTGTCCCATGCGATACTACAAGCCATGAGGAGGACCGACATGCCCACACATGACCACGATGATAAAAAACAGGACAGGGACGGCCGGGATAGCAGACCGAAAAAGCCGTTGACTTCAATCAGCGGGCGCCCTATCGCCCACAATGAAAACATTCAGACAGCCGGCCGCCGTGGCCCGGTAATGCTGCAGGACACCTGGTATCTTGAAAAGATGAGCCATTTCGACCGCGAAGTGATTCCCGAACGGCGGATGCATGCCAAAGGCTCAGGAGCGTTCGGAACATTCACCGTCACCCACGACATCACGAAATGGACAAAAGCGGCCGTATTCTCAGATATCGGGAAAAAGACCGAAGTGTTCGTGCGGTTTTCGACTGTAGCTGGTGAGCGCGGAGCTGCCGACGCCGAACGGGACATCCGGGGTTTCGCCATCAAGTTTTACACCGACGAGGGCAACTGGGACTTGGTGGGCAACAACACGCCGGTATTCTTTTTCCGCGACCCGATGTTGTTCCCCGACCTCAACCATGCTGTCAAACGCGATCCGCGCACCAACATGCGCTCCGCCCAGAACAACTGGGACTTTTGGTCGCATCTGCCTGAGGCTTTGCATCAAGTCACCATCACCATGGGTGACCGCGGTATTCCAAAGACCTACCGTCACATGAATGGCTATGGTTCGCACACCTATTCCTTCATCAATGCCGCCAACGAGCGGGTATGGGTGAAATTCACCCTCAAGACGCAACAGGGAATCGAGTTCTTGACCGATGCCGAAGCTGACGCCGTCATTGCCAAGGACCGTGAATCGCATCAGCGCGACCTGTTCGAGTCCATTGAGCGCAAGGAGTTCCCCCGCTGGACGGTGTATGTGCAGATCATGACCGAAGAACAAGCCAAGACCCACCACGACAATCCCTTCGACCTGACCAAAGTCTGGTTCCATGGGGATTATCCAATGCATGAAGTGGGCTGCTTGGAACTCAACCGCAATCCGGAGAACTACTTCATGGATGTCGAGCAAGCGGCATTCAATCCGGCCAACATCGTCCCCGGCATCGGGTATTCGCCCGACCGGATGCTGCAAGGCCGCCTGTTCGCCTATGGTGATGCCCAGCGCTATCGGTTGGGGGTGAACCACTACCAGATTCCGGTCAACCGGAGCAAGGTGGAAAGCAACCACTACCATCGCGACGGAGCCATGCGCATCGATGGCAACTTCGGCGGCTCGGTTCACTACAATCCCAATTCGTACGGGATGTGGAAGGATCAGAACGGCTTGACCGAACCTGCCTATGATGGCGACGGACCGGTCGACCACTACGATTTCAGGGAAGACGACGACCACTATTACGAGCAAGCCGGCAAACTGTTTTCCCTGATGAAGGACGATGAGAAGCAGCGTTTGTTCGAGAACACCGCCAGGAATATGCAGGGGACGACCTTGTTGGTCCAAAAGCGGCACATCAGGCACTGTTATCTGGCTGCCCCCGCTTATGGCGAAGGAGTCGCCAAAGCCCTCGGAATCCCTATCAAGGATGTCGACATGAACGATACCTATGGAGCCAGGGGTTGAGGATTCTTGATTGCAGAGACGTACACTGGCGGCTGTTATGGCCGCCAGTTTTTCATCGCCAATCGCCAGATATTGAGCATTCCCGCCTACGTATATAGACTAGTGCCCAAGGAGATGGATCGATGGGGACGCTCTTCGATGCAATGTACCGGATAGTAGGGCACATACCGTATGGCAAGGTGGCCTCCTATGGTCAAATCGCAGCCATGGTGGGCTCTCCCCGCAGTGCCCGCACCGTTGGATGGGCCATGCGGTGCTGCCCGGAAGGCCTTCCTTGGCACAGGGTCGTCAAAGCGGACGGAACCTGTGCCTGTGGGAATTTCGCCGACCTGCAAAAAGCCATGCTCCTCTCCGAGGGAGTGGCCTTCCTTTCCGATGGCCGGGTCGACATGACAAGCTACCAATGGGACATGTCATAGCGAATATCCGCTGGTATGGTATCCATAGGTTGTCTATTGTCTTATTGTAGTACAGATTTTCATTGTCAAGCCACATTCCCGTTGATATAATGAAAACTAAGTCATGCTGTGATCATCCAGGGAAGGAGGCTTCGTGATGGGTACGCTGATTTCAAAAATACGGACTGGCCTTCCAGTATTGGGAACGCACATATCACTTAACGATCCTGAAATAAGCGAGCTTATCGGCAATGTTGGTTTCGACTACCTCTGGATTGACACTGAGCATTCTTCGATCAGTCTGGAATGCCTTCAACAACATCTGGTCGCTTGTCGTGCCGCAGGGGTCAGCGCAGTGGTGCGGGTCCCGTCGGTCGACCGGGTAAAAGTCAAACCTATTTTAGAGATGGGACCTGACGGCATCGTTTTTCCGCAAGTCAATTCTTATGAGATGGCCCAAGAGGCGGTACAATCCTGCTTGTACCCTCCTAAAGGAGTACGAGGTTTTGGCCCCAGAAGGGCAGTCCAGTTCGGCAACATCTCGCTTTCCGACTACTTGGACTCTGTCGACGGAAACTTACTGAAAATTCTCCAGTTCGAGCATATCGCTGCATTGAAAGACCTCGATAAGATCCTGACCATCGAAGATGTGGACGTCATCATGCTCGGTCCCTGCGACTTAGCGTCTTCGATGTGCCATATCAATGATTGGCATCATCCCGATGTCGATGAAGTGGTTGGCGAGGTGTACAAAAAAGTCCACCAAGCAGGAAAGAAGATGGGGGTCTCCTTTGGTGCTTGTCCTCGTTCAGAAATGGAGTATTACAAGAACTTAGGCACCGACATGCTTTCCATAGCAGCCGATACCGATTACCTGTATCTTGGTGCTAAGCAGGTGCTGCATGATCTCAAACAGGTCTATGGACAGCCGCACGACTGATAAAGGACGGGCTTCCCCATGTTGGATATGGACAACGATGTTTCAAAAGTAACCCTTTGCGAACAAGTGGCCGACCGGATTGAGAAAGCCATCATCACGCAAGGTACCGAAGCCGGACGCTTGCCCTCTGAAAACGAGATGGCACAGCGCTTCGGGGTTTCCCGCACCATCGTACGAGAATCCCTTAAACTCCTTAAAGCACGCGGCTTGGTTTCCAGCCGAGTCGGCGGTGGGGCCTACATCACGAAACCCAAGGCATCCGATGTCTCCGAGATGCTCGGACGCATCATCAAGATGGATAAGATATCCGATGACGACGTGTACAAGATGCGCATCATCCTCGAGATAGCCGCCGGCCGCGATGCTGCGGTACGCATCACCGCTGACGAAATTGCCATCATGGAAAACCAAGTCGATAACATGGAGCGCTACATGGATGAGTTGCCGCTGAGGATTGAGAACGATATCGCGTTCCACATCTCATTGGGCAAGTTTAGCGGCAACAAGCTCTTGGGTATGATCGTGGAATCGATGACCGGTGTATTGCGGCAATTCATCGAACGAGGCATCGCAACTTCGGGTGGCAACGAGGACGGCATCTACCGCCACAGACGGATTCTCGATGCGCTACGCACTCACGACCCTGAAATTGTGGAACAAGAAATACGCGATCATTTGGAACACTCAAGGATGAATGTGCTGAAACAACAGGGAAGTCTCGGAATTCAGTAGTGACTTACTCGACATTCTTTGTATAATTGTAGTACAGATTTTTATTGCAGGGACAAACCTCGTGTGATACCATTTCATCAAGGATGCCGGGAGGAAAATTCTGGCGGAAATCTTTTTTGAAAAGGAGCATTGTATGAAGAAACTAGTCGTTGTACTAATGATTCTCTGCGTGACATGCTCGTCTGTTTTTGCCCAAGCCATGGCTGAGCAGCAGACAGTCATGATCAAATGGGGTTCTGTGCACACCCCGGAATCGTTGACGACTCAGATGATGAACAGGGTCATCACCAACGTTAACGAAAAAACCCAAGGAAGGGTGAAGATTGAAGGATATCCCAGCAGTGCCCTTGGTGGTTCCAGGGATTTGGTGGAAGGAGTTCAGAACGGCCTGGTGGACATGTGTACTGAGGGACCGGCTCAATTTGCATCGGTAGGGATTCCCGTTGCCGATATCGCTGAAGCCCCCTACATCTGGAAAGATCGCGCCCACATGAGCAGAGCGATGAACGGACAATTTGGAGATTGGCTCAACAAAACTTTCCAGGAACATGATGTACGCATTCTCGGCACGTTCTATTACGGGGTCAGGCAACTGACCACCACCGATAAACCAGTCTATAGCATCAATGACGTGAAAGGCATGAAGATCCGTGTTCCTCAATCGGCGATGTACATGGCCATGATTGAATCGTGGGGGGCCAAAGCAACTCCGATGAACCTCGGCGAACTCTATCTGGCTCTCTCCACACATGTTGCCGATGCTCAAGAGAACCCGCTGGCGACCTTTAACGCCCAAAAGTTCTACGAGATTCAAAAATATGTGGTGCTTACCCAACACATCATTTGCCCGAACTGCATCTTCATCAACGAGAAGGTGTGGCAGAAAATCAGTCCTGCCGACCAGAAAATCGTCGAGGATGTCGTTGCTGAAGCCATCGCTTGGCACGATGCCGAAAACGTCAAACTCGAAGAGCAGTTGAAGAAAGACCTCGTGGCCAAAGGTGTCACCATCATCACACCCGATGTGGAGTCGTTCCGGAAGGTTACCGGGCCATATGTCGCCGCTCAGTTCGAAAGCAAGTGGGGCAAGGGAACGTGGGACATGGTCCAGGGACTTTAGGATCCACGCATTCAAATGCGGGGCTGAGCGCCCCGCACTTTCTCTGAAGAGATACTATGAAAAAAATCTTATCGAGCGTGAAAGTATTCACCGAAAAGGCAGTCGATTGGCTGAGTATTTTCCTCTTCTGCGTCATATTCATTTTCGGCCTGATGCAAGTCATATCGCGGTGGCTCTTCAGGAATCCCCTCACATGGTCTGAAGAAAGTATCCAACTGATGTACGTATGGATTTGTTACCTTGGATGGATCATTGCCGAACGCAAGGGGTCCCACATCAGGATTACCTTTGTCGTCAGCAAGTTACCGAAAAAGGCGCAGTTGTATGTCAATGTGTTCAACCATATCCTCACCATCACATTCTCGGTCTTGATGGTCATCTACGGCATTTCCATGGTCAAACGATCCCTCGGCACGCCCGTCACTCTGCCATGGCTCCATTACGGCTGGGTATACGGCATCGCTCCAGTTGTCAACGCCATCATCGTGGTCTATGAGATCATCTTCCTGATCGAAGAACTACAGGGGAAAAGACCCTCCTTCCATGTGGAAGAATTGGAGGTGGAAGCATGACCTTGTCATTGATCCTGTTTGCCGTGCTATTGTTCACCGGACTTCCCCTCTATGTGAACCTCGGGTTGGTCTCCTTCCTCTATTTCTTCATGAACGGATTGCCGCCGGCAGTGGTTGTTCAACGCATCACACAAGCTGGCAACTCGTTCACTATGATTGCCGCACCCTTCTTCATCCTTATGGGCAACTTGATGAACACCTCCGGTGTCACTCGCAAAATGTTCAACTTCGCCAATACAATCGTCGGCACAGTCCCAGGCGGGATGGGTCATGCCAACATCATCGGCAGCGCTATGTTCGCAGGGATGAGCGGAACGGCAGTGGCCGATGCTGGCGGTTTGGGCAACATAGAAATCGAAGCCATGAGAAGTGTCGGATACGATGCCGACTTTTCCTGTGCGGCCACGGTTGCTTCATCGGTGCTCGGCCCGATCATCCCTCCTTCGTTACCGATGGTCATTCTGGCTGTGGCAGCCGAAGCATCCATCGGCCGATTGTTCATGGCAGGTATAGTCCCAGGAGTATTGATGGCGGCCGGCTTGTGCGTCGTGGTGGCATATTATGCAAAGAAACGCCATTACCCAAGCAATCCCAGACCGTCTTGGAAACAAATCTGGGTCGCCTTCAAAGAGGCGTTCTTAGCATTGTTGGCCCCAATCATCCTCTTCGTAGGAATTTATCGTGGCGTCATGACCCCCACCGAGGCAGCCATAGTAGCGGCTTTTTATTCGTTGGCCATTGGACTGTTAGCTTATCGGGATTTGAAGTGGAAAGATCTCCCCAAGGTGTTCCTCACCTCCTGTGAAACCACTGGAGTTGTGTTGGCGCTGGTGATGGTGGCCAGCATTTTCGGATATGTGCTTTCAGTGGCCCGCATCCCGCAGATGATGAGCACCATGTTGCTCTCATTTGCCCATTCGAAGTTCTTGCTTTTACTGATCGTGAATGTATTCTTGCTCATCATAGGCATGTTCATGGAAGGCACGGCCGCCATCTTGATCCTGACACCGATTCTCATTCCAGCCATGATGAAAGTGGGGGTATCCCAAACTCAAGCCTGCATGATCATGATCCTCAACCTGATGATAGGTGTTGCCACACCACCGGTTGGCGTGGTGCTCTATGTCGTGTCGCATGAGGCGAAGGTCTCATTCGAACGGGTCACTAAAGCCACACTTCCCTTCTTGATTCCCTTGTTTATCGTCTTGGCCATGGTGACCTACATTCCAGCAATATCGACTTGGATACCTGATTTGATCCTTGGGGTATCAACATAAGCGAAACTATAAGATGAAAACCACAAAAGAAAAACTAAGAGCCTGTGAGAAGGTCATGGGTATGCATGTGCTGCTTGCCGACCCATGCATTTCGGAGTTGTGCGGAAAACTAGGATTCGATTTCTTATGGATAGACACCGAACATTCCGCCATCGACTATCACATCCTCATCACCCACTTGATGGGAGCGGCAGCAGCAGGATGCGACTCGATCGTACGCATCCCATGGAATGACGCTGTTTTAGCGAAGCGGGTTTTGGAGCAAGGACCCACGGGAATCCTCTTCCCCATGGTGAACACCCCTGAAGAGCTTGAGAATGCCATGAGCAGTACCCTCTATCCTCCGTTGGGAACGCGTGGATTCGGTCCTATACGGGCTGTGGATTACGCCATCATGGACCAAGAGGAATACATCCACCACACTACTGTGGAGAAAATGATCCGGATGGTACAGATCGAAACGAAGACCGCGGTCGACAACCTCCCCCGGATGTGTGCCAATCCTTGGGTTGATTGTTTTATGATCGGACCTTGCGATTTGTCCGCTTCCATCGGACATTTGTATAAAATCTATGAGAAGCCAACTACAGACCTGATCAGGTTGGCTGCACGGATGTGCCACGATGCCGGCAAGTCCATCGGCATCTCCATCGCCACCGAGAATCCCGAGCAAATCCGCTTCTGGTATGATATGGGCATCAATGTGATATCATGCGGGTCGGACACGAGCCATATCGTCAACGGGGCAAGACGCACCTTGGAGTATCTCAAAGCCTTGTAATAAAGGATTGAGAAGCCGTTCATCGGATGTCTTACTCGGCATGATTGCAACTCTTGTGTAAGCCGTCCGATGAAGAAGAGTCGGATATGCACACCGTGTTGGGAATCGATTCACCGCAACGAAGCAACATTGGATCAACTTGACTTCACGATGAACACAAGCTAAAAGTGCAACGATATGCAGTTTTAGCTTGTGATGCACCTGTTGAGTCAAAGGAGCTTGCGAAGTAGCTCATGTAGAACCCTCAAGAGGAAGAAAACGCTTAATATTCCAAAATTACGGCTTAATTTTGGATTACTATTCCAATATTTACGCATTTTTCTAGAATCCATCGTAATGGTATGGTATAGTGCAAGCATGAACAAGAGCAGGAAAATTACACAAGCTATCCAAAGGCTTACAGACCACCATAAGGTGGTGGTTCTTACTGGGGCACGACAGAC
>CAZJAK010000078.1:0-10747 GCA_964543935.1 uncultured Spirochaetaceae bacterium
AAGGCTTCACCGTCGACTCAGTGCAGGTGAACATGGAAGGCACGTGCCCGTCTTGTTCGGAAACAAAGGCCTGATTCCCCACTAGCTTTAAGATGGCAAAAAGAAGGGGCTCCCGCAGGAGCCCTTTCTTTACGCCATCGTACCGTCTATTCGCTAAACGGGCTGTACAAACGGTCGAAGTACTGCAATTCGGTTGAAAGGACTTTATCCAGATTCGGAATGGTCTTCTTATACGATTCCATTGTTCTCCACAGCGTGAAGAATTCAGGATCTGCTTCGTAGGCATCGGCATAGATATTGGTTGCTTTGGCATCGGCCACACCCCTGATCGTTTCCGCTTGGGCGTAGGCTTGGCTGATGATGTTCTTCTTGTCGTTCTCAGTCTTACCCAACCATTTGGCGTTTTGACCAGCTCCATAGGACCGGTAGGCTTCCGCAATCTGGTTGCGCTCCTTGATCATGCGTTGATACACGCTTTGGGTCAGGTCATCGCTGTAGCGGATTTGGCGGATGACGATGTCTATGATCTGGATACCGAATTCAGCGGTGAATTTGGAGGCCATCTCGAGCATCCGGTTGGACAAGCCTTGGCGGCCGGTTTGGATGGTTTCCTGCTTCACGCTGGTGGCGGTGAGGTTGCGCAATTGTTCGGCGTCCTCCAAGCTTTCCACATTCTGGACTTGTTCGACCAAATTCATCTGATTGATTTTGTTGGAATTGCGGACGGCTTCGTTCAAGAAGTTCTCGCTGATGACGGTCCGGATGGTGGAATCGATGATGTCGCTCAACCGTGAAGAACCGATCGCCAGGGTGTTGGCCGATTGGTAGAAACGGGCCGGATCGATGATTTTCCAGCGGGCGGTCGTGTCGACCCAGATGAATTGGTTTTCCTTGGTGGGGATGCGTTGCGGGTCGCCATCCCACGACAATATTTTTTTCGGGTAGCGCACGACCGTGTCAACCAACGGCATCTTGAATTTCAAGCCCGCTTCCAATTTTGTATCAACGATTTTACCGAATCTGGTGATGACAGCCAGCTCTCCCTCTTGCACGATGTAGAAAGGTCCGAGCAAGACGATGATGATCAACAGGACGGCCAAGACCACCGCAGCGGTGATGAGCTTTTTCATTTGGCACCTCCAATCGGAGTCCCGATGTTCGACAGCGGCAGGAAATTTTCCAGCGTCTTGTCGATCAGCATGATCGAGCCCGTTCCCTTGGCTTCACCCAACAGGCTTTCCATCGTTTCGATGTACAACCTCTGGGCAGTGATTTCCTTGCTCATCGAGTAGGCTTCGCGCACCGATGCGAATCTGGCGACATCGCCGAGAGCATTGTTGACCCGTTCTGCTGCATAGCCTTGGGCCACTTGGATCAGGCGGCTGGCCTCTCCTTGGGCTTTGGGAATCTCCTGGTTGTAGCTTTGCTTCCCCTCGTTGATGAAGCGGTTCATGTCTTGGATGGCTTTGTTGACATCCTCGAAAGCATCTTGAACCTCTCCTGCCGGCGGAACGATGTTCTGCAGCTTGACCGTCACGATCTTCACTCCCAGATCATAGGAGTCGAAGATTCTTTGCATGTGGGTTTGCGACTCGACTTCGATGGCGGTACGCTCGCTGGACATGACCGCCAAGATGGGCAGGTCACCGACCAACTGGTTGATGACGCTCTGGCTGATGTCACGGATGGTCTTGTCCTGTTCTTGCACCCTGAACAACCACTTGGAGGGGTCCTCGATGCGGTATTGGATGATCCATTGGACATCGACGATGTTCAAGTCGCCGGTGAGCATCACCGACTCATTGGTGGCCATGTCGTTGGTGAAAAATGAGTTGTAACTGCTTTGGGTGGCCTTTTGGCCAAACGTCATCGTCTGGACAACCTGGGTCGGTATGTTGTAATTGCGGTCAATGCCCAACGGCAGCTTGGTCTGCAATCCGGGACCTACCGTCCGGTCAAATTTGCCGAACCTCAGCACCACGGCTTGCTCGGTCTGGTCGACCACGAAGAAACTGCTCATGACCAACGCGATGACGAACACCACGCCGATGGCTGCCAGCACTAACTTCGGGCTGAGATGCACAGGTCTCCTGGGAGCTGCGCTTGCACTGCTCATCCGAATCCTCCTTGCAGGCTACGGCCTGCTGGTACAAGTGTATAGAAACAAGTCGCCATCGTCAATGAAAGGAATGTGTGTGATGTTACATGTTTTAACTAGTGAGTGCAAAAATAATACTAATCACGATGATATATTTTTCTTGAGGTTCAGCATACCCTTGCTACCAGTGATTGGACTGGCTGTTTATTGCTTGGACAAATGATGGAAGTACGGTGGAAGAGCTTAATAATTATAAGAATTATAAAAAGTATATATGTGAATATAAAATAAGAAATTAAATAAAATATGACAAATAAGGCCTTTGAAATGAGTTTTGTCAAAGATGCTGAAGTTATTCCTTCTATCATTGACAGATGACATTTGTACGAATTGTGTCGCACTGAACACACTTCTTCCATGAGTCGGTACATTGGGCAAGCACCTGCCCAGCCGTGGGCGAGAGCTTTCCCGTCGTGATGGAAGCTCACGCAACCGATTGCAAAATGCATCTTACGAATGTATAGTGTGGTGCATGAAAAAACGTTTGGTCACATCAGCTCTTCCGTACGTGAACAACATTCCCCATCTGGGAAACATCATCCAGGTCCTGTCTGCCGATTGCTTCGCCAGGTTTTGCCGCTCCAAAGGATACGAGACGCTCTATGTCTGCGGTACCGACGAGTATGGCACGGCCAGTGAGACCAAGGCATTGATGGAGGGTGTCACTCCCCGTGAACTGTGCGACCGCTTCAATGCGGTCCACCGCGGCATATACGAGTGGTTCAACATTGCATTCGACGTGTTCGGCAGGACCAGTGATCCAATCCAGACCCGTATCGTCCAAGACATCTTCACAAAAGTCGATGCAGCCGGTTATATCGTGGAGCGTGAGGTCGAGCAACTCTATTGCGAGCACGACCAGCGCTTTTTGGCCGACCGATTCGTCGAAGGTATCTGCCCGAAGTGCGGCTCCAGCGGCGCCCGCGGGGATCAGTGCGATTCCTGCGGGACATTGCTCGACCCGACCGAGTTGGTCGAGCCGAAGTGCGGAGTGTGCGGTTCCACACCGGTGCTCCATAAAACCCGCCACTTGTACTTGGACCTGCCGAAAGCCCTGCCGATGCTGGACGCTTGGATGCATGAGGCTTCCGATAAAGGATTCTGGGCCCGTAACGCCATCCAGACGACCCGTTCGTGGATACGGGACGGCTTGAAGGAACGTGCCATCACCCGTGACCTCAAATGGGGCATCCCCGTCCCGAAAAGCGGTTTCGAGGACAAGGTCTTCTATGTATGGTTCGACGCTCCGATCGGCTATATCTCGATTACGGCCGGCCAACGTCCCGATTGGGACTCCTGGTGGCACGATCCTGCACAGGTCGAGCTGTTCCAGTTCATCGGTAAAGACAACATACCGTTCCATACCGTCATATTCCCGGCCACATTGTTGGCAACAGGCCAAAAGTGGACCATGCTCCACCACATGTCCTCCACCGAATATCTCAACTACGAAGGTGGCAAGTTCTCCAAGAGCAGGGGTGTGGGTGTGTTCGGAAACGATGTGCAAGAGACCGGCATCCCCACCGACATGTGGCGTTTCTATATTTTCTACAACCGCCCCGAGAAAGCCGACGTCCTGTTCACGTGGAAGGATTTCCAAGAAAAGGTCAACGGCGAGCTGATCGGCAACCTGTCGAACCTGGTGAACCGGACCCTCACCTTCATCCGTCGCTTTTACGACGGCTCCCTTCCCACCCAAGAGGTCGACCAAACGATCGTTGCGGCGGTCAGGGCCGCAGAAGCTGAGATCGACGACCTGCTTGAGCATGCAGAATTGCGGGAAGCCTTTCGGAAAGTGTTCGCCCTCTCGTCCGTGGCCAACAAGGCCTTCCAGGATGGCGAGCCATGGAAACGCCGCACGACCGATGCGCAAGGTGCCGCCCGCTTGATGACCACGCTCACTTATCTCATCAGGGACATTGCCATCATGATTGCCCCCTACATGCCGGATGCGTCCCTTCGGATTCTCACCTGGCTGGGTTGCCCCGAGGCCGGGTGGAAGGATCTTGGGAATTTCAGCGGATTGGGACCGATTGGAGAATGCGGGTACCTGTTCACAAAATTGGAGGACCAATTAATAGAGACACTCAGAAGCCGCTACGCTGGAAGCCAAGCGGATCGTAAAGAGGAGCACATCGCCATGGAGCAGACGATCCCTCAAGGGGACAAGGTCACACAGATTGAAAATACGGCAGCGCTGTTCGCCGCCAAGGTGCAGCTGAAGGTCGGCAAGATCGTTGAGATAGAGCGTCATCCCGGCGGGGACATGTTGTACATCATCAAGGTCGACTTGAAGGAACAGGAGCCACGCACGATCGTATCGAGCATCGTTCCGTATTATCGCGAAGATGAACTGTTGGGTCGCAACATCGTGGTGGTGGCCAATTTGAAACCGGCCAACTTCAGGGGTGTCAAAAGCCGCGGCATGCTGCTGGCAGCCAGCGATCCGCTTGCCGAGGAGCACAGCACATGCGAGGTTTTGTTCGCCGACCAATTTGAAGCGGGGCTCGAGTTGTTGCCCGATGGGACTAAACAACCCGACCAAGAGCGCAGCCAAGTCAAGGCTGACCAGTTTTTTGCCCTCGCCATGCACACTGTCGGCGGCATCGTCCAGATCGATGGGCGGCCCGTCGGCGCGGCTGGCCAGCATCTGAAAGCCAACAAATATCTCGATGGCGACGTAGGTTGAGCCTTCGGATCTCCCGAGGCATTACATACTGAATTTTTCTGGATGACGGGGAGGGGAGGATGGGCAGGGTGACGGTTTCCCGTATTTCATGTTCTCAACTTGAAGCGGCCGACAATCCGTTCCAGAGTTCGTTCTGGGCTGCGGTCAAACAACATTCCGAATGGGAACCGGTTGCTGTCAGGATTCGGGTTGTGGGACCCGAGCCGGGACTCGGTGCGGTTCAGGTGCATGAATCGACTTTGCTGATTTTGTTGCGCCGCATCGCCTTGTCGTTGGTCGTCGCCTACATCCCTTTTGGTCCGCGCCTCGCAGGTGTGCCGATGCCGGTTGCTGCCTACTTGCGCGAATTGTCCAAAGCGCTGCAACCGTTGTTGCCCCGTTTGACGATTTGCCTGCGTTACGATTTGCCTTGGCGCGAAGACGACAGCGAGCACTTCGAATTGTTCAGCGGACATGGATTGCATGTCTGTAAAGAATCGGTCCAGCCCGAGGGCACCGCTTGGATCATGCTAGGCGACGGATACGGAACAGTCAAATCGGCCTACCGTGAACGAGCGGTCCGCAACATACGCAAGACGCAAGCGCTAGGTGTCTCTGTGCGGGAATGGGGCGGCAACGAGGAGGAATTCAAAGCTTGGTACGCCGTGTACCAAGAGACGGCCAAGCGTGATGGCTTTGCGGCACGACCAGCCGAATACTTGCGCCGCTTCTTGGATTACCGAACACATCAAGTTCCCGATCCCTCGATCCGGTTTGGCCAACGGCGCGAAGGGGCGCGCTTTTCCAACATGGTCGTGGCCGAGCAGGTAAGCCCTGGCAATGAAGTGGTTTGCCGACTGTACTTGGCCTACCTCGGCAACCGCCTGCTTGGTGGAACCATCGTGATGGAAAGCAAGAATGTCGCTGTCTACTTGTTCGGCTCATCGTTGAGGGTGGAGGGCATCTCCTGCTCTTATCTGTTGCAAGACCACACCATCAAATCATCGTGGGAACACGGTTGCAGCCTCTATGACCTCTATGGCATCTCGGGACCGGGTGAACGGGGTGCCCACCTCGAGGGTCTGCGTTTGTTCAAACGCTCCTTCGGCGGTGTTGTCCGTTACCGCCATCCTTCGATTGATTACCCGTACCGTTACATGATGTGGTTTTTCTATGCCAAGATTGAACTTATGAGGTTTAAAGCCAAGCGGATGCGCCAACCGAAACGGATATCCCAACAGTATTCGGTCTCACACGAGGCCTGAGAGTTTCCCGGCAGCTTCGATTGCCAACGCCTTGAATTGATCGCCCCGGTCGAATTCATGCTTGAAGAACACGAAGGAAGCCGCTCCTGGGGAGAGCATCACGGCGACGATGGGTTTATCGCTTCGTTTCCCAAGGACAGCTTGTGCTGAAGCCAACGCCGAATCGAAGGCCTCTTTCATCGTCCCGAACGGGCCTTGGTAATCCAACTCATGCGCCTGCAACAGCGGCAACAGCTTGTTCCTCGTGAAGCTGCCATCCAAGATGTGGATGCTTAAAGCCCGTTTCAAGGCGTTTAACATAGGCTCGGCCAGCAAATTCTTGTCCGTGCCGCCACAGATGAGCACATACTGCCATGGGCAACTGGTGGTGCTGAAACTGACTGCTTCGGGTATCGTCGCCGATGAATCGTTGATGAAGACGATGTTGCCGCCCATGGCGACCTGTTCTTGACGATGCGGCACCCCCCTGAACGATCCGAGCGCGCTCGCTAACTGCTTGGACTGGATTCCCAAGCGACGGCAAATCGCCCATGTGGGTTGAAAGCGGGTCTCGATGCGCTTTGCGCCCGGGATTGACTCAATCGCCAACAGCTTGTTCGAACCCAAGGTCGCATTGGCCTTCACATCGTCGAACAGGTCTTGTGATACTAAAATCTGATTGCTTTTCGACGACAACAACAGCCATTTGTCATGCTTGTAGGCGTTGAAGTCTCCGTATGAGTTGAGGTGGTCGGGGAACAGCGAGGTCATAACGACAATTTTAAATTGGGGCATGTGATTGCCGGTCGAGCAATAGAGGTCCCTTATTTGCCAAGACGACAGTTCGCACACTACATATCGCGGCATGGGCCGGCCGGAATCGAAACGGGCTTGTAGTTCGGTCAGTACCGAGAATCCACTGATGCCCATGTTGCCACATTGCATGGCTTCGAAACCGCATTGACCCAATACGTGGGCGGTCGCTGCTGCGGTGGTGGTCTTCCCTTTGGTGCCGGTGATGGCGATGACGTCGATGCCTTTCATCAAGCTTGATGTGAACAAGAACGAGAGGTCGGACTCAACCCTGGTGGCGAATTCCAACAGCGGGTGGGTGGCGGCGACGGCCGGATTCTTGATGACGATATCGGCCCACAAGAAATCTTCCTTGCGGTGTTCCTGCAAGATGGCCATGGCTCCCTTGCTTTTGAGGATGGCCAACGGTCCTCCCAGGACTGATTCGCTGCGTAAATCGGTAATGCGTACTTCGTCCCCTTTGTCGAGGAAGTACTTGGCTGCGGCAAATCCGCCCCCAAGCGTTCCGAGGCCGAAGATGAGGACCCTCATGATGCTCTCTCCCTGTTCCAATGGAATGATTCCATTATAATCATGGATACTTTCCAGTACAAGTGCAATTCCCTACCGTATCTTGTAAATCAAGATTACTCGGGCAGAGGTTACAACACGGTCGATGATGTTTTGATCAGGAAAGCCCTCTTGACCTTCGTCGCGCTAGTGGGCATAATGAGTCGTTCATTGAATAACGATGTTCGATACCCGAAGGATAAGGAGCTCTACTGTGCCTTGCGGAAGAAAAAGAAAGAAGCATAAGATTGCGACACACAAGAGAAAGAAGAAGCTTAGGAAGAACAGACACAAGAATAAATAACGTGCCTGAACGCTTTCTCAATTGAGCCGCCGGCATTGCCGGCGGTATCTGTATCGTCAATCGGTTTTTGTACATAGCGGCAAGAGGTGGCGCATCGCCCCCGTTTGCCTTGACAGCCGGTTTCATACCGTGTTACTTTTTTTGAACCTCTTTATCCACCGTGGGTGGATCATATAGACCACAAGGAGGAACCATGAGAAATTATGAGTTCACCGTCATCTTCGATGCGAACGAAGAATCGACGGCAAAAGGCTTGGAAACCATCCTGGCCGAATTCGCAAGCGCGAGCGTCGAGATCGTCAAGCAAGACGACATGGGCGTGCGCAATCTCGCGTATCTCATCAAGAAACAGGACAAGGGGCACTACTACTACTTCGAGCTGAAGGCTGATCCAGCGTCGATCAATGTCTTCAACAATACGTTCAAGCTCATGGCACCCGTTCTGAAATTCTTGTTCGTCAACAACGAAAAATAACATAGACGGGGGCGTCAAACATGGCTAACGACGTGAATGTCGTGGTGCTGGTAGGCCGGCTTACCAGAGACAGCGAACTGAAATACACCAATAATGGAACGGCGATATGCCGCTTCTCTCTTGCCGTGAACCGTTTGAAGAGGTCGGGTGAACAGCGAGAGGAGGAAGTGAGTTACATCGACGTGACGGTCTGGGGAAAACAAGCAGAAGTGCTGAATCCCTACTTGGTGAAAGGGCGCCAAATCTGCGTCAACGGTGAGTTGCGGCAGAGCAAGTGGGAGCAGGACGGACAAAGCAGGAGCAAAATCGAAGTCGTGGCCAACAATGTGCAACTGCTTGGAGGTGGTGGGGGATCGCAGAATGGCGAGTCAACCCAAAACACCTTCCAAAAGAATCAGGGCTCGCGCGGAGAACCTTCCGCCCAGAATCGTAAACCGCAGGGTTTCACAAACCAAGGTGGCGATTTTCCCGGTCCTGAACAATTCGACGACGATATTCCGTTCTGAGATACGGATGAGGAGAACAAAACAAGATGCGTGATGATAAGGATATGATGATGAACGAAGGTTCCGATGCCAAGGGTGGCGCTTTCAGGGATAGGCGCAACGGCGGCAAGAAAGGCCCGTTCAAAAAGAAAGTATGCAAATTCTGCTCACAAAACCTGAGCGCTGACTACAAGAATCCCGACTTGCTCCGCAGATATGTGACCGAGCGGGGCAAGATCCTTCCGAGCAGGATCACAGGCAACTGTGCCAAGCACCAACGGGCATTGACCACCGAGATCAAACGGGCCCGTGTGCTTGCGTACCTCCCTTTCGATAAGAAATAGACGGGGGAGTCGATGGAACAGCGGGTCGTGACGATGGTGCGCGATGGAGTAGTGGCGGCAGGAATCTCTTTCATCCTGTTCAAGCTTACCTCGACCGCAACATTTTTCATTGTGCCGCTGTTGTTCGCCGCACCGCGCTTGCAGGAATCGAAACGGGCGCTGTTGCCGGTTTTGGCTGTGTTGCTCCTTCTGGTTGGCGACAGTCTATGGCGCTCCAAGGGACTTGCCGGTGAACCGGCCCTGGCGGGCTCGCTCGCGGTCGGGATGTTTTTCCCGGTCTCGTTGTTGGTCGGGGCGGCGTGGTGGATTGGGCTTCCCAAACGAGGCATGTTGGTGAGGTTCCTTGCCGGCAGTGCTTGCGCAGCGATCGGTGGAATGGCATTGGTGCTGTGGTTTCGGAGCGGTTCTCAAACTGCTCGGGACACGGCGGCGGCATTGAAGGAGTTGTACACCACCTTGGTGCCGCCCTTGCTCGGGACATCGATGCCGCTTGGTGTGGATGGTGAGCTTCTGTTCGACTTATTGGCAACCGTGGCTGAATTGGCTTTTTTACCGTTGTTCATGGCTCAATTCGGTTTCTCGTTGCTTGCAAGCGAATTGTTGATACACCGTAACGATGCCGGGTATCGCACGCGCATGTGCCGCTGGAAGTTGCCGGTCAACACCGTATGGGTGTTTTTGGTTGCCTGGACCTTGGTCTTGGCTTCGATGGTTTTCGAGGTCCCGTTGCTGGCATGCTTGGCATGGAATTCGGCGTTGGCGGTCACATTGCTCTACTTGGTTCAGGGCATGTCGATCGTGGCGTTCATCGTCCATAAGAAACATGAACGGGCGAGTGTTGTACGGATTTTTATCCTGCTGTCGCTTCTGGTCCTCATACCGGGATTGAACGCGATCGCGTTGGTGGTGCTGTCGTTGTTCGGCGTATCCGAGACGTGGGTCGGTTATAGAGTGAATGAATAAGGAGAAGGTCACATGAAGATCATACTGAATCAAGACGTCCGCAACCTTGGCGAAGAGGGCGACGTCGTTGAAGTGAAGAATGGATACGCACGGAATTTTTTGCTTCCGAAGGGGTTGGCCGTGTTGTTCAACAATGCCAACAAGGCGTTGTTCGCCAGTCGTGCCGCCGCCATCGAGAAGCGCAAGGTCGAGAAACGCAAAGCAGCTGCATCGCTGAAAGAGCGACTCGACGAGACCACCCTCACGGTGGTGGTTTCTGCCGGTGAATCGGGCAAGCTGTTCGGGTCGGTCACCAGTGCGATGATCCAAGAGGCATTGGCCAAGCTCGACATCGAGGTCGAGCGCAAGCGGATCGAGGTTGCCTCACAGGCCATCAAGATGGTCGGGACCTATTCGGTGAAGATTCGACTGTACGAGAACGAGACTTCCATGGTCAAATTGATCGTCGTCAGCGATGCCGAGGTCAAGAAAGCCGCTGCAGAGAAGGTCGCTGCCGATAAAGCCGCCGAAAAGGCTGCCGCCAAGGCTTCGGCTGCCGTGGTTGAAGAATCCAAGGAACCTGAATACGGTGCCGAGGGTGTCCAGGAATTTGAGGACGAGGACGAAGAGGAGGAAGCCTGACGGCTATCCGTGGCGACGTTACCGGCCGGAGGACGTATTCCTCCCCATAACGATGATGCCGAGCGTGCTGTGCTGGGAGCAATCCTGCTCAGCAGCTCGGCGTTTGCCGAAGTGACCGAAGTC
>CAZJAK010000079.1:0-10728 GCA_964543935.1 uncultured Spirochaetaceae bacterium
CCGACATTTTCGCGTTTGACTCGACTCGGCTCACCAATTGATGGATTGGTTTGTACAACCTGCGACTGGCCAAGACTCCAAGCAAGAGTGCGATAGCGACACAAAGGAACACCAACAACAGGGTCGTGGTCCGTACATCGATGATTCCCGCCATGATTACTTCATACGGGTAGATGCGCATGAGGTATAGCGGGCTGTCCTGGCTTTTTGAGTGGAACACAAAATAGGTGCCCGTGGTATCGCGATGGAGAAAATAACCGGTGGGACTACTGCTCTTGGCCATCTGTGAGAATATCGGATCGGATGAGATGTTCTGGAGGAACCGGGAGGTGTCGCTATGGTAAGCTATCGTGCCCTCTTCATCTACGAACACGATGGTGGAAGCAGAATCCTCGTTGTCATGGAACACTTCGCGTAGCCAATCCAGCGATATGTTCATGACCATGGCTCCATGTATCTTCGGTTCACTGGTTTGGATGGTGTAAAAGACAAACGAGTAGACCGGTATTATGCCGGTCGTGGTTGACATGTAACGGGGAATGGGAGCGAGCCTGCGATGGTCTGCGTTCCCGTTCAACAGGTTGAGCACCCCTTGGTCTTTGAATCTGTCGACAGAGTCGGAGTCGACGTTGCTTGTCGCATAGAGGTAATTCCTCGTTGCGTTGTATACATAGATGGAGTGGGTATGTAAATTAGTACTCATCACGGCGTCTAGCCGTCTGATGGCAGTGACCGCGTCGAAGTTGGTCAATTCCTTTTGGTACATGATTTTTTGGACGGAAGGTTCTAAAAATAACTCCATTCCACTGATTTTTACCATTTTCTGCAGGTATTCGTTGATCCGATGTGTCTCGGCAAGGAAATCTTGGTTCAACGTGTTGACCATGTGTGAGGTGGATCGTTCGAAATGGGTGTTGAGAAACCACGATAGCATGGCGATGGTAGCCATGATCGCGATCGTGAACAACAAGAGGATCTCGACGAAGTAAGTCTTCAGGACCCTGAACCGCATGATGTTGCTTCCTCAGTAAGTCGGGAGACATGCGTTTTCATCGTTTCATGCCACCAGACATGACAAATTCATGCGTCATGGTAGCATGGAGATTTTCACCACACAACTGCGTTCTCTCACGAAAAATGGGGTATGCCTGATGCTTGACCAACCTACCATGGAGAACACCAAATCTTTCCACAACTGGTCGTTACATGTAGAAGGATGAGCAACAGGATTAAATGCATTTTATTCTATGAACCATTATCCATTTGGTGTTAAGTGTATTTAATTCTTTCAATGATCGTGCATGATTTTGGTACTACAAAGGGTGCAAGTGTGATCGGATGTCCAATTTCATGATGTAATCGGTCTGAACGTCGGTGCCAAGGATGAAGCTATGGGTGGCATGGATGGTGAAGCCTTGTCCTTGATAGAACTTGATGGCTGCTGTATTGCGCTCCCACACCCCGAGCCACAGGTAATCCAGGTGCTCGTGCTTGGCAATCTCGATCGCTTTGGTCATGAGCATTTTACCGATATGGCGGTGTTTATAAGCGTTCAAGACATAGATGCGCTGTACTTCCAGCGAACCGGGATAACCGCTTTCGCTTTGAGCGGTATCGAAGTTCACCTTCATGTACGCGACAGGCGAGAGCTCGTGTTCTGCGAGGAAGAAGAGAGAGCGGTGGTTGGCAAGTTCCTCTTCGATGCGGGAAAGAGAGAAGTTGTCCCGTACGTAGCGCTCCATATCCTCGGCAGTGTTGTCGGCGGCAAAGGTTTCGCGGAAGGTGGCCTCGCCAAGTTGCCTGATGATCCCGCTGTCTTGCCCGGTGCATGTCCTGATGGTGATTTCCCTGTTCATAGCCATATGGCGACATTCTATGCTCTTTTAATACTGCCGACAACAGCGGTCTATGACGTTCATGTCCACAGAGGGGCTTCTTTACTCAGCCGACCGACTCAGTACAACGATCATCGGCAACCATTCCTGGGTATGGATATATGGAATCATTCATGCGTTGACAGCATCCTAGGCTGAAACTACACTGAAGCATCCCTTTCGAAGGAGTGTTTTTCATGCAGTTTTCAACTTCGATCCATCCGTACGCTCTGGGTCGCTTTCCGATCATGGCCAAACAAGGCATGGTGGCCACCAGCCAACATCTTGCCGCCCAGGCGGGGTTGCGCGTGCTCGAGCGCGGCGGCAACGCCATCGATGCGGCAGTTGCCACTGCCGCGGCGTTGACTGTCGTCGAACCTGTCTCCAACGGATTGGGAGGGGATGCGTTCGCCTTGGTCTGGACCAAAGGAAAACTCCATGGCCTGAATGCCAGCGGACGTTCCCCCCGGGCGATCGATCCCCAAGCGCTTCGCGATCAGGGCCACAGCGAGATGCCCCGCATAGGGTGGGCGCCCGTCACGGTCCCCGGCATTCCCGCTGCATGGGCTTCGCTGGTCGAGCGTTTCGGTTCATTGCCATTGTCGGAGCTGCTGGAAAGCGCCATTTCCTATGCCGAGGAAGGCTTCGCCGTTACCGCGAATGTTGCACGGACGTGGCAACGGGCTTTCAAACGGTATGAAAAATTGGCTTGTGATCCGCTGTTCACCCCTTGGTTCGAAACATTCGCTCCGTTAGGGCGAGCCCCGCGGGAGGGGGAGTTGTTCGCTTCGCCCGCCCATGCCAAGACCCTGAGGGCGATCGGCGCCAGTGGCGCCCGCGATTTCTACACAGGCAAGATCGCTTCACACATCGATGCGTTCTCCCGCTCTCATGGCGGGCATCTTCGCATCGATGATTTGGCCTCCCATGTCAGTGAGTGGGTCCAGCCTATTTCGGTAGGGTACCGCGGCTACGATGTGTGGGAAATACCACCGAACGGGCAGGGCATTGCCGCGTTGTCTGCGTTGAACATCCTCAACGGTTTTGATCCTGCCGACCGCTTCGACGAGCGTTCGTACCATCGGGCTATCGAGGCGATCAAGATGGCGATGAGCGATGCGGCAGCCTATGTCGCCGAGCCGAATTCGATGTCGGTTTCGACGCAAGACCTCTTGTCGCAGTCCTACGCCGCCCTACGCCGTTCGTTGATAACCGAACAAGCGTTGGAACCTGCCTGTGGAAAGCCGATGCAAGGCGGTACTGTCTATCTGGCGACTGCAGACGACCAAGGCAACATGGTCTCGTTCATCCAGAGCAATTACGAAGGGTTCGGGTCTGCTGTCGTCATCCCGGGAACCGGGATTGCTTTGCAGAACCGCGGTGCCAACTTCTCGCTGGATCTTAGCCACCCCAACCGGTTGGAGCCGGGCAAGCGGCCCTACCACACCATCATCCCGGCATTCTTGACCAAAGACGACCACGCGGTCGGTCCATTTGGGGTCATGGGTGGTTTCAACCAACCCCAAGGCCATGTGCAGGTGGTGCTCAACACTATCGATGGCCTGCTCGATCCGCAGGCCGCCCTCGATGCTCCGCGCTGGCGTTGGCTTGCAGGAAAACAGGTGTTGGTGGAACACCATTTCCCGTTGCATATCGCCAAAGCTCTGGCGGAAAGAGGCCATGAGATAAAGGTTTCCATGGAACCGGAAATGTTCGGTCGTGGACAGATCATCTGGCGCAACCACGAAAGCGGTCTGCTCATTGGCGGAACAGAGTCAAGGACCGACGGGGCAGTGGTCGCTTGGTGACAACATTCGGTTAGGGAAAGCGTCGTTATCGTCTGTCGCATGATGCGGGAAGCGGATTGAAGGTAACCAAGCCGTCTCTTGCAGGGGAGGGCATGATGGGACTTCCCAAGAAGCGGATCATCGGGTGGCTCGGGGTTTTGACCAGCTTGGTGTTTTCAAGCTTGTGGGCCTATTGGGGCGCGGTTGAAAATTTTCATGAGGGCTGGTATTCCTCCTCGCTGTGGGAAAACCTTTTCATGCTGGTGTTCCAATACCTGTTGATTCCCATCGTTTTCACCGTGTTGGCTGTGGTGGCCTTGCGCTGGAGGACGATCGGTATTGTGTTGCATGCTGCCATGGCTGTCTTCAGCCTATGGTTCTTTTCTGGTGCTTCGTTCAGTGTGGTCGGTTCGATGATCGTTATCCCGATCATCGCCCTGGGGCTGGCTTATTACTTCGGACAGGTGCAACCAAAAAAGTGGGCTTACCGTTTGCTCATTGCCTTACCCATCCTGATCGTCGTGGTGGTATCGCTACCACAGGGCATCAAAGTAGCGCAGCGGGTGGATGACGGAGACTTCGGCATGAGGATTGTCGAGGGCAATGGTGTTGTCTTGGCATGGGCTCCCCGCGGACCCGGTTGGCCCGACGGGGGAACCTCGTGGCAAGAGGCCCGTTTTCTATGCAGCCATCTGTCCGAGGATGGAAAGACAGTCATGCCGGAGGAACAGGGCGTGTGGAGATTGCCGACAGTCGATGAGGCGGTCCGGTCGATGATGCTCCATGGCACCAATGCCGGTGGAGTGTGGGATGGGCCAGAAGGCAAGGCCACTTATGAACGGACACCCGATAAGGAGTCTCCGTTGTGGGATGTCCATTCCCCGGTGATTTATTATTGGACCGAAGATACCACTTTACAGGATGACCAGCGCGCCCACATCGTGGTGTACCATGGCGGTGTTTTTGAGCGAAGGAAAACCGACGGCCAACGCTATTTGAGTTTCAGGGCGGTGAAAAAGGTGGACGGAAAAGAGTGACTGGGTCATCCATGCTTTAGATATTTATCCAGAGAACTTTTTCGTCGGTGTCGTCATGATTAATCGGAACTGATTATATGGCGATAAGGTCATACAGCGCTTCATTGATATTGTTAATGATAATATCGATTTGGTGTTCTTTTCATTAAAATAATCTGGGGCAAAATAATTTTTGCTACCTGATATATGCCGTGGTATGATAATCACAGGAAATTTGGAAATGAAGGCTTTAATTGAGGTAATAATAGAAAACAGTTTCAAGGATGAATAAAGATAATTTAATACATTTACTTATAATGTAAATGATAAAACAATATACAGGGATGAGTGGTATGAGCGGTAAAACCTGCTGTGTTTGCAATTATGAGTTTTTTGAGGGATTGAATTCGACGATGCGGGGATTAATGAACATACATGGAGTAGAATGCTTTATTTGTGATTCCTGTATCAAGGCTTACCAGCTTGAAGATGAAGATATAAAAGGTTTCTTGATTGCTACATCGAAACTAAACCGGCAACTGGAGTGCGGTATATGCAAGAAAACGGTACCTCCCGGTGAGATTGGTACTGTGTCGAGTACCGAAATCGATGGTCATACCTATTATGTTTGCGCTGCTTGCATGAAAGAGCACGATCTGCAGCCTGGAGATATCCGAGGATTTTTTAAGGCGAGAAGAAGCTCTGCGGTTGAACATATGGTTCCAACAACAAGACCGGCAGAAGGCAATAGTCAGAACTCATCCATACATGAAAAAAATAATGGCAATCCGCGACCAATCAATCCCGATTCTTCTGAGACACGCTACGAATCCTTCGCGCCACGAGAATCCTCCATAACTCGATATCGCCGCGACGATGATCCTACCAGATCGGTGAATACCACAATATCTGTCGATTCAGGTTCTGTGTTACAGACAATAGAAGCGACCAAGTCCTATACCGGTAAGGCTTTATTATCTTTTATATTCTATTACATAGGATTTTTTATAATTGGGTTTATCATGAACTTGGTGTATCTCTCCGATGCAAAGAAGACGATGAGAATAACCGGAACGAGTCCTTCCGGAAGGGGTTGTCTCCAGCTATTATTGTTTGTTCATATCATCCTTCCCATCGTGTTGATTCTAATCCTCACTGGGGTGATCACTACCGAATTTGGTCCGCTACTAAGATGGTGAAATCTCTAGTTCTCAAATTAATAATTGTTTGTATCGATATCGACCATGCTATGAGACGTGGGATTCTGGATGCGAGCGGGTATCGTACCGAATGCATTTATACCCCAACGTGTTCAGAATATGCATTGCAAGCATTCTCAAAGTATAAATTAAGCACAGCGATGAGGAAAATTATCAAGCGGATAATGTCATGTAAATCCAACAATCCCGGGGGGTATGATCCTCCTTGAGTTGAAAAATCAGATAGGTGTACATGTGAAGGATAGACTTCAGTTATCTTCTTCATTCGAAGATAACTGAAATGTTTTTCCATGTAAATTTTGTTATACATGAATAAGTCTATCGGCTAATATTTGAGTAAAACAGATATTAGCCGAAGGAATGGGTTAGGGTCGGCAGTAAATAACCATAAAGAGTCAGAGAAAAAGAACCACCACGAGTCAGTCACAACCAGAGTCGAAGTAAAACAACCAAACCTGCCAAGATTCTTGTTATCTAAACCTACCTTGATGTGATGATGTTATTCGCGCGTAGCACTATCAGACTGAAGATGCTCATACGGTATGGTTGATGTGCTTGCTGACCGATTTGGCTACCGTTGGATCGATACAAGGGCATGTACGCGGTCAGGCCTGGAAACTGATGGTCTCCCAACGGATTTCCAGATCGGTTGAGACTGCTTGCAGAGCTTGTTCCACTTGGGCGGTGATGGCCTTGAGCCGTTCCTTCGCGATCCGTGTTCCGGTATATTCCACAGGTATCGGTTGGCCAATGTCGATAACCGCTGCTTTGTTTTTCGGGGTGAAGCGCGAATCGACATTTCCACCGCACATCCGGTTGAGGACATCGAGCAGGTTCAATGCGAACTCACAGGCACGGCCGGCACTGCACGGTGAAGCAATGTACTGCTCGTCGATGTATTCGAGCACGTCTACGATCTGGGTATGGCGCAAGTACACTTGGGCTTCGAGCGCCCTGAAATCGGCGATACTCCTGGATACTCTGGGAAGGTGCTGCAACTCGATGTGTTCGGGGTAGACTGCTTCCTCGCCGCTGTTGCGGATGCGGAACAGGCGGTCGATGATGGCTCCTTCGGCCCGTCGTTTGGCCAGGTACTCGGCTTGATGCAGGGCGTGGTCGCAGATGGTGAGTATGCGTTCACGCGGAGACTGTGGTTCCTGTGGCGGTACGATTTGATAGAATTGTTCCAACAATCCGATGGTTTTCAGTTGGGCTTCGAGCAACAAGCTGAGAATCGGGGTGGTGGGAATATCTTTCAATGTCAATCCGCTTTCCTGTTCCCATCGTTTCATGAGGGTTTGGATGAAGCGTTCGGGATCTTCGCTATAGCGGTATCCGATGGCTACGGGAAGGATGTTGACCCCTGTGCCGCTTTCCGTTCCCCACGAGGCCAAGGTGGCTATCCCGGATTGGATGGGATGCGAACGGTACATATGGTAGGTGACTTGTCCTTCGGGTGCCAAAGCAATCGGGAAGCGGCCCTCTTTCATCTCCTTGCGCAGCACATGCAATCCGTTGCGGTTCGCCCCGCCGTTTTGGACCGGGATGCAGCCAATGCGGGGGAAGAGCCATTTCGTGATGCTCCCGGCCCAGTTCAGCACGTCCTTGGCATAGAGAAAAACGGCATGGGCGACGAAGGATTGGCTTTGCTTGGGTTTGGCCGCATGCTTGAGTCTCTTGGCGATTGCATACATCAAGACGGGGGCGTCTTCTTTGGCGACGTGCCTGAAGGCGATGATCAAGCGCTGGTCCCCTTTGAAAAAACGTTCGAACTGGTCAACCAGCACCTCCTCATGTTCGATGCGCACGGTGGCGACCCGTTCAAAAACCTTGAGATAGGCTGTTCCCAAGGTCAACATGAACCTATGGGCTCCTCGGGAGAAACGGGGTTCCAAGAATCCTTTGGACTCGACAGCACGCCGGAGGGTCACCGTCCGTTCTGATTTCCGCTTCATGTCAGGCCTTTTGCTTCAGCATCGCTTCATAATAGGCCCGGTCGATCGGGTAGTGGCGCAAGATGAGGATCCCTATGAGGTACCACACCAACGGCAACGGACCGCAGATCAGTTTGATGCCGAGGTTCGACAACGCGGAGATCTCACCGGGTTTGTAGGCGAACCATGCCAAGATCCAGCCGTTCAACGCCAACGCAAGTGCTTGGCCGATCTTGCTGGAAAATGTCCACATGCTGGAGAACACCCCTTCGCGGCGGACGTTGCCATGGGTGACCGCATCATGCTCGACGACATCGGGCAGCAATGAATGGGGCATGACGTAATGGGTCGACAAGCCGATGCCTGCTAGGCCCATCACCACCATCGCTGCTGTCGGGCCGATTGTTTCCCCGAGGAACGAGAACACCATGACGCCGACCGACATGATTGCCATGCCGATGATGTAGCACCACTTTTTGCCGATTTTCTGGGATATCTTCACCCATATCGGTATGAAAATGAGGCTGGTCGACAAGAGGAAGATGAGGGCGACTTGGAAGAGCCCCTCGTTCTTGAATATGTTGGCGTAGTAGTACACCAACGCCCCTTGGACCATCGAAGTGCCCATGGTGAAGAACGACCAGGGCAACAAAGCGGTCAAAAACACTTTGTCCGAAAGGGTTTCCATGAAGGTCTTGAAGAATCCTTCATCGGGTTGTGCTTCGCTGTGGATGGGTTCACGGATGGAGAAGATGGTGCCGAAGGTTGAAAGCAGGATCATGGCCCCCATGAACGTACCCATGATGGACCAGCCGAGGACGGTGTTGGTGAAGATGCCGATGATCGGCATCACCGCTCCTGCTCCGATGAACGTGCCGATGACGGCGAAACTCATGCGGTAGCCGGTCAGGATGGTCCGCTCGTTGTAATCGTGGGTCAGTTCGGGGGGCAATGCGCCGTAGGGGATGTTGATGAGCGTATAGGCGGTGTTCAAAAAGCAGTACAGGAACGTCAGGTAGAGAAACAGGGGCAGCTGCCCTTGAAAGGAGGGTTTGGTGAACATCAAGCCCATCGAGAAGAAGGTCAGGATGGCACCGACGAACATGTAGGGGCGGCGCCGTCCCCAGCGGGTGCGGGTCCGGTCCGAATAATAGCCGGTGATCGGGTCGGTGATGGCATCACATATCTTTCCTATCATGAGGACGGTACCTGACAGAGCCGCCGAGAGTTCTACGATATCGGTCAAATAATAAAGCAGATAGAACCCGATGGTGGTGAAAAAGAGGTTTCCACCCAAATCACCGATCCCGAAACCAAGTTTAACGCGCCTGCTGAGTGTAGCGATGATGTACTCCTTCGCCCATGTGTGTCGGACTCTTTTCACCAGTGTAAATTGACCGTACCGGCAACGCAAGAGGTCTTATAACTTGAAATTCAATCTTCTAGGGGCAGGGTGTCGGCTTCAGCTCGATACAGCTTCCTGGTGGACGAGTGTCTTGACTGAGCCGTTCTCAGTTAAAACCGGTGGATATACGATTCTCCTGAGCTGAGAATTTGGATTCTTGATCCGTTCGAGCAACAATTCTGCAGCCGCTACACCGATGGTCAATATGTTGGGCTCGACACAGGTGATCTTCAGCTTGCGTACATATTCTTTACTCGAATCATCGTTGCAGATCAGTGAGACATCCTCGGGAATCGAAAGGCCTGCTTGGATGACCGCGTCGGCGAATCCCTCCGCCATGGTTCCTGAGATGGAAAATACTGCCGTTGGACGCTCTTCAACTTTGATTTTGCAGAAGCTCTGGCCGAATTCATAACCGCTTTGGTAGGTGCGGTCGCCGTGGAATATGTCCTGGGTCCTGAATTTAAGCTTGTTTTCATTCATTGCGTCTATGTAGCCGAGGGTTCTGTTTTGGCATGTGATGGAGTTCGAGGGGCCGGCGATATGGGCTATGTGGGTATGTCCATGATTGATCAAATATTGCGTGGATAGGAATCCACAGCGGTAGTTGTCGACGGTCACGATGTCGGTATCCTTGGACCGCAGATAGCGGTTCACCAGTATTACCGGCGATTCGATAGAATTGAGCATGCGGATGAGTGACTCGTTCTCAATGACATTGAGCATGAAAATTCCTGCAAAAGCATTCTCCTTCGCATATTGCAGATAATCGACCTCGTTTTTCGTCTCATAATCGGTGATCGCGACGAACACCTTGTACGGGGTATCCTTCAATCCATCCCTGATGCCCCTGATATAGGCGACCGTAATCGGATTCGAGAGTTGCCCGGCAATGACCATCACCGAGTTGGCGTTGCTCCGCTCGGTCGATTTCCGTCTTGCCCGATACTTGTAGTCGTAATTGGCCAGCGCTTTCTCAACCTTCAAGCGAGTCTCTTCACGCACGCTGCTGTCATTGTTGATGACTCGCGAGATTGTTGCTGTCGATACTCCGATTTCCTTTGCGATGTCGTTGAACGTGAGTCCCATAACGCCCTCTCTTTATATGTAACTACATAATATCTGGGTTTTGAAGAAAAATAAAGCAGAATTACGAAAATTGTAATTACAATAATTATTTCGAAAATTTTACTTGACTAGCTTGTAATGCCATAATAGTATGGTGTTCGTACAAAGTATATCAGGGGATTTATGTACATTTCTGATTTCTTTGCACATATATCCACTAATATTAAATTGTAATTACAATTTTGTATAGAAGGTTTTAAGATGATGATGCGAGTATTGGATCACTATGACGACAGATTGTCGGCATCAATGCGGGAACAACTCTATGGCAGAAGTGTGTTCTCCTCGGTTGAGCTGGCTCTCTCTACGCTTCAATCCCAGGTGGTATCCGATGGTGTATAGAAAAAATACCGGTTATGCTCCT
>CAZJAK010000080.1:0-10659 GCA_964543935.1 uncultured Spirochaetaceae bacterium
CAACGGTGGAAAGAGGAACTAGCATGAATAAGCACTACTTCATTGAACCAGAGAAACGGTTGCCCGTCATCGATGCCGATGTCTGTGTCGCCGGTGCGGGGACTTCCGGCCTGATCGCGGCCATCGCAGCTGCACGCAACGGTGCCAAGGTCGTCCTCGTTGAGAAACTACCGGTTCCTGGTGGCACCCTGACAAACGGCGGGATAGGATTCAACGCCTATTATTCACAGGAAACCAAAGACGGGCCCCCCTCCAGACGGATTGTGGGCGGCTTGGCCTATGAACTTGCCCAACGGCTTGAAAGCACAGGATTCTCGACAGGGTTCGCCCATCTGGAACACGATCACTACCGCATTCCGTACCGTTTCATGGCGGACCATGAGGCATTCAAGGCAGTTGCTTCAGAGATGTTGATGGAATCGGGTGTCACGGTGTTTCTGCAGACGTTTTTGGCGAGCGTCGCCTATGAAGGGACGACCATCAAAGCTGCGATTATCGAGAACAAAGACGGCCGCAGTGCGATAGTCGCAAAACAGTACATCGATGCCACCGGAGACGGCGATATCGCTCGGATGATGGGTCTGCAACAACTGGAGCTCTGGCAGGATTACGATACAGTCTGCGGCGGTCCGACCGGTCTTGTTTTCGGCATGGCCGGCATTGATTTCGAAAAGGCCGTCAAGGAGAACGGTGGCGCATTCCGGGTGTTGAATAAAAAGATTTCCAGTGATGATCAGCACCTCTCCATGGAACGTTACACGTTGGCCCATGCCATGAATCCCAGCCGGTATCCGGTCCTCAACAGCCTCGACATCAACTACTTCACATCGTTGCAGGGACTTCACGAGGGAGAGGCCACCTACATCAACAACTCGAAGGCTCCCAAGATTGATGCCACCAAGGCAGCCGATTACAGCTTGGCTGAGATGACCATGCGCTCGAGGATCATGGCCATGGCCATGGCCATGCGCCAAGAGGTGCCGGGCTTCGAACAATCCTATATCAATTGGGCTTCGGTCCAGTTGGGAGTGCGCGCAAGCAGGATCACCGTGTGCGACCACATGCTGTCACAAGCAGAAATTTCAAGCGCCACCAGGTTCGAGGACGAGATCGGCTTGTATGCCTTCCATGACTTCGCCCCGAAACACGAGGAGCTGTTCACGATTCCGCCAGGGTTTTATGGCCTGCCTTATCGGATGCTCCTGCCGGTGGGGGCCGACAACCTTTTCATGACAGGCCGTTCGGTCACCTATGACATCAAGGCCCACATGTCGACCAGGAATACGGTCTGTTGCATGATCATGGGGCAGGGTGCGGGCACCGCTGCCGCACTGTGCGCACTCGACGGCAGGGCCAGCAGGACGCTGGATTACCAGCTGCTTCGACAAGCTCTTGAACACGGACATGTGATTCTTGACTGAATCCAACCTGGAGAAGGATGCCATGACGATTGAAGAAAGAATCACCACAGCGAATGAACGAGTAATGGACATCTTCCTCGAAGGAAGACCCGTGTGGACCGATGTCCGGCCAGCCATCGAGGTTGTGCCGCACATGAAGGAAAACCTCATCCTGCATCCGGGTCCTCCTATCGATACAACACGCATCGTCCTTCCCCTGAAAACCTCGATCAGCGGGGCTGCTGTCCATGAGGGGCTTGCCAAGACAACCGATGAGGCTTGGAATAAGGTCCTGGCGGGCGAGATTGAGATTGCTCCGGCCCAGGATTATCAGTGCTCCTGTGCCGCCGCCATGGTGATGTCGGCCTCAATGCCGGTCATTGTCGTGGAGGATACGACGCATGGGGGAAAAGGTTTCAGCACTCCCCATCCGGGACCAAAGCCCAAAGTACTTCGATGGGGCCGTTACGATGCCGAGGTCGAACAGGACCTGAGGGTCTTCAGGGATGAGTATTGTCCGTATCTTGGCGAGGCAGTGCGGGCCAGCGGGGGAATCGACATCATCGCCATCTTATCCAGGACAGCTGGAATGGGAGATGAGAACCATAACCGCCAACCGGCTGGTTCGATGGCCCTCGCCTTGGCCCTCGCTCCCTACCTGTTGGATTGCAATGCCCCGAAGAAAGCCGTCAAAGATTTTTTGGCCAACGACCGGTTCTTCCTCAATCCGCTCATGGCTGCTTCGGGAAGCATCACCGCTTCAGCCAAGCAGGTCAAGGAGTCGACCGTACTGGTAGGAATGGGGGGCAACGGGCAGGACTTTGGTATCCAAGTATCTGGAACCGGCCATACGTGGTACGTCTCCGAAGCACCCTATATTCTCGGTACGTTTTTGCAGCCCACCTACACGGTGGCAGACCTGCTGAGGTACATGGGGGACAGTTGTGTCACTGAAGTCTACGGTTTCGGCGGCATGTGCGCCATTGCGGGTCCCGCCTATATGAGGTTGACCGGTTCAACCTTCGAGGAGGCGATGAATCGGACCGACAAAGCCCGGCGGGTCTCGTTGGGAGAGCATACCTTCGCACCGGTGCCCTGGAACAACTACAAAGGCATGCCGGTCGGTATCGATATCCGCAAGGTGGTCGGTTTCAATACAGTGCCGATCAGCCATGGTGGATCGGGGCTCAAAACTGGTGGCCAAGCCGGGGCGGGGGCAGCCGAACTGCCCATGGAGTGCTTTAAGAAAGCGTTGCTCGGTATGGCAGAAGCACTGCAGATCGTGTGAAAGGGGACTGCGATGGCGATCTATGTGAAGATAGATAAGAACAGGTATGTCGATTCCCTGCAGACGTTGTTCACAACAGCGTTCCTGAACGATCAGGAGGGGATTGAGATCGGGTATGTGAATATGGCGAACAGGGCTTTCAAGGAGGTCTTGCGCGCCGAGGGCATGCTCCTAGCGGAGATCGACACGCTCAGTGACGCCGATTTCGTCATCGTGGCCAGATGTCCTTCGCAACAGGTCTTCGATGCCGCTGTGAATGCTATCGAACGTGAAAAGTCTTCCATTGGTGCCGAAACTGCAAGAACCAGCTTCAGGACACTGCAAGAAGCCACAGCCCATCATCCGAAAGCCAACTTGTGTTCCATCGCTGTACCGGGGGAGTATGTCCTTGAGGAAGTCACCAAAGCGCTCGATGCCGGACTCCATTGCGTGGTGTTCAGCAATAATGTTCCGCTTCAGGATGAGAGGAAGATGAAGGAACTTGCCGTGGAAAAGGGCCTGCTGTGCATGGGGCCCGACTGCGGGGTGGCCAACATCAATGGAGCCGCCTTGGTGCTCGCCAGCATCAACAACAGGGGGCCGTTCGGCATCTGCGGAGCCTCGGGCACTGGAATCCAGCATGTGGCCGCGATTTTGCACGAATGCGGTAGCGGTGTCAGCCAGACAATCGGTACTGGCGGCAATGACCTTAAGGAACCAGTCGGTGGCCTGATGATGCAGATGGGCATCGATGCCCTTGAAGCCGATCCCGCTACGCATTACATCATCTTGATCTCAAGAAAGCCGGCGGATTCTGTTCTCGATGTCCTTCTTAATAAAGTGGCCTATTGCAAGAAACCGGTTGTGGTGTTTTTCATGGGTTGCGACAAGGCTGTGATAGAGAAACACGGTGGAATATATGCCGCCAACTTGGACGATTGTGCCCAACAAGCCCTCGTCCTCATTGGCAAGACTTACCCACTATCGACCGATGAAGAACTCGTGGCTATGGCCCACAAGGCCGCCAAAGGGATGGCTCCTATTCAGAAATATCTCAGGGGCTTGTACACCGGCGGTACATACATGGATGAAGCGATGAGGACCATGGAACCGGTTATCGGACCAGTTTGGTCGAATGCACCGTTGAGGCCGCAGCAAAAACTTGTCCATTCATCGACAAGCGTGGAGCACAGTTGCATCGATTACGGCGAGGAGGAATTCACCCAAGGGCGCCCGCATCCGGCCATCGATCCGAGCGTGCGTAAGGGCGCCATCCTGAAGGAAGCCTCCGATAGTGAGGTCGCCGTCATCCTGTTGGATTTCATATTGACACCTCCCGGGCACATCGATCCGGCGGGATATCTTCTTGACGATATCAAGACCGCCATGGAGTTGGCCAAGGCGGAAGGCAGGCAGCTTGTCTTCATTGCTACGGTACTTGGAACCGATGCCGACCTGCAACATAAGAACGAGCAGGAAAAGAAGTTGGAGGATGCTGGAGTGATTGTCTGCAAGACCAACAATACCGCATCGCGTCTGGCAGCCGCAATCATCAAGGTCCTCAAGGAGCGCGCATGATGGATACAAACAAAATACTCGATCTATTCCAGTCTGAACTGGTAGTTGTCAACGTTGGATCGCGGACATTTGCGACAGCACTGGAAAACCAAGGCTTTACGGCAGTCCAGGTGGACTGGATCCCACCTGCCGGCGGCGATAAACGGCTACAGGAACTCTTAAAGATCATGGGTGGTTTGGACTGAGATGAACATATTGATTTGCAACGCCGGAAGCACATCGTTGAAATTCAAACTCTACCGCATGCCTGATAAAACCGTTTTAGCCCAAGCGAACGTGGAACGGGTTGGATCCACCGACGATGCCGTGTTCCGCTACATCAACAAGCTCAATGGGAAATCGGTGCATCTTACCGGTATGTGCATAGCCGATTATACACCGGGGATCGAGATGTTCCTCACGCACCTCACCCAAGGAGAAACTGCCGTCATCCAAGGCATCGATGAGATTGACCGGGTCGGGTACAAGACCGTGCTTTCAAAGAACTGCTTCGGAGTGAGTGCATTGACCGACCATGTCCTGCAAGGGATGAAAGATTGGTACACGTTGGCTCCTGTCCATAGCAAGGCCTATCTTGATTCGATTGCCGCCATGAAGGAAGTGCTGCCCGATGTCCTGATGGTGGGAGTGTTTGAAACCGCTTTCCATGAGACCATCCCGCTCGAACGAAGAATCTATGGGGTGCCTTACGAATGGTACGAACAGTTCGGCGTGCAGCGGTTGGGCTATCATGGGGCGTCCCATGGTTATATCGCCGATGTGCTGAACAGCTATAAAACCAAGTATAGGGCCATTTCCTGTCACCTTGGTGGAAGTGGGTCCATCTGCGCCATCAAAGACGGCAAGAGCGTGGATACCAGCTTCGGCATGTCGTTGGAGACTGGCTTGATCCATGCCAACCGGGTCGGAGACATGGACCCCACCATGGTCTATTACTTGGAACATGTCGGTTTGAGCCGTGCAGAGATATTGGACGGCCTGCAGAAACGAGGGGGTCTGGCCGGGATATCGGGCCTCAGCGGAGACCTCCGCTATGTCGTGGAAGCGGCCCGGCAGGGCAACCGCAGGGCCCAGCTTGCTGTCGATGTCTTCGTGAACGGTATCGTCCATTACATCGGTGCCTTCCATCTTGACCTTGGGGGATTGGACGATGTGGTGTTCACTGCCGGAATCGGAGAGCACTCGGCTTATATCCGCAAGGCGGTTTGTGACAAGTTGTCCCCTCTGGGCGTCGTTTTGGATGAACAGGCCAACGCCCAAGACAAGGCCGTCATCTCCGCTGTGGATTCCAAAGTAGTGGTGTGGGTGATCCCGACCGATGAAGAATTGGGTATTGCGAGCAGAGTATACGAATATCGCTGCCAATGAAGGTGTCATGATGAGAAAAGAGATTGTGTTGGCCGAATCGTGGGTGTTTTTTCAAGATTGTGACAATTTGCAGGCTTTGAATGCCTCGACTGGGCATGAGGTGGGCCTTCCCCATACATGGAACGCCATCGACGGCCAGGATGGAGGCAATGACTACTTCCGAGGGACATGTTGTTATGTCAAGACGTTCGAGCGTCCTGAGTATCAAGCGGGACAGCAGGTTTGGCTGGAATTCGGAGCGGTCAATGCTTCCGCTCGAGTTTATCTGAATGGAACCGAGGTTGCCTCCCATGACGGTGGTTATTCATCGTTCAGGGCCCACATCACGCCGTACCTCGCCGACAGCAACACCCTGCATGTGTTTGCCGACAACTCGGCCAATGACTCCGTCTATCCCCAGACGGCCGATTTCACCTTCTATGGCGGGATATACCGGGATGTGAAGCTCATCATCCTTTCTGAAAACCATTTTGAATTCGGTCGATGGGGAGGGAAAGGAATCAGGTTGACTCCTCGAGTCTTGGAGAATGGGAAAGGGCTCCTCGATGTTCAGGCTAAGGTAACAGGTCGCTATGACGAGGTGGTCATCTCGCTGTTCGACGGAGTGAACTGCATCGCCAAAGCTTCAGGTTGCGAGTGCATCCTAGAGGTGGAGCAGGTCCACCTGTGGGAAGGCTTGAAGGATCCGTTCCTCTATCTCTGCACGGCTGAATTGCTTCTTGACGGAGAACCGATCGACTGCCTGGAATACACCATAGGATTCAAGACAGTGCTGTTCGATGCTGAAAAGGGGTGCTTTCTCAACGGAAGAAGCTATCCCCTCAGGGGGGTGTCCCGGCATCAGGACAGGTTGCATGTGGGCAATGCGCTTACGCCAAGCATGCACGAAGAGGACATGGCCATCATACTCGAGTGCGGAGCCAACAGCGTTCGTTTGGCCCATTACCAACATGACCAAACGTTCTATGACTTGTGTGATCAACGAGGCGTCGTGTGTTGGGCGGAAATCCCTTACATCACCAAACATATGCCGAATGGTGTGGACAACACGATGAGCCAGATGCAGGAGTTGATCGAGCAATGCCACCATCACCCCTCCATCGTCTGCTGGGGTATTTCCAATGAAATCACTGCAGGGGGAAACAGCCAAGAGGTCTATGCCAACAACCTGGCCCTGTATGAAAAATGCCATGAACTGGATGGGCAACGCCCCGTCGCTATGGCGCATGCTTTCATGCTCCCGGTAACAGATAAGCTGGTCACCCTGCCTGACATCATCGGCTACAACCTCTATTACGGGTGGTATATGGGTACGATGCAGGGAAACGGGCAGTTTCTCGACACCTGCCACCAGGCTCATCCCGACATCCCGTTGGCGCTGACGGAATTCGGTTGTGAGGCTAACTTGCAGTTCCAGACCTGTCATCCCAAAAAGGGTGATTACAGCGAACAATATCAGGCTGAATTCCATGAATTCATGTGTTCTGAGATTAACCGGCGACCATACCTGTGGGGGACGTTCGTTTGGAATATGTTCGATTTCGCTGCCGATGCCCGGGATGAGGGGGGCACCAAGGGCAAAAACTGCAAAGGTTTGGTGACGTTCGACCGAAAAACCCGCAAGGACTCATTCTATGCCATCAAGTCTTGGTATTCGGACGAGCCCTTCGTCCATATCTGCGGTAGGCGTTATGTCAACCGCTCTGAAGAAATCACCGAAGTGAAGGTGTATTCGAATCAGCATGCCGTTGAGTTGTTTTGTAACGGCGTCAGTCAAGGTAAACAGGAAGGAAGCCATGCCTTCATCTTCAAGGTCAGACTGAATCGGCACAACATCATCGAGGCGAAGAGCGGAAACTTGTGTGATCGTATCGAGGTGAACAAAGTGGCTTCTCCCGATCCAGGCTACCGCTACGGTGCTTCCGAAGCGGTAGCGAACTGGTTTTCCGGGCTTCAACTTGAATTTCCCGAGGGACGCTTATCCATCAACGATACGGTCGGGGAGATGATACGGGTTCCTGAGGGAAGGAAGATTCTGGATGAAGTGCTGGCCAAGCGCTCTTCTGAAAAAGAGGGCATAGCCGCCCAAATAAAGATGGATGAATACATGATCACCGTGACCATGAAGGATGTCCAGTTTTCCGAGATGCTCAGGCGGGCGAAGCTCGATGACTCGTATGTCATGGAATTGAACCGAAGGTTGAACCGGCTAGAAAAGCTCCGGCATTGAAGGCCATGCGACAATACTGCTCATCCCATAAGGTCCTCGCTCGCTATTGACATGTCGAGAGGTTCGGATTAAGTTAATGAATGAATTATTAAATATTCATTCATGGAGTGTGTGCATGCCCGATAAGAAAACCCTCATCTATCAATGTGCTAAAGAAGTGTTCAGCAAAAAGGGTTTCAAAGATGCCAGTATTGCAGAGATCACCGCACAAGCAGGCCTGGCTGTAGGCACCTTTTACCGTTATTATCCATCGAAGGAAAAACTCTTCATGGAGATGTTTCTCGATGAGAACGCCGCTCTGAAACGAAGGTGCCTTGAGTCGCTCGATACCAGCGGTAGCCCGAAACAGGTGGTGACCACCATGTTGGCCTTGAACGCCGAGGGAACCATGGCCAATCCCATTCTGAGGCAATGGTACGACAAACAAGTCTTTACAAGAATCGAGCGGCTGTTTCGGGAAGAGATGGGCCTTAGTACAGTCGATTTCCTCTACGATGCCTTCCACGAGCTTGTGAAGGGATGGCAACAGACGAATAAGATGCGCCAGGATATCGACAGCAGGATGATCATGATGATGTTTGCTGCCATCATCAACATGGATGTCCACAAGGAAGAGCTCGGACTCGAATGGTTCCCCCAACTGCAACTACTCATGACCGATTTACTGCTTGACAGCTTAACGGAGGGTCCGTGATGGAACGGTCTTTTGTCTCACGTATGGTGAATGAATTACATAAAATTCATTCATATCATGCTGGGAAGGCTTCCAGTCTTCATCCACATACCGAACAAGTTTCGACCGCCCGTAACTGGGCTATGGACACCCATGTCTCGATATATTCTTCAGAGGCCTCGTCAGAACCTGCCATTGGAGCCGCTTGGGAGGAATTGGGGCGCTTGGAAGGGTTGTTGAGCCGTTTTGTGAACGATAGCGACGTCTGGAAGATCAATCAAAGCGCCGGTCAACACCCGGTTGGAATTTCTCCTGAGACATGGGAAATCCTCACACAAGCTGTTGTGCTGTCGGAGAGGACCATGGGCTTGTTCGACATCACTGTTGCTCCCTTGGTCGACCTATGGAATGTCAAGCATGCTGTCGAAGTCCCTTCCAAGCGAAGGATAGAACGCGAAAAGCGATCGGTCGGGTTCGGGGGATTATCACTCGACGCTGAAGGCAAGACAGCGTTTTTAAAAGATCCTGGGCAAGCGATCGATTTGGGCGGAATCGGCAAAGGCTTTGCTGCCGACCGGTGCATCGGAATGTTGCAGTCGTACGGCATGCACGCGGGTGTGGTCGACTTGGGTGGGAATGTGGCGATACTGGGGAACAAGGCCGACTCACAGCCATGGCGGGTCGGCCTCCGCCATCCACGGGTGCACGGTTGTTTGATTGGGGCGATTGAAGTGAATCAAGGCGCGGTAGTCACCTCGGGAGATTATGAGCGCTACTTTATCGATGCCTCTGGGCGGCGATGGCACCATATCATCGATCCTCGCAGTGGGTTCCCAGCCGATTCGGGCCTGATCAGTGTCACCGTGCTGCATTCCTCAGCCATGACCGCCGACGCTCTTTCCACCGCACTGTTTATCGCAGGCATCGAGGCCGCTTCAGGCATGATCGAAGCATTCCCCGGTGCCGAGGCCATCATGGTGGACAACCGGTTGAACGTGTTCATCACCGAAGGATTAAAAGGGACCTATCTTGCCAATGAGGGAATGGAAGCAATTGTGATATGAAGGGTAGGACATGAACAAACACAGACAAGTACACAAGGGGGTGCGGATCATGTGGATTGCATTGATTGTGGTTGGGGTGCTGGTTGCAGCATTGATTGCCGGGATGATGGCGGATGCTCCTGCGCGCAAAGAAGCCCTCGAGTTGACGTTTTCTTCGATCGACTTCACCCGTCTCAAAGACGGCACCTATGTGGGAGAATATCGGGGAACAACATCCCGCTTACGGGACACCATGGTGGAAGTGATGGTGGCCAACGGGGCAGTCTCAGCGGTGAGCATCATCAAAGGTGCGGTTGATAAAGATGGCAAACCGCTCCCTTTGAGGCAGGGCAAAAGCATTGAAGACATCTTCAAGACTGCCATAGACCAACAGACCTTGCAAGTGGATGTGATCAGCGGAGCGACGATTACCTCGAAAACCCATCTCAAAGCGTTGGAGAACGCCCTCGGAAAAGCACTCCAGTGATTTTTCCACCTGATTTGCCGAATCAAAGCGATTTCACTATATCTGTAGGTAGAAAGGGGGATCGTACAAATGGCTGCGCAGCATTACGAGCATGGAGAGTTGCTGAAGGTGTTGAAGGAACGGTTTTACCGTCATTCAGAACGGCATCCCGCTATCCAGTGGGAAGACGTAGCCCACCGTTTGGAGCAAAATCAGCTCAAGCTGGAATCTTTATATCAAATGGAGCAAAGCGGGGGAGAGCCCGATGTCTTGTGGCAAGACGATGCTAGCGGTGCCTATGTCTTTGTCGACTGCTCTGCCGAGAGTCCCAAGGGGCGTCGGAGCTTGTGCTACGATCGCTTGGCGTTGGAATCGAGGAAGGAGCACGCTCCTCTCGATAGCGCAGTCGGCATGGCCCAAACGATGGGCATCGAGCTTCTCGATGAAAAGAGCTACCGCCTGCTGCAACAAGTCGGTGAATTCGACCTGAAAACTTCCAGTTGGATCCTCACCCCCCAATCGATTCGCAACCTTGGTGGAGCGCTGTTCTGCGACCGCCGCTACAATACGGTGTTCACCTATCATAACGGAGCCGATTCGTATTACGCGGTCAGGGGATTCAGGGGTATGCTCA
>CAZJAK010000081.1:0-10610 GCA_964543935.1 uncultured Spirochaetaceae bacterium
CCGAGCACTCTGGCAGGATTGGTACTGGCCATACAGCAAGCTTGGCTAGGATCGATCAAGTCATGGCTCACCAGATAATGTACATTGGCAGCGAGAGTCATGGCAGAGCCTATCAAGGTGCCGCTATCGCGATATCTTGCCACCCTACCGTCGCTGACTGCCGGTTGTGAGCAGTAGGAGAATTCCATCGGACCCAGGCCAGCGCACGAGATGGCATCGCTGATCAGGCAAGCATGGTGTTTTGAGGTCTTTTGGGCGCAGATGAACGAGAGCATGTCTGGTGCGATATGTATCCCATCACCGATGAGTTCGAAGGTGGCATTGCAAAGGTGGGGGAGAAACGGAGCCAAAGCGAGACCGGGGTTGCGGTGGTCCAGCCCCCGCATGGCGTTGAACAAGTGAGTGAAATGATCGCCGTCTTGGAGCTTCACATCGGCCAATGCAGCATCGGAATGCCCCCAACAGATGTTTATGCCGCATGCTTCGGCTTTTGCCGGCAGTGTTTCGATTCCTTCCAGCTCGGGAGCAACCGTCATCAGGCGCACCACAGGACGTGTGCCAGAGGTTACCGATGCGATGGCTTGGAACACATCGTCAGAATAGGGCTGGATGCACTCAAGCGGGATCCCACCCCGTTTGGATGGAGCGATGAACGGTCCCTCAAGGTACAATCCCGCCACCGTGGCGGCAAGTCGAGGATGCATGTCCAACACCCGGGCGAACCGTTCGATCACCGCCATGTTGAACACGGTGGCCACTACGAACGTGCCGATACCCGTATCTGCCAAACATGACGCCATCTTGTCCAAGCGGTCGGAGCACTCCTGGATGGAAATACCCGTCTCGCATGGATCCATGCCGCCGGCGCCGTGGATGTGCATGTCGATGAAGGCCGGGACAGCCATCAATCCACCGGCATCGATGACTTGCACCCCATCAAACGATAAGGAAACCCTCGGTCCGATTGCTGCGATCACAGTATCGACGACAGCTATCGAAGTCATGGCGGTGATGCCGTCGGCAGTGAGCAAGCGGACATTGTCGATCACATACGAATCATGGTGTCTCTTCGTCATCGATGAACCTCATGCAAGCGGTTATCGAGTCATCGGGAAGTCCGCTTGTCGCTTCACCTAGCGGGGAAAGGTCCAATTTCGCACTGCCTTGGAGCTCGACCGAAACCTTCCCGGCGCTAGTTGTCCGTATGGTAACCTCGAAGATTTCCCTCTTCTTGCGGGCTTTTTCCGAAAAGTTGAATACAGCATCATTGCCTTGACGCACCAGCGAGGCCGGCAGAAAGCGTTGATCCAGCAATTTCGCGATCGAACGTTCCATCATGCTCTTGGTGATGAGTTTTCCTTCGGCTGCTTCGATGGACACGGCATAACGCGATCCGATGGCCTGCTCAAGTGACAAAACCGGGTAACCGATAGCTTGCAAGGCCGTTTGCAGCGTCGCCCGGTCTGTTGCAGGCAATGGGTAGACCGCTACAGCGGTTTCTCCATGCCATGCGATCATTCGGTCCTGCCAATCGGGTGAACCGAACAGGACATCCTGAACCTGCATGATTGTTTTCGCGGCCTCCGGGAGGCGTTCTGCCACAGTCCGCAAGATGTAGGCGCGGCGGGTTGCCGCCTTGGCTGAACGCAATGGATACGGCATCGTGAAGCGGATATAGAGCGGTTTCATCCCAGCTTTGGCTTTGAGCAACGCTTCAACGCGGTCGATGTCGACCCTTGTGGGAGCCTTGATGGCATGCCCGGTGAGGAATTGCCGTTCAGTTGCACCAATACAAGCCCCGCAAGCCGAACAGTGCGTCGTCTCATGCGTCGCGGGCATGCACGAGGGTTGTTGGACATGGTCGTGGGCATCGATGAAGCGGTTGTAGAGGAACTCATGGTCGATGCCGGTATCGAGGAAATCGAAGGCGAATCGATCATGCTGGTCCTTCTGCTGGGTGAATGAGTCGGGCAGCCAGCCGTGTCGTCCCAACACAGAATGGAAGAACTGCCAAGCTCCGTTGGGGAATTTGCGGTCGTAGACATAACCATTCTCGGCCATGGCCACTAAAGCGGGGGCGATAGGATAGGGCGTCATCACCAGCGTCTGCGAAATAAAGTACTCGTCAAACTGTTCGGCCAAGCGGAATTCAAAACGGGCCGACTGGACTGCCTGCTGCACCACCTGCAACGATTGCTCCCATTGTGCCTTGTCGAGCAACAACCGTTCGTAGCGCAACGGCGTGAATGGCATACGCACCAACAGCCCGAACGAGCAAACGATGCGGGTATGGCTGCCATGGCGTGACCGCAACGCATCGATCGAGAGCAGCAACCGGTTGAATTCCTCGCCATCGCTGGCGTCTTCGTCGCCGCTCAAAATGAAGAAGAGCTTGATCTCCTTCGCTTTGGCCTGCACGAGCGCCTCGATTGCCCCCATGATCCGGTCGCGACTCAATTCCTTGTGGTAGTAGGCCCGCATGCGCTCGCTGATGCCTTCGATGCCGACGGTGAACACCCGTTTGCCGGCTGCCGCCTCAAAAACGGCCAAAGTGGGCATGATGGCCAGGATGTCTGCCCGTTGGCTCATGAAATCAACCTGTTTGAAATAGCGCTGCAATTCGACAATCAGGGCGACGATATCGGAGTGGGTGTTGAAATTGAACGAAGTCAACTCGACCGAATCGGCACCGCTGGTCTGCTTCAGGTGCAAAGCCTCTTCCACCAGCTTCCGGTAGGGCACTTCCCGGTAGGGCTTGCGCTCCCATCCTTCGAAGCAGAACGTGCAAAAGGATGGGCACCCGGCCGAGATTTGCAGTCGAATCGTCGAGGCTTCTTCAGAGTCGAACAACGGCGGGTCGTTGGCACATTTGATTGGATAGCGATCCATCGAACGGTAGACGGCCTTCTGTACCCGACTGGGAGCCTGGGCGTTGGTGAATACCGCCAGGCCGTCGACTAAAGCGGCATGTTCTTCCAGGGCAGTGCGGCGCTCCGCACACGGCCTTGTTTTGAGGGCTGTAACCAATGCCGAGACCAACGTCTCCCCCTCCCCGAAATGGATGGCGTCGACCAAGGCGTCTTCGTTGCTGAAGGCAACGCTTTGCGATGCCAGCGAATTCGAACCACCCAAGACTATCAATGGCTTGGATCCGGCTTGCCGGCGCTCTGTAGAAGACAGGGCGATGCCGGCACTTGTAAGCAGGTAGGGAAGGTTGACCAGCTCAAGCGCGTAAGCATTGGAGATGAGCAGCAGGTCGTACTGCGCCAACGGGCGCTTGCTGAAGACGGAGGTGAACCAACGGCTCTGATCTCCCGCGTGGAGTTGCCGCTCGCGTGCGCTGGGAAACCAGGCGAAATCGATGGACTTCGCTGGGAGGACAGCGCGGCACTCGTGGTAGAGGAACATGTGGGGGCTGGAACGTTCGATATCGTTGAAAGGAGAAAGGCGGACGATGCAGACGGTAAAGTCCCCGTCACAGATGGTTTGCATGATATGGAGACTGTGACTGAAATTTCATCCAAAGGCAATCGTTCCGTTGCCTATTCTCGTTAAAATTGCGATACTGCTCCATCGAGCCATCACGAGGACACCATGGACATGCAACACGACATCAAAGCGGTCGCCTTCGATTTGGATGGGACGCTGCTCACATCCGCCAAAACCATATCGGCACGCTCAATCAAGGCCATCAAAGCCTTGACCGAGCGCCATATCATGCCGGTCATCGCCACCGGGCGCAGCATGCCCACCTCCAAGCACTTCGCCATGCAACTTGGTGTTCCCAGTCCCCTGATTTGTTACAACGGGGCCTGCATCCATGATTGGGACCACGATACCGATCTGTTTCACCTGACGATGGAGGAGCAGGTTGGATTGGAATTGATCAGGCTGGCCCACAAGACGACCGCCCATTTCCACGCCTTCATGGACCACCGGCTGTTTTTCACCACGGAGGGCCGAGTGGCCGACTTCCTCGAACCGATGAGTTCGGCACTGGGCGAAGAAATGGACTTCTCAACCATATCCCATCCCCGCTTCACCAAAGGCATGTTCATCGGGCAACCCGAAGAGACCGCCCCGGTCCGCGACGAGATAGAACGGTTGTTTCCTGGCCAGCTGCAGGTGGTGTATTCGCATCCGAATTACTTGGAGGTGATGCCGAAAGGAGCCACAAAAGGGGCCGCACTGGCCTACTTGATGGAGAGCTTCGGTATCGGCCGCAACGAGACGATCGCCTTCGGAGATGGCGAGAACGACCTTGAAATGCTCGATTGGGCCGGTTATGGCATCGCCATGTCCAATGCCCCCCTCTCGGTCGTCTCCAGTGCCGGAAGGACCCGTTTCACCAATGACGAAGATGGCATCGCCCGTTGGTTGGAGGAATTTTTCCATTTGGAGGTGTGAAATAAAGGCCACATCTGCTAAGCTGGGCGGCATGGGCTGTATTTCTCAACAAGCATTGCCACAACTGACCACACTGGACGGTGTCGGTCTCGACAGAATCCACCGCTCGTTCATCGAAGCATTCAGTGACTACCAAGTCGACATCGATCTTCCTTTGGAAGGGTTGCGCAGCATGATCGTGCGCAATGACATCGCCCTCGGGCGTTCGGTCGGTTGTTGGGTTGGAGAGGAACTGGCCGGTTTCATCCTGTGCGGGTACCGAAGCAAGGCGGATACGAATCCGGGCTTGTTGTACGATGGCGGTACCGGGGTGCTGCCCCGCTTTCGAAGGCAGGGTATCGCCAAACGCATGCTCTGTGCACTGTTGCAAACAGCCGATGCAGACGGGTGTGCTTTTGTGTTGGAAGTGCTGCAAGAAAACACCAAGGCCCTTGACCTTTACTCACAGCATGGTTTTTCCATCGTTCGGAATTTTGATTGTTTCTGCCTGGAAAGCGCGAAGATTGGTGCAGTCGGTCCAGAGCAGTGCGAACTCGTGACCGATTGGGAGACCTTCTGCAAGCTCGAGGTGCAACGCTACATGACCTATCGGCCATCGTGGCAGAACGAGCGCACCTCCATCCTGGCATGCGCCGGACAGTATCGTTTCATCGGATTGCAGCAGGAGGGACGCTTGGCTGCCTTCGCGGTGGTCGGCGTGGGGGGCGATATCCCGCAATTCGGGATGCTACCCGATCGGCGCGATACACGCACTTTCGCCACCTTGTTGGGGCGGGCGCGGAAAACCACCTCGGCCGAACGTTTGAAGATGATCAATGTGGAGCACGATTCCGTGGAAGGACAATTGGCCCAAAGTAGCGGATTTTCAGTGTTTGCCCGCCAATTCGAGATGGTCAGGGCACCACGAAAACCTGTTCTGGGATGAACTCAGCGGCCTGAAGCGGTGTGGCTTAATGCGTCGTGGATTGCCAACAACAGCACTTTGCTGCTGTAGGTGGCCCCAGCTATTGCATCCAACGCGATGAGTTGACGAGCAACGACCAAATCGGTCAAAGCCTCGGCGGCTTTGCCTTGGCCATTGATGTGTTCCACGATCAACACCTGTTCGATCCGATGGGCTTTGACCATGACATCGACAGTGACTTTGACCGGCAGGGCTCCATACGTGCCGCGATAACTCCCGTCAGGTACCTCTTTCAGAGAAATTTCAGGAATCTCTACGGTTGTCAGAGAGGCAAGGTTGCGCTCGATCGAACGTATCGTTAGCGAACCGGCAATGACGAGTATGACACTGAGTGATGCAAGTACGATCAAGACTTTCCAGCGGGTCTTCATGGATTATCCTCTGGCCGCGTTGTTTGGCAGCGGCCCGAGGATATCATGCCCAGCGGCGACATGCGTGTCAATGTCATGACACATGCAAATTTACTCTTGCTCAACCGGGGATATGCGATTAGGATGGCTGCCGAAGGTCTTTATCCAACATGACACGGTATCGACGGAACATTGGTCTCAACTATCTCTATAGCCTCCTCATGAACCTCAATCTCACCCATGGCCTGTGGATGATTTATCTGACGGGCATGGGTTTCCCGTTGGTCCAACTGGGCTTGCTCGAAGGCATCTACCATATCACCGGCTTTCTGATGGAGATTCCCACCGGCATGGTCGCCGACTTGTGGGGACGCAAAGCCAGCCGCATCGCCGGCCGGTTGGTATGGTGCTCGAGTGTGGCCCTGATGTATTTCCCGCACAGTTTCTGGTTGCAAGCATTGGGTTTCTCATTATGTGCGTTGGGGAACAACTTGGAGTCGGGTGCCGGCGACGCACTGGTGTATGACTCGTTGTTGCTAGATGGAAAACAAGAAGAATTCGTCAAGGTGTCGGGACGCCAAGAATTCCTCTATGAAATCGCCGCCATCGCCGCTTATCTGGTGGGTGGATACCTGGCCATGAGTTCATGGCTGGCAGTGTTCGGATTCTCCTTTTTGTCCGCCTTGGCAGCCGCCGTGGTGGCGTTCTGGTTCAAGGAGCCGATCATCAACCGACAGCAAGCGGCCGGGGTGCGGGAGCAACAGAGGGAGAAGTTCCGTTTTTCAACCATGCCTGTAGCTTTGCACCAACAGGTTCGTGATAGCTTTTCCGCGCTGCGCTCCCAACGGCGCATCGGCTTGCTGATGATATGTTCCGAGTTGTTGTTCACCTTCGTCGTGAGCATGTATTTCTACCTTCAGGTCCATTGGAAAGAATCTGGCATTTCCGAATGGGAGATTTCAGTGGTGTTCGCCACCTATTCGGTGCTGTCGGGTGCCGGAGCTTTGCTGACGAACCGCATCAAACGGAGATTCCATGAGCACCGGGTGTTGTTGATCCTCCCGTTGATCATCATCGCCTTCATCTGGGGCATTGCCGCCAGCAATTGGCAGATCCTTTCCTATATTGCAATCGGCAGCGTGGCAGGTATCTTCAACGTTTTAGTGAGCAATTATGTCAACCGCCTTATCCCCAGTGCCCAACGGGCCACCTTGCTTTCGTTGCAAAGCATGGCCTTCAGCACCTTCATGGTCGTCGTCTTTCCGCTGATCGGATACTTGGCCAGCACCTTCTCCATCCGCTTCGCCTTCATCGCAGTCGCCATGTGCGCGACGTTGTTGTACCTGCCGTATGGCCGTTACATGATGCAACTGGCCAGTCAGGAATCGGCTGGGTCCAGCAAGGCTTGATGCTGGCTGCCGGAACCCTTGTCTGGCGCAGCGTTCCGGTGTACCCTTGCACAGGATGGAGGATGGCGGATGCGGGCTCTGGGAATCGACATCGGAACGACCAACCTGAAAGTCATCGTATTGGACCTGCACAGCGCTGCCGTGGTGGAGCGCCTGAGCTTGCCCAACAGCTTCTTGGGGTCTTCCTTCTTGCAAGACCCTGACACGATAGTGGCCAAGCTAGACACCATGCTGGCGTCGCTCGGACACCGTTATGACTGCATCGGGATCACCGGCCAAGTCCATGGCATCCTCTATACCGATGCATGTGGCCGGGCGGTCTCCCCGTTGTACACCTGGTTGGACAAGCGGGCTGCCGAACGGTATGGCGACAGCACTGTCCAAGCCATGCTGGCTCAGAAAACTGGCCGGACCATAGCCCCGGGTTATGGTTTGCTGACCCATTATGTCAACAAGGTCCGCAATGAAGTGCCTGCGACAGCCACAGCCTTCGCCGGCATCATCGAGCATGTGGCGGCCCATCTCATCGGACAGCGCTTGGAGGCGGCCGACCCGTGCAGCCTATCGGCCTTCGGAGCCTTCGATCCGGTCACCAATCGATGTGACAGGGCCGTCTTGGATGAGGTGCTGGGCCATGATTTCCCATACATGCAAGTTGCTGCTCCTTTTACTCTGGCCGGGTGTACCGCTTCAGGCATCCCGGTCGCCTATCCGGTTGGCGACAACCAAGCGGCCTTCCATGCATTGGTGGCCGATCCCGGTAACGGCTGTCTGGTGAGCATCGGGACAAGCGGGCAAATCTCGGTGCACAAAGATGATGGTGCTTATCCGGCCGGGATGGAACTCAGGCCATATCCCGCCGGAGGGTATCTGGTGGTGGGGGCCACCCTGAGCGCCGGCAAGTCATACGAGCGGCTCATGGTGCTGTTCAAAGAAGCTGCTTCGAGCTTGGCGGGTCACCCGATCGATGACGAACAGGTTTTTGCGATGATGCAGCAGGCCGCTGAAGCGGCCAGGTCGAAAGAGGGTTTCCCCTTGCGTGTCTCGACGGCCTTGAACGGCACACGGACCGATCCCGCACAGCGTGGTACGATCGAAGGCATCGATCTGGACAACCTTACCGTCGGAAATTTGGTCAACGCGTTTGTCGATGCCATTGTTGGCGAACTGATGGCATTCACGAGGGATCTCGGAGCATCGTTCGATCCGATTTCGACCATCATCGCCACTGGTAATGCTATCGATAAAAACGATTTGTTCAGCGCCAGCCTCAGCCGCTTGAGCGGTAGGAGGATTGTGAAGGCGTCTGTGGAGGATGCCGCAGCAGTAGGAGCGGCCTTGTTGGCCGCCCAAGCAAGCGCATTGATCGACAGCTCAGTCCGGGACGGACTCGTGGCCGGTTGGACACAAGAGGTCAAACATGACAGGAACTGAACGAACCTTTCGTTTCATCGCCGGCAGGAAGGTCGATCGGCCGCCGTTGCATCCAATCGTGATGCGGTTTGCCGCCCGTCACGCCGGAGTGCCCTACAGTGATTTTTGTCGCATTCCGGAGGCCAAATGCCGGGCAATGGTGCAATGTGCCGAGGACTTTGGTCTTGATTGGGTCACTGTGATGTCCGATCCGAACGCTGAAGCGGAAGCCTTCGGACTTGAAGTGACGTACCCCTATGACTCGTTGCCCGTTCCCGCCCACGGCCCGTTGTTGCATGCCTTCGAGGATAGCCGGCACCTGCAGGTGCCCGATTTCGACTCCTGCAAGCGCATGACCGCCCGGGTGGAAGAGGTCGCCCGCTTGCGTGAGTCGGTTGGGGGGCGCTATTTCATCGTGGGATGGGTGGAAGGGCCGATGGCCGCCTACAGCATGCTGCGCGGCTTGACCGATGCCTGCCTCGATTTTTACGACCACCCAAATGAACTGGACGACCTGTTCGACTTGTTCGTGGCCAACGCGAAAACCTTCATCACCCGTCAGGTCCGAGCCGGGGCCGACTGCATTGGAGTCGGCGATGCAGCTGCCAGCCAGATCGGACCCGAGCTGTACCGCCGCTACATCGTCCGCGGTGAAGCCGAGTTGGCCCGCCACATCCGCAGCTTGGGAGCAGTCGCCAAACTCCACATTTGCGGTAATACGGCTGCTTTGCAGGCCATGATGATCCAAGCCGGCTACGATATCGTCGACGTCGACCATGGGGTGGGCAGCATGGCGCCTTACCGGCATGTGTTGGGTCCCCAGCAGGTGTTTTCGGGGATGGCCGATCCTGTCGCCGATATCCTCAATGCCCCTTCGTACGCTCATGTCGCAGAGCGCGTCGATGCATGTTGGCTGCAATCAGGCGGGCGGACGATCACTTCGGCCGGCTGTGAGATTCCGGGTGAAACCGAACCTGAAAAGTTTGCTTGGTTCTGTGAGGCAGGGCGGACGATATTTGACCGGCACTCGGTCTGACGGTTCAACCGACCACAGGATTGGACAGTACCCCGACACCAGCGATGTCGATTTCGACCACATCGCCGATGCGCATCGGCCCGATGCCGCCGGGAGTACCGGTCATGATCACGTCTCCGGGCAGCAACGTCATGATGTTGGAGAGGTAACTGACCAAGTAACGGCACTTGAAAATCAAGTTGGCGGTGTTCGAGGCCTGCTTGACCACGCCGTTGAGCCTGGTGGTGATTGGCAGATTGTCGCTGTCGACTTCATCGGTGATCACCGGCCCGAGCGGCATGAAGGTGTCGAACCCCTTGGGGATGGTCCACTGGCCATCTTGGACCTGCAAGTCGCGGGCTGTGACGTCATTGCCGCAGGTGTACCCGAGGATATACCTGTCGGCGTCGCCTTCTGCGACATGCCGGGCCGTCCGTTTGATGACGATGACGAGTTCCGCCTCATAATCGACTCGTTTTGAGATGGCGGGGTGTACGATGCCTTCTCCGGGACCGATCAAGGCGGTGGCGGGTTTGAGGAAGACCACCGGCGAGGACGGTAGGCAGACTTTCATTTCTTGGGCGTGGTCGCGGTAATTGAGACCGATGCAGAGAGCTTTGCTGGGAAGGCAGGGGCTGAGCAAACGGACAGCCGAGGCTGGCAAACGCTGAGCGGCGACTGTGAAAGACCCAAAGGGGGAGCCGACTAATGGAGCGATGGCATCACCTTCGAGCAGACCGTAGCTGACCGTTCCGTCATATTGATAGCGCACATACTTCATGTTGACTTCTCCTTACCGGTAAGCTACTGCACCACCAGCACCCAATGCAAGGGGTTGCAGCTCTTTTTCACCTGACGATTGACGGCAGGATAGTGCCAGTCTATGCTGACGATCATGAAAGGGGAGAAAATCATGGGCAAACGGTTCGTTGTTGCGATGATGCTTTTATTGTGTGTAGCGGCAGCCCTCAATGCCGCCATCGATCAAGCCTTCTTCGATATCGTGGTCAAAGGAACACCCGCCCAAGTCGAGCAGGCTCTGCAGAAAGTTG
>CAZJAK010000082.1:0-8473 GCA_964543935.1 uncultured Spirochaetaceae bacterium
ACTCAACCCCAGCATCTCGAATACCGGTCCCATCCACGATGAGTCGCGTTCGGCCAGATAATCGTTGACGGTGACGATATGGACACCTTTGCCTTCCAAAGCATTGAGGTAAGCGGCAGGGACGCACGTGAGGGTTTTTCCTTCTCCGGTCTTCATCTCCAATATCTTGCCCTCATGCAAGACAACCGCTCCCATGATTTGTTCATCGTAATGGCGTTCGCCGAGCACCCGTCGGGCCGCTTCACGCGCTAGAGCGAAGGCTTCGGGCAACACGCTTTCGAGGGGACTCCCGGCGGCAACCTTTTCTTTGAGGAGTGTGGTTTGAACGGGCAATTCAGCATCTGTGAAAGCTGTTGCCCAGCTTTCGCGCTCGTTGACGCGTGTGACGACTGGGAGGAGCTGGCGCAGGTCTTTCTCCTGTTTTGTGCCGAAAAGTTTTTGCATCAATGTCTTTGCCATGGGAAATGCCTCGAGGTGACGGTGATATGGATAAAGTATAGCCAATCCCAATCCAAGTGTATATCGCTTTTCCGCCATAGTATGGTATAGTTTTACGGCGAAAGGGAGTTGCTGATGAAGGTCTGTTTCGCAGGCGGAGGCACCGCTGGACATGTGTTTCCCGCCCTTCAGGTTGATTCCGAATTGCTCAAGCGGTCGCACTCCGGCTTGTTCCCTTACGATCGTTTCTGGATCGGATCCACCAATGTGCGTGAACAGGCTTGGGTGACCGCTTCGGGCATGGCGTTCAATCCAATCAGTTGCGGCAAACTGCGCCGTTACCCTTCATGGAAAAATGTGACTGATGTGTTCAACATCCTGCATGGCATCGTGCAATCCTATGCCATTTTACGGCGGGAACGGCCCGACGTGCTGTTCTCAAAAGGCGGTTTTGTCTCAGTTCCTCCCATTGTGGCCGCCGCCTTGTTGCACATTCCTTCCATCACCCATGAATCGGATGCGACAGCCGGTTTGGCAACCCGGTTGAACGCCCGTTTTGTCGAACATGTTTGTTTGGCGTACGAAAGTTCTGGTTTGTCACTGGAACGCCGCTACGGACACAAACTTGTCGTGACAGGGACGCCGGTACGCTTCGACCATCACCATGTCGATGCCGCGGCCGCCAGGGACAACCTTGGCTTGAAAGAGTCCGACCCGTTGGTGGTCGTCATAGGAGGCAGCCAAGGAGCCCAGCGCTTGAACGAGTTGGTTTGGCGCACTTTGGATGAACTCACTTCGACCGCTTTCGTGTTTCATCAGACGGGCACCGGTGTCGCGCAAGCACCCACACACGAACGGTATCAAGCCCAATCGTTCGTGGAGGAGGGCCTCGACGACCTGCTTGCCGCTGCTACGGTGGTCGTCTCACGGGCCGGAGCCACAGCTTTGGGGGAGTTGACCGAGCTTGCCAAACCGATGGTGCTCATCCCGTTGGGTAGCGGAGCCTCGAGAGGCGACCAGAGCGCCAATGCAAACCGATTGGCAAAAGAGGGTGCCGCGGTGATGTTGGCTGACACGGTCGACGACCGTACTTTCGTAGACACGTTGCACGATCTTGTGGAAGATGGGGAGCGCAGGGCAGTAATGGCACAACGTTGCATGACGTTGCGGACGCAAGGAGCCGAACACCGGTTGGCCGATATGGTCGCCAATCTGGCGAATAGGCGCAAAGGAGCATGAATCATGGCTGAGTGGGGATTTCAAATCGGGTCCATGTGGTTCAACGCGGTCGACATCGCGATTGTCGTGTTGGCGTTGTTGGGGGCCATCACCGGAGTGGTGCGCGGATTCTCGATAGAATTTTCGGCTAGGGCTGGTTTTTTAATCGGTCTTGTCGTGGCATTGTTCTTTGCGAAAACCGGCAGTGCCATCATCGTCGACACATTTTCATTGCCGTTGTTCTGGAGTACGCTCATCGCCTTCATCGTGTTGTTCATCATCGGGTTCCTGTTGACGATGGCGGTGGGGAAAATGCTGGACAAGGCTTTGGACGCCCTCAGCCTCGATTGGCTGGACAGGTTGTTGGGATTCTTCCTCGGCATGGCTGAGGTGATCGTCGTCATCTCGGCGATCGTCTATGTGCTTGAACTGCAACAAGTGATCGACCTAGGTCCGTATCTTGACCCCAGTTTCTTTGCAGAAAAGCTGTTGCGGCCGATTGCCAAGATGGGGACCGCCTTGGTAAAGGAAATCCTCTAGATGTATGCCTCTTGTGCGGGCCTGCACGAGGCCTTGACCGAGCGCCTGAAGCGCGAGCTCGCTTCGGGAACGTTCGCCTATGCCGCCTTGTTTCATGGCCAGAGGTTCTCCGGACGGATGAGCCTCGCCTTGGAAACGTGCCGGATACTCTCGTGCGCCCGCACTGCGGTGGATGATTGCCGATGCCGGTCTTGCCAAGGCTTCGACCGTTTGGAAAACACCAATTTGGTGGTTGTTTCTTCGCGCGATCACAACTTGGCCTTGGAATCTGCCTTCGCCATGTACGCCCAAAACCGTACCGCCATCCGACTCAGGCAATTGGTCCGTTTGGTACGGATCATGCTGTTGCAATACCACGGGGCTTTGCTGGAGTCGGGGGGACAAAAGTCACAGCCCTTCGATGCTGCCGCAACGGTGAACGAATGTCTGATCGGACTCGAACAAGCCCAAGGCAACACTCAGGCTAAGGCTGTCAAAGAACTCAAGGATGCACTGAAACCAGTCTTGGCTGTCTCGAAGCGCTCCGGTGCCCTGACAGTTGCCCATGTGAGGTCGCTCCAGGATTGGACGGCACAGACGTCGGTGGACAACAGCAGACGCTTCATCATCCTGGAGGGTATCGAGCAATGCAGTGAAGCAGGACGCAACAGCTTGCTTAAATTCTTGGAAGAACCTCCGTCCGATACATGGTTGTTCATTCTGTCCGAACAACCCTCCAGGATCCCCCAGACCATTCTTTCGCGGTTGAGGAAATACCATGTGCCCGCTTTGAGCGGGCTGGAAAAGGACACGGCTATCTCCATGTGGTTCGGCGAATCGGGCTCGACGTATGCTTCGGTGGAGGATTTCATCCTCAGCAAGGCGGGTGTCGATTGCAGCGCCGTCAGCAGTACCGCCCAATCATTCCTCACGACAGCGTTGGGCGGAAATCCGATCGATCATACATCATTGGCCGAATGGACCGAGCAGATGGACGATCCCGTCACCTACGATTATTTTCTCGGACGTCTGCATGAGAAGGTCGAAAACCTGTTTCTTCACGGCCGTGTGGATGGTGAGCAGGCCACCCGGATCGCCAAACGGATCGATTCAGCTGCATTCGAGACAAAAACCTATAACCAGAACCGGCGTTTAGCGCTGGAGGGACTCTTTCACAGCATGCATGAGGCTACCGACAGATGAATAACTTCGTCCGCAGGGCGTTCGCGAAAATCGACAAACTCAGCCTTGATGAGATCAAAACCTTGGTGGGCTACCAAGCTTCCGAGAACGAGGTCTTGGGAAAAGTCTTCGATTCAATCGAGATGGGCATCCTTGTGGTGAGCGAATCGGGACGCGTTTTGGCCTGTAACGACAGCAGCCGGCGTTTGTTGCCGTTGACCAGGACCTTGACAGAAGGAGCCTCGCTGCGCTTTGTGCTGACCGATGCCGAGCTGTTTGGCTGGATGTCTTCATTGTTGGAGGGAACAGGACAACGATCGGACGATCCGGTTGAGTTCCACTACCAACGCGGCGAGTACGTCAGGACGTTGGAGTTGAGCCATTCGTCCTTCTCTAGCGAAGTTGATGCCGTGTTCAAGCACGACACCGGTACCAGGCATGTGTTTTTCATCAAGGATGTTTCTGAACATAAACGGCAAGAGGCCCGCTTGCATCGGTCGGAGAGTCTGGCTTCGTTGACCACAGTGGCCGCCGGAGTGGCTCATGAGATTAAAAATCCATTGGCTTCGATCGGGATCCACCTGCAACTGTTGCGCAAGGCTTTCCAGCGAAAGAAATCGTTGTCATTGGACGATGCACGGCGCTACTTGGACATCATCGACGAGGAAATCGAGCGTTTGAATACGATTGTGGTCGATTTCCTGTTTGCTGTCCGACCGATGGATGTCCACCTGCGCTTGGAAAACATCAACCGGATCGTCGAAGAATTGTGTGCGTTTGTGGAGCCCGAATTGGCCCAGCACCGCATCGTCATCAGGCGTAATTTCGGTGGGTACATCCCGAAAGTGCTTGTTGACGAGAATCTCATCAAACAAGCGGTCCTCAACATCGTGAAAAACGCGATGAACGCCATGGAGGCGGGGGGTGGGACACTGACTGTCACTACGAGACTTCAACAAGACCATGTGGCGCTCTCCATCTCCGACACGGGCATCGGAATGTCCGAACAAACCCTTGCAAAGATATTCGAACCGTACTTCACGACCAAACCCACCGGATCGGGGCTCGGCTTGACCATGGTGTTCAAAGTAGTCAAGGAGCACCACGGGGAGATAAACGTCGTCTCGCATCCTGGTGAAGGCACCACCTTCACCATGGTGCTGCCAGTACCGAAAAGCGAACGGATGGCCATTGAGGACAAGGGGGGGCAGACATGAAACGGACCATCCTGGTCGCCGACGACGAAAAAAACATCCGCAATGGATTGCAACTGGCGCTCGAGGACGAAGGCTACGAAGTCTATCTGGCCGCCGATGGCGATGAGGCCTGGAAGGCCATCACGTCCAACAACATCGACTTGGTCATCAGCGATCTGCGCATGCCCGGCCTGTCCGGTCAAGACTTGTTGAAACGCATCGTCTCATCGTATCCGATGATGCCGGTCATCATCCTCACAGGACATGGCACGATTGAGTCGGCAGTGGAAGCCATGCGTAACGGTGCTGTCGATTTTGTGACGAAACCTCTCAATTTGGACCGTTTGTTTTTAATGGTCCGCCGGGCTTTTTCCAACCGCGAGCTGTATGACCAGAACCAAGCGCTCAAACAGGAACTGGAACAGCTCAAACGCAAGACGGGCTCCGACAAGATTGTCGGGAAAAGCGAGAAGATGGCCCGGTTGATGGAGCGCATCAGGCAGGTGGCCGATGCGCAAGCGAGCGTGCTCATCACGGGTGAAAGCGGGGTGGGCAAGGAGTTGGTGGCCGATGCCTTGCACCACTTCTCCAGCCGTTCGAGCGGTCCGTTCATCAAAGTCAGTTGTGCATCATTCGCCGAGAGCCTGCTTGAGGACGAGTTGTTCGGGCACGAAAAAGGGGCCTTCAGTGGCGCAGTTTCGGCCCGCAAAGGTCGTTTCGAATTGGCTGATGGTGGAACGTTGTTCCTGGATGAGATCGGAGAAATCAACCAATCGATCCAAGTCAAGCTCTTGCGCGTGTTGCAGGAGCGCAGTTTCGAACGATTGGGGAGCGAACGTACCATCAAGGTCGATGTCCGCTTGGTTGCGGCAACGAACCGTAACCTCAAAGAGGAGGTCGAGCGGGGGAGGTTCCGTGAGGACCTCTATTATCGTTTGAATGTCGTGCACCTTGAAGTCCCGCCGTTGCGCGAACGCAAGGAAGACATCCCGTTGTTGATGGCTCACTTCCTTCAAATGTATAACGAACGCAACAAGCGTACGGTCGCCGGATTCTCGCAACGGGCCAAAGCGGCCATGCTGGCCTACGATTGGCCGGGGAACATCCGCGAACTGGGCAACTGCGTCGAGAGCGCGGTGGTGTTGGCGACCGACAAAATCATCGATGTGCAGGAACTGCCGACTGCAATCCGCAATGCCACGACAGAGGAGCGGATCTTGATCTCGGTGGGCACTACCATGGAGCAAGCTGAAAAAGAGCTGATTCTAGCGACGTTAGCGGCGTGCGGAGGCAATAAGTCCAAAGCAGCCGACATGCTCGGATTGGCACGCAAGACGCTGCACCGCAAGATACAGGAATACAACCTTGGAACACAATGACATCTATGCGGTCTTCGACTCTGGCGGAGCGTTGTCGAGCCGTTTTCCTGCTTTCGAGTATCGCCAAGGCCAGCTTGACATGGCACTGGCCGTTGCCGACGTGTTTTCGAAAGGCGGTGTGGCCGTCATAGAAGCGGGCACAGGAATAGGCAAGAGCTTTGCCTATCTGGTACCGGCAGTGCTGCATGCCTTCGAAGATGACCATGACCGTACGATCGTTGCCACATCGACTATCAACTTGCAAAGGCAATTGTATGATAAAGACCTGGTTCAGCTGTTCGGGGTAATGGAATCATCCTGTCCAACCGCCCTGTTGATGGGCCGCAATAATTATCTCTGTCTTCGCAGGCTTGAGGAACAAATTGCATTGGCTCCCCTGTTGGCAAACGATGGGCAGAGTCCTCTCGGAGCGTTGTTGCTGTGGAGTGAACAGACTGAGACGGGCTTGAAGTCCGACCTGACATTTGCCTGCCCGTTCGAGTTGTGGCAAGAGGTGTGCTCCGATGCCGATTTGTGCTACGGATACGGTTGCAGGTCGGCGCGGGATTGTTTCTTTATGAAAAGCCGCAAAAAGGCTGCCGAAGCAAAGATTGTCGTGGTCAACCACCACCTGTTGTTCACCGATGCCCGCTCACGGGCCATCGACAAAATTGATTACGACCAAGAGGCGGTCCTGCCGGCATTTTCTCGCCTCATCATCGATGAAGCCCACAATATCGAGCGTAACGCGACCGATTTTTTAACCGAGACCTACAGCAGTACCGACATGATGCGCCCGATCGGCAGGATATCCCGCCAACGGCGCCAAGACGGCAAAGGTGCGCTCGAGGGACTTGCCCCCTATTGTCCGAACCAATCGTTGTGTCCGGCAATCCTCGGCAAAATCGCCAATCTTGTCGAATCAATCGGATTGCTGGATACTTGGTTGCTGGCCTTCATGCAGATGAGGAAAAGTCCTGCATTGTTGGTTCAAAGCCACATGCACCCGTCATTGAGCGATTTCGCAAGGTTGTCTGCGTCGGTTGTCGAGCATGCCTCCGATGTGCATGCTTCCGTAACGATGTTTCTCGAGTCCTCTTCGATTCCCGAGGAGATGCGTTTCTTGGCGGATGAATTGACGATGCACATGCTCCGCATTGAAGCCAGTGCGTCTGCTTTGGCTTTGTTCATCGATTTTCCCAATTGGACAGACGATGTCTATTGGTTCGAGTCGGTCGAGCGTGGTAAGGGGCAACGGAATGTCGAGATCCATATCTCGCCATTAAGCGTCGCCTCCCGACTGCGCGAAACGCTGTTTTCCAAATTGGAGACGGTGGTGTGCACCTCGGCGACTTTGGATTTAGGGGACGATTTCGCCTTCTGGAGTTCGCGTGTGGGGCTTCCGCTCGGAGACGGTCGACCGTACCTCACCGCTGTCCATCCCTCGCCGTTCGATTTCAAGAACCGTTTGTTGTTGTTGACTCCAAGCGATGCACCGGTATTTTCTGAACAGAACCCGTGGCCGTTCATGGATTACTGCGTCACCGTTGTGCGCGATGCAATCCTCTCGTCGCAAGGGGGGGCCTTGGTCTTGTTCACCTCTTACGGGATGCTGATGAAGGTCTCCGAGGCAGTCACACAAGAGCTTGGCAGACATGGCATCAGGGTCCTCAGGCAAGGGGAGTCCGACCGTACAAGGTTGCTCAAGACCTTTTTGGAAGACAAGGACAGTGTTTTGTTCGCCACGGACTCGTTCTGGGAAGGAGTGGATGCACCCGGGGACACTTTGCGTTTGGTGATTATCGCGAAACTGCCGTTCAAGGTGCCGAGCGATCCGGTCTTCAAGGCCCGCCAAGACTCGTTGGACTCCACCGGGAAAAGTGGATTCTTCCAACTGGCCTTGCCGGAAGCCACCATGAAGCTGAAGCAAGGCTTCGGCAGGTTGTTGCGCAACACGCTCGACAGCGGGGTCGTGTTGATTCTCGACAGCCGGGTTGTTCAGAAGAGTTATGGTGCTTGGATGTTGAAAGCTTTGCCCGATTCTTTCCATCCTGAGACGGACACTGCCGGAATCTGTGATAAAATCGAGAATTTCCTGTACAACGCCATGAGATGAAAAAGGTTGGCGTTGAAGCCAACCTTTTTCAGAAAAAGCGAATGACAGAACCACTTATTCAACTACAGCCAATACATCGGTCATGTGGAGGATCAAATACTCGACTCCATCGGCCTTTACGGCTGTTCCGGCATACTTGTCATAAAGAATGCGGTCATTCTTCTTGACTTTGATGGCCTCATCGTCTCCGACGGCCAGGACAACAGCCATTTGTGTCTTTTCCTGGGCGGTCTGGGGGATGAAGATGCCTCCGGCAGTCTTCTCCTGGATCTGTTCCATCTTGACGAGCAATCTGTCTCCCATAGGTTTGATTGTCATGAAAGGTTCCTCCTGTATGACTATTGTGTGCATGGTTGTTGGTTGGACCTCGTGCGAAATCCATAAGCAATATACGCACAAAGGATGACAGGGTCAAGCAAGAAGCGTGCTTTGCATGCATTCGCAAG
>CAZJAK010000082.1:8573-10264 GCA_964543935.1 uncultured Spirochaetaceae bacterium
GCAAGAAGCGTGCTTTGCATGCATTCGCAAGGGGGTGTTCGATTTGCTTCTGCTTGAGTATATTCCGAACGGGAGCATTGCAGGAAGGGTGGCATGATGGACACGAAGTATAAGAACGCGTTGGCGGTATGCTCAGCGAAGCTTGCAGGTCAAGATGGTTCCGATCCCATGGAAGCTGCTTTGTGTTTCTTCCGCTTGGGAGTGGCGTTGGCGCACGTGGGCGAGATTGCCGAAGGAATCCGTTGTTTCAACGATGCTTTCATGTTGCGTGACAGCTCTGGAACCCCCAGCGAGGAAGGCTGGCGCGATTTCCACGATATCCACATGACCCGCTATATCCTCGGAAAACGGTGCAAGTTGATCGCCTCCTTGGCAGAAGGTGACATGATCCACGATTTGATCAAGCATAGGTGGAACGACTTGCAACACGAAATTGCCATCTCGTCGATTCCCTTCGCCGCCTCCTCGCGGCATGAGTGGTACAAGACCGTCATCCTGGATTTTCCATGGAGCATCGATGCCGTGTGGGACGCGCAGGACACAAGCGGGCCGGATTGCGAGTCTGAGTGTGTCGGAATTACCCAATAATCGTCACTTTTCCATCCCCCGAGTCAAAATGACACATCTAGGTTGGCATTGCATGCCTTGCATATGGTGCGTTCTGCGTTGATTATCTTGGTAGAAATTTATTAATTTATTAAATCTAAAAGAATTATTTATTTGTCTAGAAAATTTGACATGTTGGCACGCTTCATGATAGATATCGTCAGGAGGCTCACAATGAACAAAAGCACCAGTGTCATGGGAAAAGCCGACCAATATGAAGACGCCAACATCCTTTCGATGTACCTCAAGGAAATCAATCGAATACCCCTGATGACCCGTGAGGAGGAGGATGCGGTAGCCCGCAAGGCTGCAACCGGCGATCCCGCCGCCCGCAAGCGCCTTATCGAAGCCAACCTCAGGTTCGTAGTGAACGTTGCAAAAAAATATCAGAATCAAGGACTTCCGTTGATCGACCTCATCAATGAAGGCAACATCGGGCTGATGAACGCCATTGAGAAGTACGATGTGGACCGTGGCTACCACTTCATCTCCTACGCGGTGTGGTGGATCAAGCAGGCCATATTGAAGGCCATCTGCGAAAAGTCTCGGACCGTCCGTCTTCCATTGAACAGGGCCAATGAGTTGTTGCAGATCCAAAAAGCCCAGCGTGTGCTCATGCACGACAGCGGTGATGAACCTTCGTTAGAGGAAATCGGGAACATGACCCGCATGGATCCCAAGCTGGTTGGCGACTTGCTGTCCATCAGCAAGGAGATGGTGAGTCTTGACGCTCCCGTCTTTGGCGATCCGTCCAACTCGACGGTTGGGGACTTCATCGAAGACGGGTACCGCACCGCCGACGACTATGTGTTCGAGCAAGCCTTGCGTGACGACATCAATGAAGCGCTGGCTGCGTTGAGCGCCAAGGAACGCGAGATCGTTGAGATGCGTTACGGTTTGAACGGTGCCATCCCGATGTCTTTGAAGGAGATCGGGGAGCTGTACAACCTCACCAAGGAGCGCATCCGGCAGATAGAGAAGAAAGCTATCGAGCGGATGAAGAATCCTGCCCGCTTGAAAATTCTTGAATCATATACCGCCTGAACGTTCAAGCTCCGATAACTAAAATGGGCCCTCTCTGGTTG
>CAZJAK010000083.1:0-10136 GCA_964543935.1 uncultured Spirochaetaceae bacterium
CTTCCGTCACGTTTGCTGCGATGGTTCCCACGGCGGCACCTCCCCTCCGGCCCTTTCGGCTGGATTGCTTGAGCGTAGCATGCCCGTGGCCGGTTCCTCAAGCGATGTCGATAAAAAATTGTTCAATCAAACAGTGCTGAGATTGGTTATACACATGTAATAAATACATATATGAAAGAGAAAAATGAGGGATTAGCCGATTGTTCTATAGGCCTTTCTCCTCGATTCATGCTACAATGCGCGCCAAGGAGTCCGGAATGCGTTTCAATGAGAAATTGAATCTGCTCATGAAAATGTCGAACACCACCAACATGTTGTTGGCCGAAGCGTTGGGAATCGACCCTTCGTTGGTCAGCAGATGGAGGACCGGTTCACGGGAACCGAGTGTGAATTCCCGCTATATACAAGCTGTCGGAGCCTATTTCGCCGCACAAGCCAAACAGGATTTCCAACGTGTCGCATTGCTGGAGTTGACCGGCCACACATTCGAAGAAAAGGATGCGGCCGAATCGGTTTTGACCGGGTACCTCACCCGTTGGTTGACCAACGATTCGAAAATATCGGGCGAGGCCATGCAAACCCTGTTGGACACGATTTCCCAATCGATTCCAGTCGACGCCCGCACGAAGCCTCTTGTCGAACTGCCAAGCGAACCGAGTGGCAAGAGCATGCTCACCCAAGCGTTTTACGGTCCGACCGGCATCCAAGAGGCATCCATCAAATTGTTGCTGCGCACGATCGCGATCGGACAAGGCGCCACCTTGTTGTTGTACAGCGACGAGCCGATGGATTGGATCAATTCCTTCCCCGCCTTTGCCAGGCAATGGGCCCATCTGCTCATGCAATGCATCCAACGGGGTGCGAAAGTCAAGATCATCCACACCTTGGCCCGCGATAGCAACGAACTGGCCGTGGCGGTCGAGAAATGGTTGCCGTTTTATCTTACCGGAGCCATCACCAGCTATTACTACCCGCGCAAGCTCGACGGCTTGTTCAAGCACACCATGTTCACGTTGCAAGGGTGTGCCGGTTTGATCTCCAACTTCATCAAGGGGCAAGACCGTAATTCTGTCCAATACCTGTACTGCAGCGATGCCGCGTTCATTGAGAACATGCAAAAAATGTTCACCAACATGTTGGAGCAATGCCGCCCATTGGTGCGGACGTTCACCAACAAAGCTGTCGCCAATGTCCACAGCCAGCGTTTCGCCTTCTTCGCCATGCCTGGTAATTCCTGCGCCAGCATGGAGGTCTTGCCGACTACCGGGCTTTCGGTGGCGCTGTTGGACAGAATCCTCACCCGCAACGGAATGAACGCCGAGGATCGCATGGGGATCCTTGCCAAAGCCAAGGAGCAGTCGCAAGCCCTCAAAACCCACCTTGCCCGCCATGAGTATACGGTGTTGGTGGCCTTGCCCAGGATTTCCGAAGTCCTCAAGGGCAACGTGCGTGCCGGTTCGGCCGAGCTGTTCCTCAACAAACCATGCACATTCACTGCCGAGGAATACCTTGAGCATTTGAAGAACGTCAAGGAGATGCTGCGTACCTATAGCGGCCTCCAGCTTGGCATCGTGGCCCGAAAGTTCATGATTCCCAATGTCTATGCTTTCGCTAAACCCGGGGCGGGCATGCTCATGCTCAAGCAAAGCGACACCATGTTCGCTTTCATCTCCGAACAACGTGATTTGGTGACCGCCCTGTACCGCCACATCATGTTGCAGATGGAACGGTTGCCAAAACGAGAGCGCCACAAGGACTATGTGCTCAAGCGCATCGATGAGTTCATCGCCAAAATCAAAGCAGGCTTGGGCCACAGCGAGAAGTGAATCCGTCGGCAGGGTCGAAGAGGTCCTGAAGGGGTGAAACTTTCACCTCTTCAGGGTATAATCCACCCTAGCGGACCATAACCACAACCACAAGGAGAAGCACCATGCAGAAACTCGTCATTCCCCCATCGACCGAAATACAGAAGACCGTCACGGTCAAGCCGTATGATTTTATCGCGTTGGGCGCTTTGGTGACCCGGCTCGATCCCGGTATCATCCCGTTTGAATATGCTTCGAACTACACCGTCCATGTCTCGGGTGGTGAGTTCAATGTCGCAGCCAACCTCGCCCGCGCCTTCGGTGGCAAGACCGGTGTCGTGTCGGCCATGGTCGACTACCCCATCGGGCGCAAGATCGAGGCCGAAGTCCGCCGCATGGGTGTGGATGGATTCTACACCCGTTTCGTGCACGATGGAGTGCATGGCCCCAACATGGCCCAAGTCTGGAGCGACCAGGGTGCCGGAGTGCGTGCACCGGTGGTATTCTACAACCGTTCCGATGAAGCGGCCGCCCGGCTCAAGCCCGGCAGTGTCGATTGGAAGGCGATTTTCCAAAATGGTGTGCGCTGGTTCCACTCGGGCGGTATTTTCAGCGCCCTGTCCGCCACCACCCCGGAACTCGTCATCGAAGGGATGAAAGCCGCCCATGCAGCAGGCGCGGTGGTTTCATTCGACCTCAATTACCGGGCCAAGCTGTGGGCCGCCAACGCCGCCAAGGGCGTCGATCCGGTCAAGCAAGCCCAGACCGTATTGGGCAAGATTGTCGAGCACGTCGACGTATTGGTCGGTAACGAAGAGGACTTGCAGATGGGTCTCGGTCTGGAAGGCCCCAAGGTTGAGAAACATTCAAAACTCGATCCGACCGCCTTCTTCGGCATGATGGAAGTCGTATCCAAGCGGTTCCCGTCGATCAAGGCCGTGGCCACCACGATGCGCGAGGTCAAATCGACCAACCGGCACGATTGGAGCGCGGTGTTGTGGCTGGACGGCCAGAGCTACCAAGCCCCGACCTGCTCACTGGATGTCTACGACCGCGTCGGTGGCGGGGATGGCTTCGCCGCTGGTCTGATTTACGGTTTGCTGGCCGGCAGGAGTCCTGAGGAGTCGTTGCGCCTCGGTTGGGCGCATGGAGCGTTGCTGACCACCTTCCCGGGCGACACCACCATGGCGACCTTGGATGTGGTCGAGGCGTTTGCGAAGGGAGGTTCGGCCCGTATCCAGCGCTGACGCCACCACAAGCTGCGCTTGAAGTCGCAGTGTGAATCACCACAAGCATGACCGCCTTCAAAAAGCGGCCATGCTGTGTTTTAGGAGCTCGAACATGGCACGAATCCGCTTTGGTCTTATAGGTTACGGCAAGATTGCTGCTTTGCACGCACAGGCCATCGCCCGCTCTGAACATGCCGAACTGGTGTCGGTATGCGGTCGGGATGCTGCCAAGCGCGACCGTTTCGCTCAAACATGGAAGATTGCTTCGCGCGATTCGGTGGCCGACATGGTCCGTTACGACCGAGTCGACGCGGTCATGATCGCCACCCCGCATCCCCGTCACCACGACGACGCTTTGGAAGCCTTCGCTGCCGGGTGCCATGTATTGGTAGAAAAGCCGATGGCGGTTTCTGTCGAGCAAGCGCAGGCCATGCTTGAGGCTGCCGCCAAAGCTGGGCGGCAATTGGCCGTGATCAGCCAGCGCCGTTGGAATCCGGCTTGCCAACGGATCAAGCAGGCCATCCAAGCCGGCAAGCTTGGCAAGCCGGCCGTTTGTCAGGTCAGCGTGCTCGGATGGCGCGACCAAGCCTATTACAGCAGCGATCCGTGGCGTGGTTCGTGGACAACCGAGGGTGGCGGCATCGTGATCAACCAAGCCTCCCACCAACTCGACCTGATGAATTGGTTCATGGGTCCGGTGGCTGAGATCCAAGCTTATTGGGACAATATCAACCATCCCTACATCGAGGTGGAGGACACTGCTGTCGCCATCATTCGCTTTAAAAGCGGCGCCATGGCTTCGCTGCTGGTCTCCAACTCGCAAAAACCGGGCTTGTATGCCAAGGTGCACGTCCACGGCAGCAGCGCTGCTTCGGTCGGTGTGCAGACCGACGGCGGAGCGATGTTCCTGCCCGGCCAAAGCACCATACCCGAACCCCCGCTGAACGACCTGTGGACCATTGCCGGTGAAGAACACCTGCTGGAGCAATTTGTGCGTGAAGACAAGGAATTTTACCGCACCATCGATCCGTTCACTTGGTTCTTCAGTGCCCAGATCGATGACTTCGCCCAAGCTGTCTTGACCGGTTCGCGACCATTGTGCAGCGGTGAGGACGGGCTGGAGACGGTTAAAGTGATCGAGGGAATCTATCGTTCAGGCCACACTGGGGCAGCGACACGCTGGTAACGCACTTGTTATTGTTGACGGATGCTCCCGGCGTGCGCTACAGTCACGACAGGTGGATGATGAGACACAGCAGTGGTTCCCCCATGTTTTTCATACCTACGGTCATCTTCATGATCGTGTTCACTGTCCTGCTCAGCTCGTGCGTGGGCATGGACCGGGTGGTCATCGATGGTGCCGAGGCCGAGCGAATCGCCAACTTGGTCAATGACTCGGCGCTAGACGAGTCGGCCGCGCTGCGCGGCAACAGCCCTTCCAACCTCCGCAGCGGCGGGTATGTGCTGGAATCGATCGAGGACATCTACTATATCAATCGGATGGGCTTCGATGACGACAGCACGGTGGCCTACCTGCAGCGCTTATCCAAGAAAGCCTTGGGCAACGACTTTTTGGAGAACGAGATAATCTCGGAACTCGATGGAGTCATGGCCGGCCTTCACGGCAAGACTATTTTCTACATCGACCATGGTGCCAACGGACGCATCGCGGCTCTCGACCTTGAGAGCTACGCTACTGAATACCTCACAGAAACACCGGTGGAAGCACTCCATCTGTTGGGCGACACGTTGTACTACTCGTACCTGGACCGTCCCGGTTTGTACTGCATGGTCATCGGCAGCGGTATGGAACAACTGCTCCATCCATCGTTGGGGCCTTTGGTGTCGATTTCCGACAAGAGGGCTTTGGCTTACAGCCGGCCTGGCAAGCTTGATGCCTTGACGTTGGTCCCATTCACAGATCCACAGGGCTCGCGGGTATTCAGCGGTCATGAGTTCGCCCAAGCCGAACTGTCCGGTTCATGGGTGTTCTTCACCGAGAACGGACGTTTGTGGCGTATGAGCGTCGATGGCGGCCCGGTGGTGGCAGCCACGGTACTCGAGGGGACCGAGTACGCGCTCGGCTCAGCGATGCTGGTGGTGGCGCCCCCGGACGGGGGTGTGTATGCCGGCCACATCGACGGCACAGGCTTCAGGCAGATTGCCAAAGATGCGGCCGAAGATATCGCAGTGATCGGCTCCATGGTCTACTACCGCAACCTTGGCGATGAAGGCAACCTGTATGTCATCGACACCGTGGCGAATGTGCGCACGATCGTGCAAGGCGATACGAAAGTCGACGGTGGAACGCAACTGAAAGCCTTGGACAAAGAGGCGCGCATCCCCTTCAACGCCTATTACGGGACGTTCCTCGAGCTCGTGCGCGAGGTGGAGACCTCGGTCGAGTCGTACCTGGGCAGGATACCGGGGGAGTTTTTGTTCGCCGACTATACTCAAGGAACAGCCGAGCCTGTCTTGATTCTGCCGAGCGCGAAGCAAGACATCGGCCCGAAACAGATCGGATCCATTGTCACCGTGCGTCAAAAAATGGTGGTGTTGGGTTATTATACCGATGGTGGGGAGGCGCGCCGGTTGGACACGGTCCTGACGGTGTTCGCCGTCAACGACATCAATCCGTTGTTCAAGGTTGTCGTTCAAGGCAAGCCCCCGACCTTCATCAAGCATGGCGAGGGCGACCGGCTTGGCTTGCCCCGTTCATGGGAACAAGGGGCTTTGGACCTGATGGCCAATTATGGCGCGAAATCGCTGTTCTGATTTTCTCAGCGCAACATTCGTTTGACCATCCGGTAGGCTTGTTCCGAATAGGGATGGTAACGCATGGGCAGGTCGAACCAAGCCCCTTTGTAGATAATGCTCTTGTGATGGCTGAGGGTGTCGAATCCGGTTTTGCCATGGTAGGCGCCCATGCCGCTGTAACCCACTCCGCCGAACGGCATCCACGGGCTGCCGATATGCATGATGGTGTCGTTCACACAGCCTCCGCCGAATGAAAAGCGGCTGAGCACCTCTTTTTGGAAGGCCGTATCGGTACTGAACAGATAGAGCGCCAACGGTTTGGGACGATCACCGATAAAGCTAAAGACCTCCTGCGGATCATCGTAGGGCAAGACGGGCAGGATGGGTCCGAATATTTCTTCTTGCATCAGCGGGTGGTCGGCTGTGCAGGAGACCACAGTCGGCTCGATCTTCAAGCCGGAGCTCTTCCCTCCATGCAGAATGGTACTGTCGTTCATCAGTTCGACCAAGTGTTCGAAGCGGTGTTGGTTGACAATCTTGGGATAATCCCCGTTGGCCAATGGATCGACACCCAAAGCCCGCGCTATCTCGCACGAGAGCTCCTTGACCAGAGCGTCGTGGAGGCTGCGGTGCACCATTACGTAATCTGGGGCGATACAGGTTTGCCCGGCGTTGATGATCTTGCCGAAGACGATCCGCTTGGCTGCTTGGGCCACATCGGCGCTGGGATCGACGATGACGGGGCTCTTGCCACCGAGTTCCAGGGTGACCGGGCAGAGGTGCTTGGAGGCGGCCTCCATGACGACCTTGCCGACGGTGGTGCTGCCGGTGAAGAATATGTGGTCGTAGCGTTGTTGCAACAACCCGATATTCTCGGCCCTGCCTCCTTGTACCACAGCGACCAAACTAGGGTCGAAACAGGCTGAAACAGAATCGGCCAACGCTTGCGAGACGTGCGGGGCATAGGCCGAGGGTTTGATGACGGCACAATTGCCGGCGGCCAAGGCCGCCACCAATGGCGACAGGCTCAACTGCACAGGATAATTCCACGGGGCCATGATCAGCACGACCCCCAGCGGCTCGGTCATGATGCGGCAACGGGCCGGCATTTGGGCCAGCGACGGACGGACCCGCCGCACCCGCATCCAGCGTTTGAGGTGCTTCATCGCGTGCGAAATCTCGTGCAGCACCATGCCTGTCTCGGTCATGTAGCTTTCGTAGGGGCTTTTGCCCAAATCGGCTGCCAAGGCTTGTTCGAAGGCTTGGGTATTGGCCACCACCATCTTCTTGAGTGCTCGCAATGCGTGCATGCGTTGTTCGTAGCCCAGGGTCTTGCCTTGGCGGAAATAGGTGTGTTGTCGAGCCACGAGATCTTCGATCACCATGGGAAAACCTCCAGATGCAAGTTTGTCACTGCACAGCCTGTTCATGCAGCGAGAAATGGGAACGGTCTGTCTCCAGCAAGCCTTCGTCGACCATGCGCGACAGCTCGCGCGAAAGGGCACTGCGGTTCACACACAAGAAATCGGCCAACTCGTCGCGGTTGTAGGGTATGTCGAACTCCAACGAGTTGGCTTGTTCGCTGTGCCATACCAAAAAGGCCAGCAGTTTGTCGCGGATGGTGCGTTGCGAGAGGATGGCCAGCTTGCGGTTCATCATCAAGTTGCGGTCGGCCAGCACCCCCATCATGTTCTCAATCACGCGCGAATGGAACCGGCAAGCCCGCGCACAGGGCGAGACGATCTTGTGGAAGCGTAAAAAGAGGATTTCGCAATCGGTCTCGGCTTGGACCGAGACGGGACTGGCTTGCACGTTGCCGCTGGCGTAGACTTGGCCGAACGGTTCGCCCACGGTGAGGCGGGCGGTGATCGAGCGGTTGCCGAAGGCGTCCTCGGTGATGACCTGTACGCTTCCGCTGACGACGACCCCGATATCGCCGGTCAAATCGGTCTCTCGGACGATGAACTGCTTGGCTTGGTAGGTTTTGCGGCGGGCGGCCAAGCAATCGAGCATGTGGATCAGTTCGGCTTCATCGAGCGAGGCGAACAATGGGGTGTGGGCTATGATTGAAAGGTATGGTTCCATGATACTCCGTTGCAATAGCAACAATGTACTTGCTTTTTCCCTCTCATGCAAGCCCAGCGTTACCATCCGCCGGTTCTGTCGTGGCAAAGGTTGCACCATCCCTTTTCAAGTGTCCCGATTGATGGTAGGCTCATACAGGTAAACGGATGTCGAGGAGCCAGCGATGGAGTTGAATGAGCAACAACAGGCTGCCGTGATGTATGGCGGGCCTAAGCGCAATGTCTTGGTCAAGGCTGGAGCCGGGTGCGGCAAAACCCGCACCATCATTGCCCGGGCAGCTTGGTTGTGCAAATCGGGCACCAATGCCGCCCGGATTCTGATCATGACGTTCACCAACCGGGCTGCCCGAGAGATCAAATTGCGCTTGAAGAGCGAGATCGGCGAGCAGGCCACCACGATGCAGGCCGGTACGTTCCATGCTTTTTGCCTGAAGGTGATGTCCCAGATTCCCAAGAGTTTCGACATTGCCGGGCTGACGATTTTGGACAGCGACGACCAGAGCAGCCTGATGGCGTTGGGGCGCAAGAGCCGTTTGAAGCAGGTCAACGGCCCCAAACGTGGTTTCCCGCAAGCCGACCAGTTGGTTAGTTGGTATTCCTACAGCCGCAACACATGCCAAGATCCGCTCGAATACCTCAAGACGCAATCCGACTTGGAGGAAGAGCACATCGCGCTGTGCGCGGCGATGTTCGACGATTACCGTCATGCCAAGGAGCAACGGGGCTATCTCGATTACGACGACTTGTTGGAGCGTTTCGCTGTGGCGATGGAGCACAAGCAGGCTTTGCGCCACGCGGTGTGCACCTTGTTCGACGAGGTGCTGGTCGACGAGATGCAGGATACCAATCCGATCCAGTTCAGGATCCTGCACTTGTTCGCAGCCGAACGGGTGCGGTTGTTCTGCGTCGGGGACCCGGCTCAGTCGATCTACCGTTTCCGCGGAGCCGAGTTCAAGCACATCTACGGGTTCGAGCAAACCTTCGACGAGAGCACGACCTTGCCCCTTTCGATCAATTACCGCAGCAATCAGGAAATCCTCGATTTCGCCAACTGGTTGTTGGCCAAGTCGCCCTACTCCTACGACAGCAAACTGGTTGCGGCACGGGGTGCAAGCGCAGCGGCGGTGCGGGTGGAGGATTTCGAGCATCAGAACGAGGAGGTTTCTTGGATCGCCGATTATATCGTATCTTGCACTGAGCGCAAGATTGCGATGAGCGACATTATGATCTTGTACCGCAGTGCCTATGAGGCACGTCCGCTGGAGGCCGAGTTGATCCGTCGCGGGATTCCGTACCGGTTCATCGGCGGTTTGGTTTTAACCAAGTCGGCCCATGTGCGCGATGTGCTGAGCCTGTTGAGGGTGGTGCGCAATGTCAAGGACGACTTGGCCTGGATGCGTTTTCTGATGCTGTGGCCCCGCATCGGCGAAAAGACGGCCGACCGGATCGTGGCTGGTTCGCTGAACAGCGATGACCCTACCGGCTTCCTGCAAGAGGCTTTGGGCGACACCCATCCTGCTTTCCTAGCCTTCAAGGCGGTCAAGGGGTCCTACGCCAAGCCGGTGGAGTGCCTCAAAGCTGCGTCGGCTATCCTCAAGCCGATGTTGGCGGCCCGCTACGATCACTGGCAACAACGGGTCAAGGATCTGGATTTGTTGGAGACGGTGGCGCGCAACTACAAGTCGACTTCTGAGTTCATCGATGATTTCACCCTAGAACCGCTCAACGACACGCAGATTTCCAATGAGCATAATGACGATGCGGTGACCTTGATCACAGTGCATAGCGCCAAGGGCACCGAGGCGACCATCTGCATCGTCGCATCGGCGACCCAATCGAACTACCCTCATTTCAGGAGCCTGGGGGACTTGGAGGCCGAGGAAGAAGAGCGCAGGGTGTTGTATGTGGCCTGCACCCGGGCCAAGGACGAATTGATCATCACCCGCTCTTCATTCCAACGCAATGCGTTCTGGGTGGAAAAATCACCGGCTGTCGGTGAACCCTACTTCCTGCAAGAGATTCCGAAGGAGCTGGCCACTGTCACACTACATGGGTGGTCTCCCGACAAAGGCATCTCATTGTCGACATTGCGCGACATCTATTGAAGGTAACTGCGTTTTTCCAAAGCGTATGGACAAAAACACCATTTTCCCGTAGTATTGGGTCAGTTCATCAATCCCGGGCGCGTAACTCAGCGGGAGAGTGTTACCTTCACACGGTAGAAGTCGTTGGTTCAAACCCAATCGCGCCCATAAGGCAAC
>CAZJAK010000084.1:0-10127 GCA_964543935.1 uncultured Spirochaetaceae bacterium
GTACCGACGTATGAGTTCGATCCCACTGGCAAGTACGAGCGGATGAGCACGGCCTCCATCAGTCCCTACTTCACCAACAAATTGACCAAGAACCGGGCCACCCATATCAACATGGGTATACATTCGACCGATTTGTTCACCGACACCGCCCTCGACTGGCTGCAGGCCTACGACAAGGCCAATCCTTTCTTCATGTATCTGGCCTACATGGCCCCCCATGACCCAAGAAGCATGCCCGAGCCGTTCGCCTCGATGTACAATCCTGATGAGATGCCGCTCGAGTGTTTTTGCGGCGAACACTTCAGGTATGGTATCGAGGATGTCCGCGATGAGATCATCGAGGCCTATCCCCGCAAAGCCGATGCGGTGCGCCGCCACATCGCCGACTATTTCGGCATGATCTCCCATCTCGACGACAGAATCGGCAAGCTGGTGGCGCTGCTCAAGCACAAAGGGCTGTATGACAACACCATCATTGTGTTCACCAGCGATAACGGCTTGGCGGTGGGAAGGCATGGCCTGATGGGCAAGCAAAGCTGTTATGAACATGGCATCCGGGTGCCGTTGATCATGAAAGGCCCCGGGATCCCCAAGGACAGCATCAGGCATTCCTATCATTATCTATTGGACATTTACCCCACCCTTTGCTCGTTATGCGGTATTGAGACCCCGGTGACTGTGGAAGGCAAGGATTTCAGCCTGGCACTGGCCGATCCTTCAGCATCGGTGCGCGACGAAGCGTATGCCGCGTACGGCGATAAAGTAAGGACCATCAAGGATGCCAGATACAAATTGATCGAGTATCGCTTCCAAAAGGTCGCTGTCACCCAGCTGTTCGATCTCGACAGGGATCCATTGGAGACGATGAACCTCGCCGACGATCCTGGACACCGGACTGTGAGGGACCGTCTCAGAGCTCGACTCCGATCTCATGCTGCCGTATCAAAAGAGATGGATTTCCCTGCCGGAAAAATATTCTGGGGCCGTTTCGACAAGACCCCGGGTTTTGTAGAACCTGAAGCGGTGAATTGGATGATCACCATGTACAAACCATAATCATAAAGGATGCCAAGATGAAAAGAGAATTGATGATCAGGAGAATCAAAGAAGGTTGTTTGGACGCATACATTGAAAAGCACAACGCCTATTGGCCCGAATTGAAGAAAGAGATGATCGAAGGTGGTTTCAAGAACATCACTTGTTTCTTGGACGGCTACAACCTGTTCGTGTACCGCGAATACGATGAGGCTGTCTTCAACAGCAAAGGCCAGAGCCACTTCGTCCTCAACGCGAAGTGGGCCGAAATCATGGCCACCATCTTGGAACCGGTGGTCATCCGCGGCAAGGAAGTCTTCCATCTGGGTGAATGATGGGCTTGAACTGAACCAATCGATGCATCGAACGACGATAATGTGAGGAAACAACTGTATGGAATATATCAAACTAGGCGCAACCGGATTGTCGGTATCCAGAATCGGGCTCGGTACGTGGGCCATGGGAGGCGGCGAGGCTTGGGGTGGTGAGACCGACGACAAGAAAGCCCTGGAGACGATCGATTACGCCGTGGAGCACGGCATCAACCTCATCGATACCGCCTATGTGTACGGTAAAGGCCATTCGGAGGAACTTGTCGGCCAAGCCATTGCGAAATACCGTGACAAGGTGGTGCTCGCCACCAAATTGCAGCGCTGGATCATGCCTGACCGCGCCGGCGTGCGCGCAGAGTTCGATGCGACCCTCAAACGCTTAAAGACAGATTATGTAGACATGTACCTCATCCACTGGCCGATGGAAGACAAGGTCCCGGCCGAGACGACTTTGGATGCCATCATGGAACTTAAACAAGAAGGCAAGATCCGTTCGGTCGGGCTCTCCAATTTCTACGCCCCCCTCCTCAAGCGATTGATCCCCAACTACCAGATTGACACTCTGCAAGTCCCCTACAACCTCTTGTGGAGGTTCTTGGAACTCGACGGGACGCAAAAACTCTGTGTCGATAATGGTATCTCCATCATGAGCTACAGCTCGTTGCAGCAGGGCTTGCTGACTGGCAAATATCACAAAGGCGACACCTTCGGTCCCAATGACATGCGTTCCAAGAACATCCTGTTCCAAGGGGAACGGTTTGTTCGTTGCCTCGATGCCATCGAAGGGATGAAAGAGATCGCTGCTAAACACACCTGCTCCATGGCCAACCTCGCTTTGGCTTGGGTGATGGCGCAACCGGGTGTACAGATGTCGCTTGTCGGAGCGATGAATTACCAAGAGGTGGCGGCCAATCTGCAAGCTTTGCAGGTGCAACTCGATGAAGGCGACCTCAAGCAGCTCGATCGATTGTCGCATCAAGCGGTAGGGGATATGAAACCGACCGAAGTGATGTGGCAGTAGCAGGAGGATTTTTCATGAATACGATCGTCATCCTATGCGATACGCTCAGACGCGATCATTGCACTCCTTACAACCATGGCAAGCCGCTTGATGAGTGCTGGAGCCCCACTCAACCGAACTGGGTGGTGAACACCCCCAATATCGACCGCTTGGCAAAAATGGGGACGGTTTTCGACAACGCTTTTTGTGGTTCAACCCCATGCCTGCCGGCTCGAAGGGATGTCTACACTGGCAGATATGAATTTCTTTCACGAGGCTGGGGGCCATTGAACGACGAGGATCTCGACTTGCCCCAACAAGTATCCGGTCCCTGCGATTACATCAACCGCTCGATCACCAAGAAACTCCAGTCGGGCAGCAGGATCAGTTACCTGATCACCGACCACTTCCATCTGTGGGAGAATGGGGCTGGCAATTACCATTTCGGTTATTCGGGATGTGAATTCATCAGGGGTCACGAGGGCGACATGTGGAACACCGACCCGATTGAATTCCCGTGCCCGAGCGATGCGGTGATGACGTTTGACGAACGCCATTACCGCAACGCCTTCCTCACCCGCAAGAGCGAGGAGGATTGGTATGCTCCGAAGGTGTTCACGGCGGCTTCCGACTGGCTCAAGCGCAACCATACCCACAAGGATTTCTACCTCCATCTCGATTGTTTCGATCCGCATGAACCCTGGGACCCACCCGAGAAATATGTGAAAATGTTCGACGAACGCGGATACGATGTGGATGACTGGCTCGGACGGGCGGTCTACAAGCCGTGGCGCGAGACGATGACCGAAGAGCAGTACGCCCATCTGAGGGCTCGTTATGCCGCATCGGTGGTGTTCGTCGACACCTGGTTGGGCAAGCTGTGGGATACGATGGACGAGTTGGACCTGTGGAAAAACACCATGGTAGTCTTCGTTACCGACCACGGGACCTTCAACGGCGACTTCGACCGCATGGGCAAACTTCAAACCCATGAGTTCGATGCGAACGGCCACATACCCTTCATCGTCTACCACCCTGAATTCGGCCATGGAGAACGGCGCGACCAACTGGTTCAGCTGGTGGACCTCTATCCGACTGTCTTAAGCGCCGTCGGGCGGGGCCTCTCTGAGAAAGGCAACGATATCAGCCGCCGGGACATGGTCAAGATGCAGCAAGCCGCTGTGAACTGCGAGGTGACCGGTTCGGCAGACGACATGATGACCCGCCCGGGTTTGCAGGACATCGATGGCGTCGACCTTATCCCGGTACTCAAAGACAAAGACCACAAGACCAGGGACTACGCCATCAGCGGGCAGTTTGGCAAGAGCGTCACCATCACCGATGGCAAATGGGTGTTGCATCAACCACCAGTAGAAGGCAACAAGCCGTTGTATTGGTACGATTATTGTCTGGCCCGCTTCCTGCCCTACGATCTGGGTGAATACATCAATGGACGCAGGGAAGTCTTCGGATACGGGTGCGCAGATACAGAACCCTGGCTTTCAGACAAGACCACCGACATGTCTGAATTTAACAACTTGGCCAAAGAAAGGCCGGACAAAGTCCTTGAGCTGCAAAAAGCACTCAAAGACGTGTTGGTGAAAATCAAAGCCCCATCCGAACAATTGGACCGGTTGGGAATCCGCAACGTCTAGATGTGCATGACAGGAGATGATGACCAGCGATGAATGTATTGATGATCATGACCGACCAGCAGAGAAAGGATTCGCTTGGCTGCTATGGCAATCCCAAGGTTGCGACTCCCAATCTCGACCGATTATCCAGGGAGAGTGTAACGTTCGAGCGCTGTTATGTCGCCAATCCGATTTGCATGCCGGCCAGGCTTTCGCTTTTCACCGGAATGAAAGCAAGCAACCACGGTTTGTGGACCAACGGTGTTTTATTGGACCGTGAACTCGATACATTGGCCAGTGAACTGGGCAAGAACGGCTATCAGACTGCCAGTTTCGGAAAAATCCATTTCACCCCCTATGGCGGCGATGGCGGCAACTGGGAATCACAGAACCTCTGGCGGTCAATGGATGACAGCACCCAATGGAACGGACCCTATTGGGGTTTCGACCATGTCGAACTGACCTTGGCCCACACCTCCATGTTGGCCCATTACGGCCGGTGGTTCAAAGAGCATGGCGGAGAACCCTCCATGCTCAAATCGCCAGTCGTTGAGACATCGAATAGCGAAGCATCCCCCGGACAAAAAATGAACATGAAGGATCCAGCCGGTGAAGACAGCTGGGTCCGGCACATGAGTGTGCAACTACACGATTCGACCTTTGTTGCCGAGCGGACGGTCGATTATCTACGCAAGAGACGTGATAAAAGTCGCCCGTTTTTCGCTGTGGCAAGCTTTCCCGATCCCCACCATCCGTTCAATCCTCCCGAGGAAGTTGCTTCCCTGTATGACTACGACGACGTGGTGATGCCAAGTGGTGGCCCGCAGGACCTTGCTAGCAGACCCACGCATTATTTGCAACATTTCCATGGAGCGTGGCACCGCAAAGGAACAGTCAAGCCCAAACACGAGGGAGGGGTCGGTGAAAGCCTGACTCGTGAGAGGATCGCCCACACCTACGCCATGGTCGATCTCATAGACCGTAGCATCGGGAAGATCCTCGATACACTGGCTGAAGAGAATCTCACAGAAGATACGATCATCATCTTCACAGCCGATCATGGCGAATTGCTTGGCGATCATGGGCTGTGGCTGAAAGGACCGTTTTACTACGAGGGCTTGGTCAATGTACCGTTGATGATACGCATACCCGGCACTACCCCGTTCAGGTCACGACAGCTCATCTCGACGATCGACATCATGCCGACGCTGTGTGAGGCCCTTGGAATACCCATACCGTACTATGTGGATGGCATTTCCCAACTTCCCCATGTGGCAGATCCAACGAAAGCGGTACGCGAGCATTGCTTGATTGAGTATCGCAATGGCTATGAGGAACAAGATATTTCATCCAAGGCTATCATCACGAAGCAATTCAAATATGTCCTGTATCAAACTGGCCAACAGGAACTGACGGATTTAGTCAATGATCCAAAAGAAACTACCAATCTCATCGATGAGGAGGGGTACCGAGAGGTCGTTGCTACGTTGAAGGATACCTTGTTAATGGAACTCATAGGTTCTGAATCAAGACTTTTGAAGCAGATTGCCCATGCATGAAACTGAGGAGGAAAGCATGAACAGACAACCCAACATCCTGTGGGTGTGCACCGACCAACAGCGCTACGACACCATCGGGATATTAGGGAATACACACCTTCGCACTCCTCATATCGATGCATTGGTGCAAGAGGGAGTCACCTTCACCCGGGCTTATGCCCAAAGCCCGCTGTGCACTCCCAGCAGGGCCTCGTTCCTGACCGGGCGGTACCCTAAAAGCACCCGTTCCAGTATCAACGGCAATGTGCGTTTCTCGCGGGACGAGACCCTCGTCACCAAGATGTTCGCCGATGCAGGATACACTTGCGGCCTGATCGGCAAACTCCACTTGACCGCTGCCTACAAGCGCATGGAGGAACGCACCGACGACGGCTATTCCTACATGGAATGGAGCCACATGCCGATCGACAATTGGGAACCTGGCGTTAACCGGTATCAATCATGGCTGAAAGAGAAAGGTGTCGAGTGGAGCAAGGAGTACAGCTCACCATGCCCCGATTGGCCCCCTATAAAGGGCTACCCTTTGCCTGAACGCATCAAGGGGATGAAAGAGGAGCATCATCAGACCACCTGGTGCATCGAGAAAACGATGGAATTCATCGATCAGAACAAGGACCGTCCCTGGTGCGCCAGTGTCAACATCTATGCCCCCCACCCCCCCATCGACCCACCCCAAAGCGACAAGGACCGCCAGTACAACGTGGACAAGCCCGTGGCGGTGTTGAAGGGGGGGGGGTTGGCCAATAAAACCCCGTGCCCTGAGGACTGCTACCTGAACGGTTCGCAAAACGGCATGCTGCAAGCAACAGCGATCATGAGCGACCGCGACAAACAGGAAGTCACCCGCGATTATTATGCCCACATAGAACTCATCGACACCCAATTCGGGCGGTTGATGAAATATTTGGACGATAACGGCCTGCGGGAGAACACCATCGTCATCTTCATGAGCGATCATGGCGAAATGCTGGGGGACCACGGCATCTATTGGAAAGGCGGTTATTTCTACGAAGGACTCATCCATGTGCCGCTGATTATCTCGTGGCCGGGCCACATAAAGGAGAACCTGCGCTCAGAGGCCCTCGTCGAGCTGGTCGACTTGGCTCCCACCCTGCTGGGACTCTGTGGCCAGCCAATTCCTAATTACATGCAAGGGAAAAGCTTTGCAGGGATTTTAACAGGAGCTGAGAATGCTTCCCATCACAAAGATGCCGTCTATGCCGAATACTATTATTCGGCAATCATGTTGCACAAGGTCTACGCCACCATGTACTTCGACGGCCGCTATAAGATGGTCGTCCACCATGACCAAGACATCAGCGAACTGTATGACCTGCACGACGACCCGAACGAATTCGTGAATCTTTGGGAAAATCCAGAACACAAGGATGTGCAACACCGCTTGGTGAAAGCATGTTTCGACCATGCGATTCTCAGCAATGTGGATTGCGTGATGGGCAGAAGGTCCAATTATTGAGGAATTGGAGAAGCTTCGAACGTCTATCGAACGACACAGCCGTTGGCAACGTCGAAAGAAGATGGGAAACCAAACAAAAGGAGAGTCATCATGAAGAAGATCATCGCGTCACTCATGGTCTTGGTGGTGCTTGGCGCAACAGGGTTGTGGGCCCAAGGTGCCGTCGAGCCCGCCAAAGCAGAGGCAAGCACGCAGTTGCCGGCAGGATTTCCAGCCAAGAACTTTGAATTGATCGTACCGGCCGGTCCGGGATCTGCAGCCGACGTTCCCGCCCGGATACTGGTCGATCTGCTTGACCTTGGCAAACCGATTGCTGTCGTGAATATCGCCGGAGCCAGCCAGACCATCGGTTCCGCTGAAGCAGCGACCCGCACTGCCGATGGATATCACCTCCTCTGGGGCGGTCCCGGAGCCTTCCAAATCCAGCACTGGCTTCTTGACCTCTCCTATACGATGGATGATTTTCGCCACATCAGCCTGACCGCACCGGCCGAACCGCTTGTCATCGTCGTTACTCCGACCTCGCCAATCAAGACGATCAACGACCTGTTGGCCAAACTTAAGGATGGTGCTGCCCTCACCTATTCGGCGGCCAATCCCGGCAGTGTCGGCCATATCGCAATGGTGGCCTTGTTGCAGCAACTTGGAGCCAAAAACGCCCGCTTTGTCGCGTACAACGGCTCGGCGGAAGGAACTGCGGCCGTGTTGGGCGGCCACTTGGACTTCTTCGTCGCCGACCTGACCGAGGTCATCCCCAGAGCCCGCAGCAACCAATACGTACCCTTGGCCGTGTTCGCTTCTTCCCGCAACCTTCCCCGAAGTTCCCACTTTGAACGAACTCGGTTACAAGGACATGGCCTACGAAGCGATCAAATGGATTTGCGTGCTCAAAGACACCCCCGAACCGATCGTACAGTTCCTGAAGGCTAAGATCGATGCCGCCGTCATGACGGAAGAGTATCAAGCTTTCCACAAGAAGAACGCAGGCATGACCTTCAAGCCCGTTTCGGAAGCTGAATTGACCCAGATGATCCGAGACTACCGTGAGAAATTCGGCAACATCCTGAAGGCTCTGGGAATGTCGAACAAGAAGTAATTATCCTCTCCGAAGGCGGGATCACACAATCATCCCGCCTTCGGAACAAGTCCAGAACTATGAGGACATAAAAGATGGAAGCAAGAAAAATCAAGCAAGAACTGGTGGTAGCGGCAATCTTTGTCGCTTTTTGCCTGCTCTTATGGTTCTATATCATCCCCACAGGCATCCCGCTGAAAGCATCATGGGGAGGCGATGTCGGGGTCAACAGCAGGACCTTCCCCTACTTCTCGACCTTCTTGATGGGAGTGTGCTCGCTGTTGATGCTGGTGAAGAAAGCCTTCGCCCTTTCCAAGCTACAACGCGCACAGCGAAATTCCGCACAATCGAACGAATCCCCGAAAATCGCCATGGCCGGAGAAATCAGGGCGATTGTAGTGTTCTTGTTCTTCATCCTGTACGGAGTGTTGTTCGTCACTATCGGATTCATTGCCTCCACGCTCATCATCTGTCCGATCACTTTGTTCTACCTCGGTGAACGGTCATGGAAGCGGCTCCCGCTGTATCTGTATGTATATCTATTTGCAGCCATCATGTATGTAGTGTTCACCGTATTCTTGATGGTCCAATTCCCATAATAGGGGTCAATCATATGGCATTCGATATCTTCACAACACTCATCGCCCCCATCAATTTGCTGATCATGAACCTTGGTCTGGCAGTGGGGATCATCATCGGAGCCCTACCGGGCCTCACCCCCGTTCTCGCCATAACGGTCCTCTTGCCGTTGACCTTCGGCATGGAACCGATCACCGGTATGTTCCTCCTGTTGGGAGCATACTGCGGCGGTATCTATGGCGGTTCGATCACAGCGATCCTCATCAATACTCCGGGAACCCCTGCAGCGGCAGCCACATTGTTCGACGGCTACGAACTCACCAAAAAAGGCCGAGCGGGCGATGCCCTCAAGACAGCTTTGGTAGTCTCCACAATCGGAGGATTGTTCAGTTGCATCGTCCTGATGTTCGTCGCCCCGCAGTTGGCAAGAGTCGCATTGAAGTTCGGGCCACCCGAGTATTTCGCCATCACGTTGTTCGGCATGACCATTGTAGTCAGCATCAGCGGGAAGGAAATGCTCAAAGGCTTCATCATGGCCTGCTTAGGATTGCTGATCAGCACAGTAGGCATCGACAGTACGGAAGGGGTCGCCCGTCTCACCTTCGGGCTAAGGCAGCTCTACAGCGGCTTGGCTCCCGTGACGGTCATGTTGGGAACCTTCGCCGTCTGCGAAGTCCTCAATAAAAGCTTGGCAGGAGTGAATTCTGCAGCTGCCGATAAAGCGATCACCAAAGCGACAGTAAAATTACGCGATATCTTGAAATATTGGAAAACAATCCTGAAATCGAGCGTGATCGGAACCTTTATCGGGGCTGTCCCCGGCACAGGAGCCGCCATCTCGGCATTCTTCGCCTACAATGAAGCCAAACGCACTTCCAAGCATCCTGAGACCTTCGGGAAAGGTGAGCTCGAGGGAGTGGTGGCACCGGAGACCGCCAACAATGCCTGTACCGGAGGAACCTTGATTCCCTTGCTCACCCTCGGCGTGCCTGGCGACGTCATCACAGCGGTGATGATGGGAGCGCTGGTCATGCAAGGCATCACCCCCGGGCCGGAGTTGTTCGTCAATCAGAAATTCTGGGTATACAGCATTATGGCGGGCTTGGCAGCCGTGAATATCTTCATGTATGTGCAAGGGACGTTCTTCATCAAAGGTTTCGCAAAAGTCACCCGGGTGCCCTTCACCGTCATGGTACCCATCCTGATGGTCTTGTGCACGATCGGTGCCTTTGCCGTTTCCAATAAGCGTTTCGATATCTACATCATGCTGGCTTTCGGCCTGATCGGTTACATCCTGAGCCGATTCAACTTCCCGATGCCCCCGATGACGATTGCATTGGTGCTCGGACCGTTGGTCGAAAGCAATCTGCGCCGGTCATTGGTGATGTCGGCGGGAGATGTAGGTATTTTTTTCACCCGCCCCATCTCATTGGTGT
>CAZJAK010000085.1:0-10093 GCA_964543935.1 uncultured Spirochaetaceae bacterium
CAGGAAAAATCGTCATAGATAGTATTTTTCCTGACTTATTATATGTTCAGAGCTTTCCGGAATTCAGCTCACCACATTGACCGGCGTGCCGTTCTTGAATTGGCGCAAGTTCTCGACGGCGATATCCATCAACCGGCTGCGGCTCTCTTTGGCAGCCCAACTGATGTGCGGGGAGATGAAGCAATTTTTAGCCTTCAGCAGCGGATTGTCGGCCTTGATCGGTTCGGTTGAGACCACATCCAGGCCTGCTGCATAGACCTTGCCGCTGTTGAGGGCGTCGGCCAGGTCCTGCTCGACGACCAACGGACCGCGGCTGTTGTTCAGGATGATCACCCCGTCCTTCATCTTGGCGATGGTATGCTTGTTGACGATGCCTTGTGTCTCGGGGAAGAGCGGACAATGGAGGGCGATCACATCAGAAGCGGCCAACAACTCGTCAAGCTCGACATAACGGCAAGTAGCGCTTTCCAAAGCGGGATTCTTATACGAGTCGAAAGCCAAGACCTTCATGCCCATGGCTTGGGCTATTTTGGCGGTGGCTTGCCCGATGCGCCCGAAACCGATGATGCCCATGGTCTTGCCGTCCAACTCGATCAACGGGTAATCCCAGAAACAGAAATCGGGCGAGGCTGTCCAGCGTCCGGCCCTGACCGCGTCGGCATGATGGGCGAAACGGTGGCAAATCTCAAGCAACATGGCGATGGCGAACTGGGCCACCGCGGCCGTGCCGTAGGTGGGGATGTTGCTCACCACGATGCCGAGTTCCTTGGCGGCTTTCACGTCGACAACGTTGTAACCGGTGGCCAATACACCTACGAACTTGAGGTTCGGGCAGGCTTCCAGGATCTGGCGGTTCAAGACGACCTTGTTGACATAGACGACCTCGGCATCGCCGATGCGTTCGAGGACTTGGGCCGGTGTCGAGCGGTCGTACACCGTCAAGCGGCCCAACGAACCCAACGCATCCCAGGAGAGGTCTCCAGGATTCTCCGTATAACCATCCAACACGACAATCTTGATCTGTTTATCCATGGCAAGCCTCCTCCCGTTTCAGGTGTCCCATGCTATCGTGGGTCACACTGTAGCATGACGCACGGGAATGCTCAATCGGGCGTATAGCAACCGAGTTTGTTGTTGAAATTGATTCCGTTTCCAGTTGTTTGACAATGGCCGTTACTCTACAATGGGCTATGCGCAGAGCAGTCTTGTTCATCGGGATCGTGTTGTTGCTAGCCAGTGCGTTCGCCATCATCGACAACATGGGTCTTGCCGCCGACACGTCCGATGCGGTCGACGGTGTCTTCGATCTGCAAGCACCGGGAGGATCGTGCAAACCATCCCAGCTCGACGGACAGTGGTTGTTCGCCTTCGGGCGCACCGATGATCCTGCTACACCGATGTCCCAATTGCACTACGACCTCATCGAGGTGCCTTCATCGTGGACGGCCTTCGACGACAGCGACGGAAAACTGCCCTCTTCGGGCATCGCCACCTACCGCCTGCAAGTCACATTGCCCAAAGCCGGCACCTATGCCTTGTTGTTGGACAACATATACACCGCCTACCGCTTGTACGTAGATGGGACGCTACTGCTAGAGACTGGCCGGGTAGCCGCCATGCAAGCCGATTCACAACCACGTTTCACCGACAGCATCGTAACCTTCTACAGTGAAAGCCGCACGGTCGACCTGATGCTGCACGTCAGCAACTATTATCATCCGCGGGGTGGCATCGGGGTCCCGCCGGTCATCGGAGCACCGCAGGACATTGTCAGGATGCTCTCCTCTACCCATACCATCTCCATGTTGCTGGTGGCGGTGTTTTTTGTGGCGGCTTTTTTCATCCTCAACTTCCACCACTCCCTCAATAAGGACGCCTCGATCATCTGGTTCGCGTTGCTGTGCGTCGCCCTCGGTATCCGTGTGATGGCCTCCAATTCCCTGTTGGTGTTGCTCTTCCCCGCCATTCCCACCTGGGTGGTGTCAAAGATCGAGTACGCCACGGTGGCCGTGGCGATTGTCGGCATGATGACATACAGCCGGCACGCCTTCCCGACTATCCTTCCCAGGGCGGTGGAGGACATCATCAGCGGTGTCTCGGCGGCGTATTTCATCACAGTCCTGTTCGCCCCGATCACGGTCTACAATCCACTGTACCTGCCTTATAGCCTGTTCTTCGGGCTCGGCTTGCTGTATTGGGTGATATCCATGACCGTCTCCTTCGCCAAGCAACGAGCCGTACCGGCCACGGTGGTGATGGGCAGTTGGGTTTGTGTCGGCATGGTGTTGGTGCAATTGGCCTATTGGATCCTTGAAATCCCCAACGTGTTCGTCAACCATATCGCGGCCATCGGTATCGCCTTCTTCATCATCGTCCACTTCCATGAATTCTCACTGAAATTCGTGCAAGCGTTGGCTCTATCACGACGAACCTCGCTGGAATTGGAAAAGGAGGTGTCGCTACGGACCATCGAGCTGCACCGCCTGAACGAACGCTTGGCGCTGTCGGCCAGCAGGGACGCCCTGACCGGTCTGTACAACCACAACGAGTTGTACAAAAGAACAGTCGAAGACACACGGAGCTACAATACCACCACCGATTTGTCGACAATCCGTTTCTTTGCGGTCGCCTACCTCGATCTGGACAATTTCAAGTATTTCAACGATGCCTTCAACCATAAAGTCGGCGATTTGGTACTTTCCGAATTCGCCCGCCACATGGCGGCAGTCTTGCCCGAAACGGTCACATCGTTCAGAGCCGGCGGGGATGAGTTCATCCTTTTCATACCCGACTACGATTACGGTCAGCTCGAGTATGGTGCAAAATTGGTGTTGGACAGTCTGGCGGATCTCTCCGGAAAGCTGGAGGAAGCGATCGAGCGGCAAACGGGCTTGAAAACAAGCATCCCGGCCGAACGACACCTGACATGCTCGATCGGGATCGCCATCCATGAAATGGGCCCGCTGGACATCGAGCGGCTCATCCAATTGGCAGATGCAGCCCTGCATGAGGCCAAGATGACCGGCAAAGCCCGCTTCTGCATCGAGATTGAACCCCACCCCGTGCCGGGCAATGCTTGAGACCTCCAATAATTTTATGATTCCTTCACGATGGATGACAAAAAGTAAAATTTAATTTGTACCAAGTATCATCATGTTGTATCATCAAAGCGGGTACGCACCCGAATGGATGGCCCAGAGGGAGGAGAACATGATTGCCAGACGATCCGTGTCCGCGGCAGCGACCGTATTGATCGTGTTGCTTCTGGCCAGCTGCATGACAGCCGACAAGGTCGATGAACTTGTGAGCGCCCAAGTGTCGCAAATGCAAGCCAACATCATCATGCTGGTTGAGCAGACCGCCCGCAGCATGGTGAAGCAGGAAGTTGAGACTACCGTGGCCGAAGTCCTCAAACGGATGCAAGCCATAGAAGCGCAATACTCGACCATCGTTGCGGCCAACGCCACGCTCAAGGAAGAGGTCGGGGCGATTTCAACCGAAGCGATGGCCCGCCTTGAACGCATCTCGGCCGACTACGACAAGATCCTGGGCGTGTTCATCGCAATTGCCAACGCCAATGCCGTTTCATCCGGGGCCAAGTGACGTGACCTGCGCATCATGAAAGCATGACCGGCTTGGGGAATTCCAGCCCCAGGTTCTCGCCGATTTTGCGCAACTGTTCGACAACCTTGGCCGACAGCGGCACTCCGATGCGCCCGCACAGAAGTTCCGACTCGTGCTCCTTCTGGCCGGCGTAATAGATCCGTTCGCACCCTTCGGCTGGCTCGGCTTGGTTGAGGTCGGCCAACATGCGGTCCATGTCGCTTTTCAGTTCCTCAGGATCACGGAAGACATCCAAGCGGATGGCTCCAAAGAAGTGGCATACCCGGGCGCTGGTGGCGGCACTGTCCATGACCGACTTGCCGAACACACCGCCGCTGGTAATGGCTGTCATGATGTCCACCATCACGGCCAAACCGTAACCCTTGTGCCCTCCGAACAATTCGCCAGCTCCACCGAGCGGGATCAAACCGCCTCCGCGTTGATACAGCATGTCCTCGAGCAACTGGGTGGCGTTCCCGGTAACTCTGCCTGTGGTGTCGACAGCCCAGCCTTGCGGCAAGGTTTTCCCTTCCCGGTCGTACACCTCAATCTTGCCGCGGGTGACGGCTGTGGTGGACATGTCCAAGGTGAACAGGTTTGGGCCATGGCCGGGCACGGAGATGGCGATCGGATTGGTTCCAAACATCGCCATGCGCCCGAAGGTGGGCACACCCAATGCAGCGGTATTGGTCATGCAGATACCGATCATGTCGGCGCGGGCGGCCATCTCTGAGTAATAGCCGGCGATGCCGTAATGGTTGCTGTTGCGGATTGAAGCGAAAGCGGTGCCTGTGGTGCGGGCTTTCTCGATGACCGTGCCCATCGTCTTCTTGCTCAGGCTCATCCCCATGGCGCCATTGGCATCCAACACCAGGGATATCGGGGTCTCGCGCAAAACGGTGGGGGCCACCCCACCCGACATGATCCCTTTGCGGATTCCGTTCTCATAACGCCACAAGCGGGCCACCCCATGGCTGGCGATGCCGCGGGCATCGGCGGCAACCAAGATCTCGGCTGAATCGGAAGCCTCTTCGAGCGACAGCCCCAGCTTCATGAACACGTCGGTACAGAATTGTTCCAATTGCTTGCGGTCGATCCGGATTTCAGAACCCATGCTGCGTTTCTCCTTTTCATCCATCGGTCATCACCTGCACGGTGCGCTGCGCACCATATTCATCCTATTGCTCCATCGTGTCAACGTATCTCACGATCCACTGACGGCCCGCTCAACAGCGATTTCCAGCATGCTGCGGTGGGCATAACCACTTTCCAAAGACAAGCGGCCATCGATGCAATTGGCCGACTCGACACAGACGAACCGCCGCCACGAGTCGGCAATCTCAGCATTGGCCATCGCAGCATGCAGACCCGGGTTCCACACGACCACCGCACTCATGTTGCGTTGTTTCAAGAGGACTTTCCTACCAGCAGCGCTGTCGACAAGGACAACGGCGTCTGGAGCATCCATGAAAGCCCGCACGAATTCGCCCTCAACCGTGACGGATCCTTGTTGGCGATAGCGCGCATCGCCAGCGCGCCGGTCGAGCGCCACCTTCCCGTCCAGCCCATCCACGCGGCATTGCTCCAACTTGTCGATGGCGAAATAGCTGTGGAAGGCCTCATCGAACTCAAAGCGACTCTCTCCGGTGTTCTCCACCACCAGCTCCAAGCGCAACGTGGCGCCGACGGTCACAGTCAACTCGATTGAGAACCGGTGCGGCCAGACAGCCAAGGTTTGCTCATCCGAAGCGGTGGCTAAGACCACTTGGGTCGAACCATCGCTCAACGAGGCTGTGGAGAGGACCTGCCATGTCTTGGTCCGCACCACACCGTGCAGCGGCAGGTCAGCCCTACTCGGGTGGGCGCCGAACCAGGGGAAGCACAACGGGATGCCGCCTCTGATGGGCAGTCCGGCTTCGAAGCGGCTGAACGGGCTCATGAAAAGGACTTCGGACTGTCCGCGCGGCCTGTACGAGGCCACATGGGCGCCGTACAGGTACAATGTGCATTCGGCATGGGGATTGCGGATATGCATCAGCGGCAAGCCGCCTTGGGCCGGACCCACCCACATGATTCCTTCAGGACATGGTGTCCCGTATGCATGCGCACGTCCAGGAGCATCCTCGTGGCTCATCGTCTGCCTCCCTTGCGGTTCCTTCCATGCCATCATAAATTTTCTTTGACAAATGGACAATCCCAAGATATCATCTATCTAAGATATCAGCAAGACTGAAGGAGGTCCAATTTGAAAAAGACTATCGCCATCATGTTGCTCGTGCTCTTGGCAGGTTCAACCCTGCTCTTCGCCGCCGGCGCCCAGGAAACCCAAGCAGAACAGAAGAAGTATGTGTTGAAGTTCAACCATGTACTGACCCCGCAGGACCCGTATCACGGAGCTTTCTTGAAATGGGCTGAAGCGGTCAAACAACGGACCAACGGGAATTTGACCATAGAAGTGTTCCCCAGCGCCCAACTCGGCGTCGAGGAAGACATCCTTGAGCAGATCCGCCAAGGCGCCAATGTCGGCCAGAACACCGATGCCGCCCGCTTGGGCATGTATGTAGCCGACATGGCCGTGATGAACGCCCCTTACTTTGTGGAGACGCTCGACGAGGTCCAGAAGCTCAACACGATCCCCTCTGTCCAAGCATGGAAAGCAGAACTTGAAAGAACCCAAGGCTTTAAAGTCCTCTCGTTCTTCTGGGTGCAGGGCTTCCGCCAGATGATCACCAACAAGCCGATCACCAAACCCGCCGACTTGGCCGGACTGCGCATCCGCACCCCCGGCGCCCCGATTTGGCAGGAATCGATCCGCGCCATCGGAGCCACCCCGGTAGCCATGAACTACGGCGACATGTACAGCGGGTTGCAGACCAAGGCCATCGACGGTCTCGAGCTGTCCTTCACCGCCACTGCCACCGGCAAGTTCGACGAGGTGACCAAGTATGTCAACGAGACCAAGCACATCCTGCTGATCAACTTCGAAGTCATCAGCAGCAAGTGGTTCAACGCGTTGCCCGTCGAGTACCAGAAAATCCTCGAGGAAGAATGCAACAAGGCCGGTCTCGAAGTGTCCCGCCAGTATCTCGAAGAAATCGATCCGCGCAACCTTGAAGTGCTCAAGTCCAAGGGCATGACGCTGGTGCCCGCCTCGGCCATCGACATGAAGGCCTTCAAAGCCGCCGGAGAGGCCGCTTACGTCAAGCTGAACCTGCAAGCTGCCCGCGACCGGGTCTACAAGGAACTGGGCAAGTCGAAGTAATTGTTGCCGGTAATCCGCCATGGCAGGGCTAACCACCATGGCGAACGTGTCCACCTCAATGCGTGGGGACGGGGAGGTCGCATCAACCACTCGTTCCCACGTTTTGCCATTTGGTCTCCAAGCGACCATTCCACCAACGCCATAGACTGTACCGTCTCTTCCGACAGGGGGTTCCGCATGCGAAGATTCTATGAAAACATTTGTAAAGCCGAGGTTGTCGTATCGGCTGTATGCCTATCGGTCAGCTGCTTGTTGATATTCGCCGCAGCGATCGCTAGGTCGGTCCACAAACCGTTCAACTGGTCGCAGGACTTCTCGTTGTTCCTCTTCGCTTGGAGCGTCTTCTTGGCCGCAGATGTGGCATTGCGCAAGGACAAACTCGTGCGGATGGAATTACTCACCATCAAACTAGCCCCACCCGCCGCCAAGATGGTCATGATTGTCAACTATATGCTCATCCTGGTCTTCTTAGTCGCTTTGGTGGTGTTCGGCATAAAATTATGCTTTTTATCTTACCGAAGGGTGTTCCAAGGCATTCCGGGCTTCAGTTACACCTGGGTCACGGCCAGTGTCCCTACCGGTGCTTTGCTCATGATCGTGACCGTAGTCCTCAAACTCGTCAACTATTTCAAACAAGGCCGCCCCTCCGGTCAAAGGAAGGCCTGATATGCTGGTTGTCGGAATTCTCTTCATCGTCTTTCTGGTGATGGGCATGCCGGTGGCTTTCGCCATCGGGCTCTCGGGGGTAGCCTTCTTCTTACAGCACCCCGAGCTACCGTTCACCATGACTGTGCAGCTGCCCATCTCACAAACCCAAAACTTCGCCATGCTGGCGGTTCCGCTGTTCATCTTCGCCGGCAATCTCATGAATGCATCCGGCATCACCAAGCGGTTGATGAAACTCGCTTCGGTGTTGACCGGGCACATGCACGGCGGACTCGCCCAAGTAAGTGTCGTGCTGTCGACCTTGATGGGGGGCGTCTCGGGCTCGGCAATCGCGGACGCTTCGATGGAAGCCCGCATTCTCGGTCCCGACATGATCAAGCGAGGCTACTCGCGCGGCTATACGGCCAACGTGATCAGTTGGACCGCCTTGATTACCGCCACTATCCCTCCCGGGGTCGGCATCATCCTCTACGGGACCATCGGCGAGGTTTCAATCGGTCGGCTGTTCGCCTCTGGCCTATTGGTCGGTTTTCTCATGATGGTCGCCCTGATGCTGACGGTGTGGTTCACCTCGAGCAAGCGCGGGTATGGCGGAGAACGCGACAAACGGGCTTCGGCAAAGGAGGTCCTGTCGGCAATCCGTGAGACCATTTGGGCCTTGCTGTTTCCTTTCCTGTTGTTGGTGGGAATCCGCAGTGGTCTGTTCACCCCGTCCGAAGTCGGAGCATTCGCCTGCATCTACGCCATTTTGGTGGGGACTATTGCATATAAGGAACTGAATTTTGAAAAAATTGCCCGGACGCTCGGGGATACCATCATCGATGTCGGTGCGATCATGTTCATCATCGCCCTCTCGGGTATCTTTGGCTACGGCATCCCCTATGAACGTCTTCCACAGGTGCTCACCGAAGCCATCCTTGGCATATCGACCAGCAAGTATGTGGTGATGGGCATCATCCTGGCCTTCCTGATAGTGTTGGGCATGTTCATGGACGGTTCCGTGGTGATCTTGCTCTTCACCCCGATATTCCTTCCTTTGGCCATGAAGGTAGGCATCGATCCGGTCCATTTCGGCATCCTGTTCTGCACCATCATAACCATGGGCAACATGACCCCTCCGGTTGGATTGGCCATGTACGCAGTCTGTTCGGTTTTGGACATCTCGATTGGTGAATACATCAACGACATGTGGTCGTTCCTCTTCACGATCGTGCTGATGGTGGCTGTGTTGATGTTCGTCCCAAAACTCGTGCTGCTCTTGCCCAACCTGTTGTTTGGATAACAATACGCCGAGTCTGATTATGCTATTCGAATTCACCGGCACCAAGCCGGGGACTTTCACAAGGAGACCGATATGGAATTCACAGGCAAGTGTGCAGTGATCACCGGGGCTGCCCGGGGAATCGGTAAAGAGATTGCGCTGCTTCTGGCCGAGCAGGGCGCTGCAGTGGCCATCATCGACGTGCGCGACGCCTCGGATGTGGCAGCCTCCCTGCGAGAACGTGGTTTTGAGGCCATGGCTGTGGCCGTCGACATCACCGACCATGCAGCTGTCGAGGCTGCCGCGGCCACAATCCTGCAGTGGAAGGGCCATATCGACATACTGGTGAACAATGCCGGCATCATAGCGCGAGGGTCCATCCTGGAGCTCAGCCACGAACAATGGCTCAAGGTGATGGATGTCAACCTCAACGGCACCTTCTATTGGTGCAAGGCAGTATTGCCGCAGATGGTGGCCCGCCGCAGCGGATCGATTGTCAACGTGACCTCGATCGCCGGCAAAATCGGCGACATCACTGCCGCCCCGGCCTACGGGACCAGCAAAGGTGCGGTCAATACATTGACGCGTTCGATGGCCCGACAAGTGGCCGAATACGGCATACGAGTCAACGCAGTGGCTCCACACGCCATCGAGACCGACATGAGCGCTGAATGGTCGGTCGAGAAACGCAAGGCGGTCATCGAGTCGATCCCCCTCAAGCGGATGGGGACCAGCCGCGAGGTCGCCGAAGCGGTGTTGTTCCTCGCCTCCGAACGGGCCGGCTTCATCACTGGAGAAACGATGAACGTCAACGGCGGATTTTTAATGGACTGATCTACTCGAAGAAGTTCTCGACATCCTCGTCGGAGAAGAACTCTCCACTGAGGATGTTTTTTTTACTGATCTTGAGATGTTTTTGGATAATTTCCAACGCCAATGGCGAATGGTTCTCCAGGGCTTTGACCACATCGATGTGGTCTTGGAACGTCTGTGCGTAATTCGGTTTGATGCCGATGTCGTACATGTAGCTCATGTTGAGGTGGAGGTTCAGCTCCTTGTAGGAGCGGATGATGAATTCGTTGTCGCATAGCGAGCACAGGGCTGAGTGGAACTGCCAGTCGAATTTTATGTATGTGCGCAAGTTAGGCGGATCCTCGTCCAAAGCCGAGGCCATCGCCTCGGTCAATACCCGCAGCGGCTCCAAACGGGCGCTATCGACCGTCTGGTAGACGGTGCGCACCGAATGGACTTCCAACAACTCGCGCACGGCTATAGCCGACAGGATGGTCTTCTTGGTGGGG
>CAZJAK010000086.1:0-9675 GCA_964543935.1 uncultured Spirochaetaceae bacterium
GCCACAGTTATAATATCAAGATCAGGCCAGTGCGGGCATATTGACGGAGGATAGCCTTATTTTCAGAGAATTAGGACATTTTTACTACTTTTTTTAGGAAATCGGCAGCAGTGTAGCTTGTCACAATCAGCACATTCCTCTATCATCGCCTCCAAAAGTTTCGGCCGGCTTGTTATGGAAAGCCGCAAGCGATGACCAGGAGGTGCTACGATGTGTGGATTCGTTGGAATGTTCGACGTCAAAGGCGATACGGCACCGTACCGGAATCGCGTGCTCGACATGTCGCGTAAGATTCGTCACCGGGGGCCCGATTGGTCGGGCATCCACAGCGGCCCGTCGGCCATCATCAGCCATGAGCGGCTGGCGATTGTCGACCCGTTGAGTGGAAAGCAACCGTTGTACAGCAAGGACGGCACACTCGTTCTGGCCGTCAACGGCGAGATTTACAACCATCGGGAGCTCAGAGCCCTCTATGACGGCCAGCATGGCCGGCCGGCTTACGAGTTCCTGACCAACAGCGACTGTGAAATCATCTTGGCGCTGTACCGCGACAAGGGCTGCGCGCTGTTCGAAGAACTCAACGGCATCTTCGCCTTCGCCCTCTACGACGTTGAAAAAGATGTCTACTTGATCGGTCGCGACCACATCGGCATCGTCCCGCTCTATCAAGGATGGGATGGGGAAGGCCATTACTATGTCGCCAGTGAGCTGAAGGCCTTGGATGGAGTATGCGCGACCATCGAGGAGTTCCTGCCCGGCCATTACCGCTTGAGCAGCGATGGTCGCGAGGTGCAATGGTACCGCCGCAGTTGGGAATGCTTTGAAGCGGTCGAACAGCAACCGGTCGATGAAGCGGCCGCTATCGCTGCCGTGCGATCTTCGCTAGAAGCTGCCGTAAAACGGCAGTTGATGACCGATGTGCCCTACGGTGTGTTGCTTTCAGGCGGTTTGGATAGCTCGATCATTGCCGCTGTGACCGCTCGATACGCCGAACGGCGGGTCGAGTCCAACGACACCGAAGTGGCCTGGTGGCCGCGCTTGCACTCCTTCGCCATCGGATTGGAAGGTTCTCCCGATTTGGCTGCCGCCAGGATCGCCGCCAAAGCGATCGGGACCGTCCACCATGAGGTCCACTTCACCCTCCAGGAGGCCATGGATGCCGTCAGCGACGTGATCTACCACTTGGAGACGTTCGACATCACCACCGTTCGGGCAGCCACTCCGATGTATCTGCTGGCCAGGGTCATCAAATCGATGGGCATCAAGATGGTGCTCTCTGGCGAGGGCAGCGACGAGTTGTTCGGTGGGTACCTCTATTTCCACAAGGCCCCCAATGCCCGTGAGTTCCATGAGGAGACCGTCCGCAAGCTTGGCAAACTGCATCTTTATGACTGCCTGCGGGCCAACAAGGCCTTGGCTGCCTGGGGAGTCGAAGGCCGTGTTCCGTTCTTGGACAAAGAGTTCATGGATGTGGCGATGACGCTCAACCCGGTGCTCAAGATGTCGCGTTCGGCGGATGGGACCAAGAGAATCGAAAAGTGGCTGTTGCGCACAGCCTTCGCGGACATGCTTCCACGCGAGATTGTCTGGCGCCAGAAAGAGCAGTTCAGCGACGGGGTGGGGTACCGATGGATCGACACCCTCAAGGCATACGCTGCCAAACAGGTGACAGACGAGCAGTTTGCCGCAGCTGCCAAGCGCTTTGCCATCAACACTCCGGCAACCAAGGAAGAATACTTGTACCGTTCGATATTCGCCAGCCACTTCCCGAGTGAGAGTGCAGCCCGTTGCGCTCCTCATGAAGCATCGGTGGCCTGTTCAACAGCTAAAGCGCTCGAATGGGATGCTGCCTTCACATCGATGAACGAACCAAGCGGACGGGCGGTGGCCGGAGTCCACGAGCAAGCCTACGCGTCGGCCAATCAACCAGCCTGAATAAGAAAAGTTATGACAAAGGACGTACATTTTCTTGACGGATATTTGTCTCGGTGCTAGTCTGCAACTAAGCTCCCTGTTGGGTAAGGAGATAAGCGATGACGCTCTCGTTGCGGACAGCCAACTTGCTCGGGGCATGGCTTGCCGAGGCCTTCTACGTCTCGGCGATATGCATATTCATATTCAGGTTGATCGGCATCCCTGAGGCCGGTTTCTGGCTGGGATTGTTCGAATTGAGCATGGCTATTCCGTTAGTGGTGCTGCTGCGCCATGCCGCCCGGTTCGAGAGCCCTCCGTTGTATTATGTCCAGATCGTGTGCATGCTGTTGTTCTTGCTGGTGGAGGCCGTGCTCGATTACATCTATGTGGTGGATTTCCGCCAAGTCCCTTGGGCGGCCACTGTGTACACGGTGCTTTTCTTTGCTGCGAGCGGGGGCATGTTGGGAATCGCGACCTATGCCGGGATCGCTTGGAGGAACCTGACGGTGGCCACCTTCTTCGTCATGGCAGTGCTCACCTTCATCCAACGGGCTGTCATGGGATACTGAAAGCCATTCACCACAAAGGATTGGTCCATGCCCGCCGGTGGTCGGCATCCTCGATTTCCACACGAAGATACGCAGAGTTCGCCAGTCTGGGATTGTCGGAAACTTTGAAGCTGAACGATTCCATGGCGGTACCGTCTTCATGCCAGATGCGTTCACCAAGGTATCCTGCACCGACCAGACGGGCCCGCAGGATCGGACTTGTCGTGCAGGTGATGGTGTCGCCATCGAAGTCGATGCTATAAAATGAGGGTCCGCAGGTGGCATAAAACCGGCCGGCCTTGAGCGAGCCGACAATCGCTTCGGCCGTCAGTGCTTCGGCTTGGACCATGACCCAACCGCCGTTCCATCCCGGATGTCGTGGCACGATGTGGGCATCGTCGGCTGCAATGCCGAAGACCGAATCTCCGTTGGCGAGCACCTGGTCCCACAACATCAGGCTACTCCCTTTGCCATTGAGCCAATCGCAGACATGGTTGTAGATTTCGACGGCGTCGAACGGGAACCGCTGGACATCGCCGATGTCATTGCCGCACCAATAGGGATGGGCCAAGATTACCATGGCCTTCTGTTCGACCAAATCGTGCATGGTCTGTTCGAAGGTTCCACTCAGTTGGATGTCGATACGTGTGCCGATAGCAACCACATGGCAGTAGCGGCCGCCAAGCGGAGTCCCGTCGACCTCGATGCCACCCAAGGTGAGAAATCCAGAATCGTTAGGACAAGTCTCGGGCCTATAGGTTTTCCCATGGTCGGTGATGGCGATGAAATCGTAACCGGCTTGGCGATACATCCGTTGGAGTTCCTCGACCGATTTCCCACCATCGGAACGTGTGCTGTGGATATGGGTGTTGCCTTTGTACCATTTTACATTGGAAATATATCGGGGCGTCATTGTGAAACTCCCTTTAAAAGTTTGCTTTATAATGGATAATTCTGAAAAAATATGCCATGGTGTTCAGAAGATTCTATAGAATGGTTGGAAAATAATCCAGATACAACCGGTAATGCATGCCTTACAATCCAGCACTAGGTATCGACAGTTACCGTGAAAATGATCGGATCAAGGAGTCTAGCATGGGCAGCAAGCCAACCGATTTCAGATATAATACCGGACCTTCAGCAGTACCGTGGGCGGCAGTTGGAGAATCTTACAATGCCGACGACATCATGGATGTGGTTTCATTTTTATTGCAAGGCGAAGGTGAGTCGTACAGCAACGCATTGGAAAAGGTCCGTTCGGCTGTCTTGGCGCTGGCACAGGTTGGCACTCCTCCCGGCAAGCTCTCTTTGGGGGAGCGGGTGACCAGCTTGGAACAGGCCATGGACGCTTACTTGGGGACAACCGGCAGCGCTTTCATCACCAATGCCACCGCCGGTTTCGAGATTGCCTTCCGCTATGCCGGAATAGGAGCGGGAGATGAAGTGCTCATTCCTGCCATTACCTTCGCCGCCACCATGGCTTATCCCTTGGCGGTAGGAGCCAAGGTGGTGTTCGTCGATGTCGATCCTCAGACGCTGAACATGGATCCCGTCGACATGGAACGGAAGGTGACCGAGCGGACCAAGATGGTCGTTCCCGTCCATATCGGCGGCTATCCGGTCGACATGGATCCGGTCATGGAGTGTGCCCGCCGGCACAACCTGGTGGTGCTCGAGGATGCAGCCCATGCCTTCGGCGGAACCTACAAGGGCCGCATGATGGGCACGATCGGCGATTTCGGGGCCTTCAGCTTCCACGAAGTCAAGAACGTGACCTCGTTCGGAGAAGGCGGGATCCTCGTCTCCTCCTTGCCGGCCGCCAAAGACCTCAAACGAGCGCGTTTTTTAGGGCTGGACATGGGCCATGCCATCCAAGACTGGTTGTATGACGTAACGGCCTTGCCAGGGAAGGAGGGCCTGTACATCGGCAACAACTCTTCGAGCACCGAGTTGCAAGCGATCGGTTTGCTCAGCCAGCTTTCACGCTATGGCGAGATTTTGAAAATCCGCGAGCGCAACGCCCGCTATGTCAACACATTGCTGGGCAGTTGCCCGGCTTTGGATGTCCAGTTGATGGGGGACGAGCAGACCAAACCCACCAACCACCTCTACTTGTTGCGCATCGATCCCGCCAAAGCAGGTGCCGATGTGCGGGTCTTGCGGAAGAAGTTGGCCGCCAAGGGAGTCACGACCATTCCCCATTTCGCTCCTTTGTACCGCTTCACCGTGATGCAGCAACTCGGCTATGACATCGAGGCTATCAAGGAATCGTGCCCGGTGGCGGAGGAGATGTTCCTGCACCGTTTCTCCCATTTGCCCATCTACGGACTGTCGAGCGAACAGCTGGATTACATGGCCAAAGCGGTGCTCGAGTCGATCGAAGAAATGCAGAGGGGAGTGTAGAGCATGACGGCTGCTTCGGAACGGCTTACCGGTCGGCAACGGATTGAGTTGGCGTTCGCCCACGAACGTGCCGACCGTATTGCTGTGTTCGACGTGGCCAACAATCCCGCCCTGTTCAAGTTGATGCTTGGGAAAGAGAATCCGTGGTCGGACGGATTGCCCACCGCTATGCTGGCCAAACGACTCGGACTCGATGCCGCCATGGTACCGGCCCGCCCGTACACCGCCCTCATCCCCATCCGTTCTTCGTGGGACGCTCCCGATGGATTTACCGATCGTTTTGGCGTCCATTACCAGGTCAACGACTCTTCATGGCCGTTGGGGATGGCCGTCGTCGAACGACCGTTGGACGAAGCGTTCCTGGAAACTGTGGAGAACGCCCGGGTGAGCGACGCCGACATCGAACCGGTGCGCTCAGCCCTGATGGAAGCGCATCGCAGCACACAAAGTGGCGGCCCCATTGCATTGTTCGCTGGCTTACGCAGTGCATTCAGCTTCCTGTTCATCTCAGGGGGATTGGCGGGGCTGTCGATGGCGATGTACGACGAGCCCGCTTTGGTCCATCGTTTGGTGCAAGCAGCCAGTTCCTATTGGACCGAACTGGGCGTGCGCCTGATCGAAGCGGGTGCCGATGCCCTCTATGTCGCCAACGACATGGGGATGAACGGCAGCACGATCATCTCTCCCGACCAATTGCGCGAGTTCTTTTTACCCGAGTTCGCCAAGCAGTGCCGCACATGGAAACAGGCCGGGGGGAGGGTGGTCCTCCACTCCTGTGGCAATGTCATGGCGATTTTGGAGGACTTGGCGGCGATGGGCGATGAAGGTATCGATGCCTTGAACAACCTGCAAGCCCATGCCGGCATGGACATACGGACGGTGAAGGAAACCTACGGCCAACAATGGACCTTGATCGGCAATGTCGATGCCACCACCACGATGTGTTCCGATGATCCTGCCGACATCGACAGGGCTTTGGATGAACTGGTCTCGATTGTCGGATACGACGGTGGAGCCATCTTGGCCACCGATCATTCGTTCCACAAGGGCATTCCAGTGGCCAATGTGCTCCATTTCATTGAACAAGCCAAGAAAATCGGGACGTCGCCGGTAAGCGGAGGGTCACGATGACCGCCCGTCGACGGGTCCTTGCCGCTGCGCGGGGACTGGCGGTCGACCGGCCGGTGGCCGCCCCCTACATGGGCAACAGCGCCATCGCGTGGGCCGGTTTCGATGTCGCCCGCTGCCAACAGGACGGCGAAGCGATGGCACAAGCCCAATACGCCGCCTGGCGCATGTTCGGCCAAGATGTCATCGTCGTCCAGTCGGACACCTACTACATGGCCGAAGCCTTCGGAGCAGTGGTTGACCATCCTGATCACGCCATGCCTTCCCTCAGGTACCCGTTGGTGACCGATCATGTCAGCGCCATGCGCTTGGAACCTCAGGATGCCCGCCATGATGGGCGCATGCCGGTCTACATCGAGGCGATCAAACGCCTGCGCGACAAAGTTGGCGAGAGTGCTGCCATCCGCGGCTGTGGAACGGGGCCGTTCGTGGTGGCCGGACACTTGCTGGGGATCGAGCGTCTGATGGTGTGGTTGGCGGATACCCAAGCAGGTATCGAGAACCACCTTCCCGCTCTCGACCGGATCTTCACTGTAGCGCTCGAGACCTTGCTCGATTTTGCCAGCGCCCAACTTGAAGCAGGCGCGACCATCATCCAATTGGCCGATTCATTGGCTTCGCTGAACATGATCAGTCCGGCCATGTACCGCACCTACGTGTTGCCCTATGAACGAGAGTTCTTCCGCCGCATCCGGTCGTTATGCGACAGGTACGACGCGCTCAGTCTGCTCCATATCTGCGGAGACAACACCGCCGTGTTCGAAGATTACGCCACCTGCGGGGCCGACATCGTCGCCATCGACCATAGCGCAGATTTGTCCGTCGCCCGCGATGCGGTGGCCAACCGCTGCTGCTTGATCGGCAATGTCGATCCATGCGGAGATCTGATGTCGGGCTCTCCCGCTCAGGTGAGCTCACGCATCATCTCGTGCTTGGACATCATGAAAGGGCGGCGTTACCTAGTCGGTACCGGTTGTGAAGTGTCGATCCTCACGCCGCCAGAGAACATGCGCGCTTTCATCGAGACAGTCCATGCCTATGGGAGGGACCCGTCATGACCAAACGTGAACGCATGGCCTGTACCCTCGCGCATCGGCAGCCCGACCGGGTCCCCTATGACCAAAGCAGCCGTTCTTCGGCCATCGAGCAGCAAGCCTATGATGATCTCAAACGCTTTTTGGGTCTGAAAACTCCCACCACCTGCTTCCTGCGCGCCCATGCCGACATCGAAGAGCCGGTGCACCGCTTGCTTGGCATCGACACCCGCTTCATCCGCTACATGCCGCCGGAGAGTTGGCATCGCGACGGTCAGGACGACCTCTTCGTCGACCCTTGGCGGGTCCCTTGGAGACGTCGCGGCGGATCCTATTATTACGAACTGGATGGGAACCCTTTGGCGGGACTCGAGTATGATGAAATCCTGCGTGCTCGTTGGGCTCCCTTGGTTTCGAAAGAGATGTCCATCGTATTGAGACAGCGCGCAAAGTCGGCCCACCAAACTACCGACGATGCGCTGTTCAGCGATCAAATAGGGGCTGGTTTGTTCGAACGAGCTTGGTATTTGCGTGGTTTCGAACAATTCCTTGTCGACTTGATGTTGGAAAAAGCGGCTGTGCATCGTTTCATGGAACGCTTGCTCGAGCATCAGATGCAAGGCTATGCCGATGTGTTCGAAGCGGTCGGACCGTATGTCGAGGGAGTGCTGCTCACCGACGACTTGGCCACCCAGGACAGCTTGATTGTATCGCGCGACCTGTATCGTGAAATGATTTTTCCCTATCAAAAACGGTTGTTCGACTTCATCGCCTCGTTCGGCAAGCATCTCATCTATCACAGTTGCGGTGCAGTCCGTCCGCTCATCCCCGATTTGCTGGAGGCGGGTGTGCGCATCCTCCATCCGATCCAGCGATCGGCGTGCGGCATGGACCCGCTCTCGATAAAGCGGGAGTTCGGTCGGGATCTGACCCTGTGGGGTGCGGGGTGCGACACCGCCTTCCTGCAACAAGCGTCTCCCGCCGAAGTCGTCGACGATGTGGTGGCCACTTTGGATGCATTGGGCGGTGACGGGGGTTTCGTCTATACTCCCACCCATTGCATCCAACCGGAGACAAATCCGCGCAACATCCTGGCGATGGCCGGGGTCTTGCGGGGTTTCAGGGCGCCTCGGGGTCATGAACTGGACTGGCTCGAGTCGGTCGACTGGTTGCACGCTTCCGACAACGTGGTTGTCGTATCCCACTGCGAGGAATCGCCATGAGACATGAAATGACTCTCGAACAACAAAAACGGGCCATGCGCCGGCGGCGCAAGTTCTTGGAGAACTTGACCGGCTATGTCTTCGTCCTGCCCAATTTGGTCGGATTTTTAGCCTTCACCGTTTTTTCGATCGGATTCTCGCTTTACATGAGTTTCACCGACTGGAGCTTGATCAAGCTGTTCCAAAACATCAAGTTCGTGGGATTGGAGAACTATGTGCGGATGTTCAGCGACAAGTGGTTCCAAGCCTCGGTGGTGAACAATGTCTGGTTCTTGCTCACTGTGCCGGTCACCATTTTCTTGGCGATGTGCTTTGCCTTCATCCTCAACGACAAAGTGTTCTGCCGCAATGCCTTCCGGACTGTCATGTATTTGCCCAACATCACCAGCGTGGTAGCCATCAGCGTCATCTGGTTCACCCTCTTCAATCCCCGTACGGGTCCGGTGAACGAGTTGTTGAGGAGCATCGGCATCAGCAATCCACCGCAATGGCTGTCCAGTACCACCTGGGCTAAACCTACCATCGGTCTGTTGATGATTTGGAAAACGGTCGGGTATTACACCATCCTTTATCTGGCGGCGTTGCAGGCCATCCCCAGGCAATTGTACGAAGCAGCCACAGTGGATGGTGCCACATTGGTGCAGCAGTTCACCGGCATTACCGTACCGTTGCTGTCGCCGACGACATTCATGCTGACGATCCTGAGCGTGATGAACGTGTTCAAAGACTGGTCGCTCATTCAGATCCTCACCGAGGGTGGACCGGGGACATCCACCTACACACTGGGTTATTACATTTATTACGCAGCGTTCAGCACCAACCGGATGGGCTATTCGGCTGCCATGTCATGGGCTTTGTTGGTCATCATCATGATCTTCACCGTCATCCGTTTCCGCGTCGAAAAGAGACGCGATTTTTAAGGGGAGGGTGGCAAGATGGGTGCTGACAAGAATTATCAAGCGCGCAGACTGGTCCAGAAATCGTTGTTGACCGCCTTCATGGTGCTGGTGTCGTTCACGATGCTGCTGCCCTTTTTATGGATGATCTCGAGTTCGTTCAAGGACTCGGTGGCGATGTTCCAATTCCCGATCCGTTGGATCCCACAGACGTTCAACTTCTCCGGTTACCAGACTGTATGGAACAACAGCGAGATCAAGTTCAGCCTGTTTTTCACCAACAGCATCAAGGTCACTTTCTTGGCTGTGATCGGGACAGTATTGTCCTGCTCGATGGGCGGCTACGCCTATGCGAAGCTGAAATTCAGCGGTCGCGACAGCCTGTTTTTGATCAAGCTCTCCACCATGATGATCCCCTCTCAGATCACCATGCTGCCTACGTTCATGATTTTCAAATGGTTGGGATTGATCAACTCCCATACCGCCCTGTGGTTGCCGTTCTTTCTCGGCCAACCGTTCGGCACCTTCC
>CAZJAK010000087.1:0-9649 GCA_964543935.1 uncultured Spirochaetaceae bacterium
CGCTGCTCTCGGTGGAGGCCGCCTTGGCCAGTACCGGCAACCCGATTCACGACGAGCGGCCCGACAACATCGTGGCCCGTTCGACCTACGAGATCGGGTCGTTCGAAGAGGCCATCAAGGAGCCGGGCTTGCTTAAGTTCGAGGGCGATTACGAAACCCCCATCGTCCAGCATTGCCATATCGAGAACGCCATGTCGTTCGCCTACATGGAGGCGGGCAAGATCGTGGTGGTCAGTTCGACCCAGATCCCCCATATCATCAGGCGCATTTGCTCGCAAGCTCTTGGCAAGGGCTTCGGCGACATCAGGATCATCAAGCCCTACATCGGAGGCGGGTTCGGCAACAAGCAGGACGCCTTGACCGAACCGTTGAATGCATTCTTGACCACCCGGGTGGGGGGTCGGCCGGTCTTGCTGGAGTATACCCGCGAAGAGACCTTCGCCTGTACCCGCGTGCGCCACGCCATGAAGTTCCACATCACCACCTACGTGCGCAAGGACGGCTCGTTGGCGGCCCGTTCGATCAAGGCCTATTCCAATCAGGGCGGGTATGCTTCGCATGCCCATGCGCTGGTGGCCAACGCCGTCAACGCCTTCAGGATGATGTATCCGGTAGGGGCCATCAAGAGCGAGGCCTACACGGTCTATACCAACTTGCCCACCGCCGGCGCCATGCGCGCCTACGGCATCCCGCAAATCGCCTTCGCCTTGGAAGCCCATATCGACGACATCGCCAACGCCACCGGTTTGGACCCGATCGCGCTACGCAAGCAGAACATGATGAAGCTCGGTTATGTCGATCCGATCACGACGATCACCTGCCATTCGACTGGTTTGGCCGAGTGCATCGATGCCGGCGAAGCCTATCTCGATTACCGCACCAAGCGGCTCTCCTATGCCAAACAGACTTCAAGCGTGCGCAAAGGGGTGGGGATGGCCATCTTCTGCTACAAGACCGGTGTGTTCCCGATCAGCCTCGAAACCTCCGCTTGCCGCATGATCCTCAACCAAGACGGTTCGCTGCAGATGCAGATGGGGGCGACCGAGATCGGCCAAGGGGCCGACACAGTCTTCACCATGATGGCTGCCCAAACGATCGGTGTGGGTGTGGACAAGGTCCACCTGATCAGCACCCAGGATACCGACGTGACCCCCTACGACACCGGGGCCTACGCCTCCCGTCAAACCTATGTCTGCGGCATGGCGGTCAAGAAGACCGCCCAAGCGCTCAAGGCCAAGATCTTGGACTTCGCCGGCTTCATGCTCAAGAAAGACCCCTGGGATTTGGACATCGAGCACGACGCCGTTGTCCACAAGGGGCAGCACAAGCCGTTGCTGTCGGTGGCCGAGGTCGCTTTGGAATCGTGCTACAGCCTGACCAACTCGACCCACATCGCTGCCGAGGAGTCGCACCACTGCAGCGACAACACCTACGCGTTCGGTACTTGTTTCGTCGAGGTTGAGGTCGACATCCCGATGTGCCAGGTGAAGGTGCTCGACATCATCAACGTGCATGACTCGGGCCGCATCATCAACCGCCAGACGGCCGAAGGCCAGGTGCACGGCGGCATGAGCATGGGCCTTGGCTACGGCTTGACCGAGTTCGCCAAGTTCGATCCCAAGACCGGCCAGATGCTCAACGACAACCTGCTCGATTACAAACTGATGACCGCCATCGACACCCCGGAACTGCATGCGGCGTTCGTCGAGACGGACGATCCGACCGGCCCCTATGGGAACAAGGCGTTGGGTGAACCCCCGACGATTCCGGTCGCCCCGGCTCTCAGGAACGCAGTGCTCAATGCCACCGGCGTCGCCGTCGACTCGATTCCGCTCAATCCGGAGAAGCTCTTTTTCGCTTTCAGGCAAGCGGGACTTTTCTCATAAAGGGAGACAGCATGTACGATTTCAAGACGCTCTATGAGCCGCAGACGGTCAAAGAGGCCCTGATTCTCCGCAACGAGCATCCCGAGGCCCTCCTCTTGGCCGGCGGAAGCGACATCTTCATCAAGTTGCGCGAGGGCAAGCTGACAGGATGCGACTTGATCAGCATCTACCGCTTGGACGAGTTGCGCGGAATCTGTGTGGAGGAGGACGGCTCCTTGTTGATCAGGCCGTTGACGAGCTTCACCGAGGTTGCCATGCACCCGCTGGTCAAACAACTGGTCCCGGTTTTGGGCGAGGCTGTCGAACAAATCGGCGGTCCCCAGGTCCGCAACATCGGGACGATCGGTGGCAACATTTGCAACGGGGTGACCAGCGCCGATTCGGCCTCGACCCTCAAGGCCTATGATGCGGTGTTGGAGCTGACCAGCGTCGATGGTACGCGCCTGTTGCCGTTCGGACAATTCAACATCGCTCCGGGCAAGGTCGACATCCGTCCCAACGAAGTGCTCACCGGCATCCGCATCGAGCGGGAAAGTTATCACGAGACGTATGGCCATTACATCAAATACGCGATGCGCAAAGCGATGGACATCGCCACGCTGGGCTGTTCGGTCAATGTGCGCCTGAGTGCCGACAAGCGCCACATCGAGCGGCTTCGGATGGCTTTCGGTGTGGCCGCCCCCATTCCGGTGCGTGCCGTCACAGTCGAACAGGCTGTCGTCGGACATCCGTTGGATCAAGACTTGCTCAGGCTGGTGGCCGAAGGAGCCTTGGCCGACGTCACTCCCAGAAGCAGCTGGCGGGCATCCAAGGAATTCCGTTTGCATCTGGTGCAGGAACTGGCCCGCCGGGCGGTACGGGCCTCGATCGAACGGGCAGGAGGGGTCATCAATGGCAACTAAAAGAGTCACGTGCACGATAAACGGAAAAAAGCGGGCTTTCGACATCGATGTGCGGTCCTCGTTGAGCGATATGTTGCGCGGCAACGAGGGCCTCGACAGCGTCAAGCACGGTTGCGATGTGGGGGAGTGCGGGGCGTGCACCGTCCTCATCGACGGGCAACCGTTCAACTCCTGCATTTATCTGGCCGTCTGGGCGGAGGGCAAGGAGATTTTGACCTTGGAGGGTCTCAGCGATGCGAATGGGACGATCTCGGACATCCAGCAGGCCTTCATTGACGAAGGGGCTGTGCAGTGCGGTTTCTGCACCCCGGGATTCATCATGGCTTCCATCCCGATCATCACCAGCGACGAGCCGATGGACCGTACCGAGATCCGCAGGCAAGTTTCCGGCAACCTCTGCCGGTGCACCGGCTACGAGAAGATCGTCAACGCCATCGAGAAGACCCAGCGAAAGAGGATTTCTGAAAAAAACAAGGCCTGAACTGGCAAGCTTGTGTCGCCTTGACATTGGGCGGCGCCTTTCGTAGTATTCAACCCTATGAAAGCCAATGAACTGCGCCAAAAATACATAGATTTCTTCGTTTCGAAGGATCACCGCCAGATTTCGGGAGCATCGCTCATTCCCGAAAACGACCCGACCGTTCTGTTCACCACCGCCGGCATGCATCCGCTGGTCCCCTACATCCTGGGTGCCGAGCATCCTGGTGGCAAGCGCTTGGTGGATTACCAGAAGTGCATCCGCACCGGGGATATCGATTCGGTCGGCGACCCGCACCACCTCACCTTCTTCGAAATGTTGGGCAACTGGTCGTTGGGCGACTACTTCAAGCAAGAGGCCATCCGTTTCAGCTACGAGTTCTTGACCGAGTGGATCCATATCGACCCGGCCAAACTCTCCGTTACCGTCTTCGCCGGCGACGATGCCGTGCCGCGTGACGAGTTCTCGGCTTCGGTCTGGAAATCGTTGGGCATTCCCTCCGAGCGCATCTACTTTTTGCCGCGCGAGGACAACTGGTGGGGCCCGGCCGGGGAAGCCGGCCCGTGTGGTCCCGATACCGAGATGTTCATCGATACCGGGCGAGACTCGTGCGGTCCCGAATGCAAGCCGGGCTGCAAGTGCGGCAAGTACTTCGAGATTTGGAACGACGTCTTCATGGGTTACCGCAAGACCCTCGATGGCGATTACCTTGAGATGGAGCGCAAATGCGTCGACACCGGCATGGGCATCGAGCGCACCATCGCCGTGTTGCAGGGCAAGAAGTCGGTGTATGAAACCGAGGTGTTCACTCCCATCATCGCCGGTATCCAGAAGCTCGGTTCCTACACCTATGGGGCCAACGATGAGCAGGACAAGTCGGTGCGCATCGTCGCCGACCATGTGCGCACCTCCGTGTTCATCCTCGGTGACCAACGCGGGGTCAAGCCTTCCAATGTCGGACAAGGCTACATCCTGCGCCGGTTGATCAGGCGCGCTGTCCGTCATGCCCGCAAGGTGGGCATCGAGGGCAAGTTCATGGCCGAATTGGCCGAAATCGTGATCGACATGTACGGCAAGGCCTATCCTGAATTGGTCGCCAACCGCGATTTCGTGCTGGCCGAGCTGGGCTTGGAGGAGGAGAAATTCTCGGCCACGCTGCAAAAGGGCGAGCACGAGTTCGAGAAGATGCTGCCCAACCTCCTCAAGGGCAACAGCCGGGTGATCAACGGACGCATCGCCTTCAAGTTGTACGACACCTACGGATTCCCGATCGAGCTTACTGTCGAGTTGGCCAAAGAACACGGTTTCGAGGTCGACACCGCCGGATTCGACGAAGCGTTCCAGAAGCATCAAGAAATTTCACGCGCTGGTGCCGAGCAGCAGTTCAAAGGCGGGTTGGCCGACCACAGCGACCTGACCACCGCGTTGCATACCGCCACCCATCTGCTGCACAAAGCGCTCAGGACCGTCCTTGGCGAGCATGTCGGTCAGAAAGGTTCCAACATCACCCCCGAACGGTTGCGCTTCGACTTCACCCACGAGGCCCCCATGACCGACGAGGAACTCAAACGGGTCGAGGACATGGTCAACGACGCCATCAGGCGCGACTTGACCGTCACCTGCGAGACCATGTCGCTCGAACAGGCCAAGGAACAAGGGGCCATCGCCTTCTTCGAGAGCAAGTACGGTGAGCAAGTCAAAGTCTATTCGGTAGGCGACTATTCCAAAGAGGTCTGTGGAGGTCCCCACGTTGAGCGCACGGGCAGCATGGGCCGTTTCAAGATCCTCAAAGAGCAATCCTCCTCCGCCGGAGTGCGGCGGATCAAAGCCGTCTTGGAAAAATAATCCACAGTCAGGCTACCATGGGCAACCCGAAGACAAGCACATGCTTCGGGTTGTTCTATTTTTGTAACCCATTTGGCATCGCTTATGACATATTCTTCTCATAAATCTTGACAGCTTGAAGGATACATCGGATGATTTATACCAACCTGATGGTGATGACCTGTGGTGGATGGGCCGGAGGAGGAAAACCCATGAAGAAACTGTTGGTTCTGTTCGTGATGGTGGTAATCGTGTCTTCGTCGCTGGCATTCGGTGCAGAGATCGTCGATACCGAGATCAATCCCCTTTCCAAGAGCACCCAAGGGTGGGGGGTCGGCGCGTTGATGAGTTCGCCGTTCGCCATCGGATTCACCGGTGAGTACAACTTTGGCGTGGCGACTGCAGCGGTCGCGTTGGGATACGACAATCTCTACGGCACGAGTGCTTTCATGCTCAGGATGGGCGGCCAGTACAACTTCGACAGCCCGTTCGTCAATGGCAACCTCAGGATTTATCCCAGTGTCGGCGGCCACATCGACATGCTCGCTGGCAGCATGTTTGCCTTCCGTTTCGCCGCCCATGGCGTCTTGTCGGCCTACCTGTTCAAGGACCTGCCGTTACGGATGTACATCGAGGTGGGGCCGAGCATCTTAGCGACCGCAACCGGCGGCGGTTTCGACCTCCAGGCTTCCATCGGAGCGACTTACAAGCTCTGATTGGATCGTCTTGACAGCCAGCGTGACCGGCATGGGCGAGATATCGATGCGTACCTTGGCAGCCACTTCGAACGAAGCCTGCACACAACGCAGGTCGAGCCCTTGCTGGACCGCCAACGCCAGGCTTTCGCGCAACGGGCTGTTGGCGATGGCTTGATTGATGAACGGGGGTTGCCGTTCAAAGGAAGCTTGATGGGGCTTGAGGTTGCTGAAGAAACCCATGGCCTCATCTGTTTTAAGCCAATGGCCGGTCAGGCCTAGCTGGATTTCTTCTTCGGTGCGTTCGACCGGCAGCCCTTGTTCCAGCAGCCGGCAAGAGACATACAGGTTGCGAAAACGCACGATGCCGGCATAGGATTCGGCCACCAGCACCAGCGGTTTTCCTACAGCCACAACAATACCCAACTCCTCCCGGCACTCCCGTCGCAGGCACTGCGCTACGTCTTCGCCGGCATCGATGCCGCCACCGGGGGTGAGGTATTGCTCCCGTTGAATCAGGCGGGTGCACAGGATCTTACCATCATCGACGATGATGGCGCGGCAAGCGTTGCGGGAGAACGAACCCCCGATGCGGGCCATCCGAGTAGGATAGCCGGCCATCTCGTCATGGATGAAGATTGAGACGACCGTCCCGTCGGTACTGCTCACGATGGGTAGGTCGCCTTCAGCACGGCACTGGCCAGGACATGGCCTTCGATGGCTTTGAGCAACTGCTCCTTGGTGAAGCCCTGCTTCAACGGCAGGTCGCCATCGAGTGCCCACACGGTCAGCACATAGCGGTGCGGTTTGTCGGGAGGAGCCGGTCCGCCGTAGCATGCGCGCCCCCAGCTGGTCTTGCCCTGTAAAAAAGATGTGCCAGCCACACAACTGGCGTCTTCGGCGAGGGTGGTGCTGTGGATGTTGGCGGCCAACCAGTGCACCCAGGCGAAGCCGCACAGTGGGGTGGAGTCGGGGTCGTCGAAGAGCAATGCGAACGAAAGCGTCCCTTGTGGAGGCCCTATTATTTCCAATGGAAAGGAGCGGGAGGGCATGCCGCCCTGTTTCTGGCGCCCTTTCGCACCATAGGCTAAACCCAGAGCACCCTCTGTGATTGCCGTGCTGGTCACCACCATCGTTGTTCCTCCTGTGTGGTTCAGGATTCTGTGGGGCGGTTCAACGGCACCGCCAGTTGTCCACAGGCCCCGTTGATGGCCCGTCCGCGGCTGAAGCGGCGGGTGTAGATGACGCCCAAGCGGTCAAGATAGCCCATGAAGGCGTTGATCTCGTTGTTCGAGGGGGTTTGCCAGGCCATGCCTTCGACTTCGTTCCACGGGATGAGGTTGACCACCACATCGAGTGCGCGGGTGAAGGCGGCCAGCTTGCTGGCGGCTTCTTCATCGGTGTTGGTTCCTCGCAACATTACGTACTCAAGGGTGAAGCGCTTGCCGATGAGGTGTTGGTAATGGAGCAAGGTGGCCTTCAGCTCGTCGAGGTCGTGGGCCCGGTTGACTTTCATGATTTCGTTGCGCAAGTCGTTGTCGGCGGTGACCAACGAGACGGCCAAGCGGATGGGCAGGCCGGTCTCGGCCAACTTGCGTATGCCGGGTGTGAGCCCGCAGGTGCTGATGGTGATCTTGCGGTAGCCAATGTCGAATCCCTCTGGATCGTGGAAACGCTGGATGGCCTGCATGACCTCGCCGAAATTGGCCATCGGCTCGCCCATGCCCATGAAGACGATGTGGGTGATATCGCTCATGATCCTGCGCAGGTGGACGAACTGCTCGATGATCTCGTAAGCGGCCAAATTGCGCACCAACCCCATCGTGCCGGTGCGGCAGAATGAACAGCCCATGGCGCAACCCACTTGGCAGGATAGGCAGGCGGTATGGCGTTCGTCGCGGTCGGTGAGGATCACGCATTCCACCACCGAACCATCGACGAGGCCGATGCCGAGCTTGACCGTTCCCGACGGATCGCTCTGGTGATGCACCACGCTGGTGGCTCCCAAGCGGGGCATCTCGCGTTCAAGCCGTTGCCTGACGGTTAGGCTCAGGTCGGTCATTTCGGCAAACGACTCGACTCCGCGGACCAACCATCGGTAGACCTGCTTGCCTTGATACGGTTTGTCCAACGCCAGAGCACCGATGAGCTCGTTGGGTTTGAGGGCGTACAACGAGACAGGCATCTTCCTCGGTTGGGCGGTTTCGGCATTCCAGTCGTTCATGTCCATGTGCTCCTCGGATGGGCAATCCATCCGATACATTCTAGCCGAACATGGCGATAATGGCCAGAACCACGCCGGTGATGCCCTCTCCGCCGAGGAAGCCGCTGGCGATGAGTCCGGTCTTGTCGTCTATGGCTGCGAGGGCTTTCTTGCCGCCGATCTTGCGCACCGCCATGAGCGTCAAGGCTCCGGTGCCCATGATGGCCGAGATGCTTACCGGCAGGTAGACACCCAAGCCCAAGGTGGCTGCGGGGATGCGCAACAGGTACAGGATGAAACCGATGGCGGCACCGGCGACGAAGGCGGGCACATGACCGATTCCTTTGACCATGCTGCTCACGGCAGCCGCTTGGGGGGCCGGCAGCTGTTCAGTCCCGAAATTGCCGTAGGCATTCTTAAGAACCAGCAACGCCACCACCGCCACCACGGCGCCGACAACGCCACCGATTCCCTCGGCCACGAATTGTGCGCTGGGTTTGGTGCCCACCAAATAGCCCGATTTCAGGTCGTTCATCATGTCGCCAGCCAGTCCGCAGGCGACAGCCACCACCGCCGCTACGGAGAATGCCGCGATGGTGGAGGGCATCCAGATGGCCTGGATGGCCAACAAAACCAAGATGCCGAGGATTTCCATGGGGTTGATGCCGGTCTGCCCGGTCAGGGTGGCTGCCAGGTTTGTTGCTAAGAAAATGCCGGCAACGGTCACGATGGCTTGCAGGAAGGTGATTTCTGTTCCCACAGTCAGAGCGACCACTGCCAAGGCGATGGCGATGGCGAAGGTCCGGCGGGCCGGGGCTGAAAGCCTGGCACCGGGTGCCTCTTGCGTCGGATGGTTCGTCTTTGCCTTCGTCAAGGTGCTAATCCAGTCCCAGACCACCTTGACCAAGATGCCCAGTCCGGTTCCCACCATCAGCCCGATTCCCAGGTTCTGGCGGAAGACATCGGCTTGGGCCATGTCGGCAAACCACCCGGCATCGAGGCCGAACGGCATGATGAACAGATAAGCCAGGGCGGCTCCTCCGAGCCAGACCAACGAGAGCACCGGTCCGATGATTGCGCCGATGCCGGCTGCCATCGGTGATACCCACACGGTCAATGCTTGATAGAGAGCTCCACCGCCGAAAAGCACCAACACCGGGGGGATGAGTCCGAAGCGGTCGCGCAGCAGCGTGAATACCGCGCTGGCCCCTAGGCTGGCGAACAGCCAGATGGCTGCCTTGCCGCCGCTGGTACCGGCGATCAAAGTCTTGTAGGCGGCTTGCCCCATCGGGTAGGGCAGCTGGTCGCGCACGATGAAGCGTTGGCGGTTGAGGATGGTGAACAGGGTTCCCAATACGGCTCCCACGATGGCCAACACCATCAATTGGAGGGTGGGGACAGCTGCGTCGGGTGAGAGCATCCAGATGCCGGGAATGGTGAAGGCCAGCCCGCCGGCCACCATGGCACCTGCACTCATCAGAGTGTGGGTGACGTTGATTTCCATGAGGGTGGAATTCTTGAAGCGGCCGATCACCGCCAAGCTCACCACCGTGACGAAGATCGTGGGCCACGGCAAAGCCCCCATGCGCAAAGCTACGTATACCGAGCTGGCCGTGATCACCACCAAGCCGAGTATACCCGTCACGAGTCCCCTGACTGTC
>CAZJAK010000088.1:0-1061 GCA_964543935.1 uncultured Spirochaetaceae bacterium
CGAGTTCCGCCCGTGAGCTTTCCGCGGAGATGAACCCAACCGGCAAGCCGTTGCAGGCGAGGGCGAAATTCAGCAACAAAGCTGTCTTGCCTTGAGAAGGACGGGCCCCGATCACATAGAGCTTGCCCGGTTGGAACCCCAGCGTCATTTCGTCGAGTTGGGAGAGGGCGCTCTTTATCCCGATGATGTAATTCTTGCGGGTATAGCGATCGTCGATGATCTTCTTGGTCTCAAGGATGGTGCCTTCCATCGGGGAGATGACAAACCCATCGGAGCCGCCCTCGAGCTCATCCAGCCCATGTTTGACCTGTTCGACCAAGAGTTCAACCGGCAAATCCCACGCTTCAGATACATCGTCCATGAGTTGTTTGAGTTTCCGCCGTTTCGCAATAGCCAGAAGGTGTTGTTCTGTGGCTTTCCAGTTTGCCGACAGGATGTTCACCGACTTCAGCGGCATGATCTCACTGAGCGGGATGTTCAGGCGAGTGGAGAGTGCCAGCTCGTCGATGATCAAGCCCTCTTGGGAAATGAGAAGCATGGCCTGAAATAGCACACGGTTCCAGGCATCCGAAAAGTCGGACGGCACCAACCGGGTTTCACAGACGATGAGGGGGTCCCAAAGGCATTGGCCAAGGAAGTAGCTTTCGTACGTCATGGCTGCTCCTGATTATCGTCATCACCGTCGGCGAATATCGACTTGGTCTGCCTGGGGACGAATTGAAATTCGTTGGCGGTATGATTACTCGGCTCTGAATCTTGGAAACACCACCGAAGCATTGTGGCGTAATCTGATTGGTAGGTTTTACCTGACGATTCTTTATACCGAGACAACTTTTCGATTGCCTGATTGGTACGGACTTCTCCGAATTTCTTCAGGCATGCAGCATGTTCCTCGGGGGTAAGAGAAACATTATGGAATTCACCATGAGGCTCTTTTTTATCTGGTTTCTCTATTATATTTGGTATTTTCTTATCTATTGCAATGCGTTCGCTGTCGACATGCAATGCGCGCGCATCATGAAAATGTTCCTCTTTTTGAGATTCATCTCCACTTAACTCAT
>CAZJAK010000088.1:1161-9585 GCA_964543935.1 uncultured Spirochaetaceae bacterium
GCGCGCGCATCATGAAAATGTTCCTCTTTTTGAGATTCATCTCCACTTAACTCATTATTGGGAAAAGATTTGATATCAGTACTTCTTGAATGGCGTATACGTGCAGATTGTGAATTTCTATGTGAAGTATCCAGTATCCTCTCAAGCTCTTGTCGCACACGTTCAGACCAGAATTCGGTACCGTTGGTCTTAAACAAAGGAATGTCTTCAACACAAACCATGAGGAATTTACCAACTGTCCGAACATCTTCCCCGATGGCTTTGGCTACAATTTTGGTGTCAAACGGAGCAGTCCCGCCTTGCGTGTAAAGATACTCGACAACCATCCAATACAGACCAACGCCAGCCGCCTTGAACCTTGCCCTGAGCCGGAGGATCTTATCATCTCTGGACGAATTAAAGTCATGAGGGAAGAAACGTTCCTTGTAGGTTTTCATGTTATTCTCCCTCCCTAAAGAAAAGCGACTCCTGTCGATCGGTTTCGAATCGATGCGGGATGCCGTCCCGCATGTGAATTGTGATAGTCAACGATCCATGTACAGGAGCTTGGCGAAGCATTTCGACCAACGCTTTGTTCAGTTTCGCAAGTTGCTGTTGCGAAATATTAGTGAGTGCTATGTGATTATTGGAACTCATCTTGCCCCTCCACTCTCACCAGCTTCAGCCGCCAGTTTGTCGAGAATTGCTGCAGCAATCAGCACTCGGCTGCCAATCCGGATAAAAGGAATGGCTCCTTTTTTCAAGTGCCTGTAGAGAGTGGTCCTTGAAATGTTCGTTTCTAAACAGAACTGCTTGATCGTTAAAAATCTCTTTCTTACTAGTTCCGGCCCCTTGTTGGTATTCATAAAACCTCCTGCGCTATGACTAAAGGAAGTCTAATAAAAAGTTGATTAAAATTGTTTCAATCAGGGACCACCGATTTTCACTGTGGATTAACGTGTACCAAGATGACCTCTCAACATAGTTGTAGCGGACTGTCCGTGAGGCTGATTGATATACGTAATTTCATTATAAAATTACAGATAGGATGAAGTTGGTGCCTGAAGATAATAGATTTTCGAGATACTTACATGAAGGCACCAACCTCATCACGATATGCCATTACATTGGCAGCGAAGCGTTTTTCCTGTTTGTTCAGCCTTCAGCTACAGAGGCAAAGGCTTTGGATGTTGCTTCCATGACCGCTCTAAAGTGTTTCTCGTTGGCGTGGGCAGCGTAGTGTTCAACCATCGCCAAGGTTTTATGTCCTGTTGCCAAACCCAAGCTTCGTTCATCGACAAAGTCAGCCATCTTTGCGGCGTAGCGATGCCGCCAACTATGGAAAACGATGTTCCGTTCCTGACGTTCTTCGTCGCTAATCCCTATGTTCTTCAATACTTCAAACAGGCCTTTGATCAAGAATTTTTGGTCCATCGGCTGGTTCTCTTTCGTGCTATAGAAGATATAGTGATCTTCCCAAGGATTTTTCTGAGCAAGGCATAATATCCTCTCACGTACATCAGGAAGTAGGGGGACCTGTCGTTGCTCTCCATTTTTTGGAGCTTTCAGGCCATCGAGAGAACTCCAAGAATGACGGATGAACAATCGGTCAAGACCGATATCCTCGATCCGTAACGCAAGCACCTCTCCAGCTCGCAGACCGCAAGTGGCAGCAACCAAATTCCCTACATACGAGCGCTCGTCCTTCCAGTGCTGTTCAAACAACCTGCCTGTCTCAATATCGCTGAGAATACCCCGTCCAGAGACCTTACCGACAAATGTAGTCAGTTTTTCGGCAGGATTCACTGAAATGTAACCTTCTCTGAAAGCCCATCCAAGTGCCACTTTGCCAGCTATCATGATCTTATTGATGGTGCTTGCGGCCAACTTTTTCTTTGTTAAGGATAAGGAAAATTCGCGCAGCTCTTGCCGGGTGACGCACGAAAGCTTTTTGTCTTTGAATACGGGTTCCCAATATCCGGTGATGCGGTGGATGGAATCGTTGCAGTGGGTTCTTCCGATGGAATGGCCATGCGCCAGCTTCTCTCTTACATACGGGCTTTTCTCGTAATCATAGAATTCGAGCAAATAATCAATAAGCCTGATCTTGTCCGCTTCTCTGGGCTTTTCAAGCAAGCCTCTGTCTTTTAGGATCGCAACGATCTTTTCGGCATCTGAAGTGGAGAGATCAACAGTCTTAAGCATCTCGTACAGACGGGAGAGGGACAGTTCGGTCTTTACCGTTCGAGGTTGTCGCTGTCGATCCCCCTTCGGAATTGCTCCCGACAGGAGCCAGCCTGCCGCGACAGCGGCAGCCATGTCCCGATCGGTTTGTCCAGTGTTCTTAGCGGTGCTGATTGCTCGTGTCTGGGGATCGATGAGGCGTGCATACCAATGCTCGCCTCGTTTGGATAGATAGAAGGATTTCCGGCTCATAGCGCCATCTCCTTATGTCTAAAAGATGTATTTTTGATACAACTTTTGACATTAAAGTGATGCCATGTACTGCCGGTTCTTCCGGTAAGTCTAGCAAACCCTTACAACGTAAGGTCTAATTCGTTTGGGCCCAGAAGGACTTGAACCTTCGACCCACGGATTATGAGTCCGATGCTCTAACCAACTGAGCTATAGGCCCGACTCAGCAGATGATAGTGAGAATCAAAACGGGTGTCAACTGCAGGTATCCCATAAGATAACCATTCTGGACGTGGCTCCGATTGCGACACTCGATGCCACATGGTATGATAGGCGAAGCGGAACAGCCGTTCGAGACGGGAGTCGACTATGAAGAAACGCTTGGTGACGATTATCTTGATTGTTTGTTCAGCATGTTTGCTATGGGCATCCGATTACCGCTTCCTGCTTGGCCGCATGGATTTCCATCCCGACATCGCTTATGGCTTGGTTCCCACCTATGTCGACTCCGGGCTAGCCTATGATGCTTTTCAATTCCAACCCGACGACACGACCGAATTGAATCTCTGGCTTGGCGGCGGCTTCTTGCAACGCACCCTGTGGCAGAACGCTCTCGGGCAGGTCATGGCCCCCGGCAATACCGACTCCATCGCTGTCGCACCGTACACCTACGATGTTGCGCTGGCTCTTTGGAAATTGGGGTTCAAGCAGGGATTTGGCCATTCGCAACTCACCGGCAAGGACCTCTTCTGGATCTCTTTGGACTACGACGGGCGTTTCGAAGCCAACTTGCCGGCTTTCAATCCCACTGTCCGCATCCCCGGCGAGGTCCGCACCGATTTTTTCGCTGCCGTAACCGATGGCGTTGCTTATCCCGATTTAGCCGGCAACCACCTCTTTCTGTCGACCGCTCTGTCTTTTACGGCAGGCTTCGACCTGATGGTCGACCAGCAAGTCACTCAATACGGTTTGGCAGGGGATGTGAAACTCAGCTACGCCCCCAGGTTCCTCAACGGCGCCCTCGGGGGGCAGGCCGATTATGTCTCGGTCGTCGCCAACCTTGTCGGAGCCTATCCATTGTATCACCTCACCGGTGATGACGGATTGAATGTATTGTCACTCACTTTGGTGGACCGTTTGCGCGTCTCGTTTACCGGTGGAGCCGACGTACCCGTCTTCGTGCAAGGCCAGAACTCCCTCGGGAGTCTGGTGCGAGGATTCACTTGGGCCACCTACAACACCAGTTTTACCGCCGTCAACAACCTTGATATCCGCTTGGCTGCTCCCGAACCCTTCTGGGACGGGGTCTTTCCCCGCTTGAACTTCTTTTTCGACGCAGGACTGCATGCCGGCAAGCACTTCAACAGCACGAGCGATTCGAATGGCTTGTTGGCCAGCACCGGAGTGCAGTTGACATTGTGCCTGTGGGATTACCTCGACTTCGGCTATTATCTGGCATACTTGGTCAACGGTATCGCCTACCGGGAAGAGACGGTGAGTGCCGGTACCCGTGTGGTTTCGGGCGTGCTGTTCTACTTGGCGTTTTGAGAAATCTCATTTATGGGGATTTACTTCACTTCGCTTGAGGACACTGTCAAAACCCAATTCAGCCAATCGGGCCAGCGTAGCCGCCAAATCTTCTTCAGGAACCCAACGCACGCTTAGCCGCACCAAACGTTGCAACACCGGTTCCACCTTGACTTTGAATCCGGCATCCACCAACGTCCGGTACACCTTCATCGCCCTGGAGGAATCGGCGAAAGTGCCCACCTGCAACAGATACCAACCGGTATCGCCAGGCCGGTCGTAGCGTGAGTCGGGTTGCTCAGGAACATACTGCAGGTTCAAGGTCACCATGGCGATGCCGGGGCCGATCAAGCCGATTGCTTCGGCAGCCGCCGGAGTGAGGTCGATGATGCGGCCTTCGACGAAGGGCCCGCGGTCGAAAATCCTCACCTCGACCGAGCGTCCGTTGGTTTCATTGACGACCCGCACGATCGTGCCGAACTTCAGGCTCTTGTGGGCAGCAGCCAAGGCTGTGGGATCGAAGACCTCACCGTTGGCGGTCAAAGCGCCCGGAGGGGCTGTGTACCACGAGGCGATTCCCCGTTCGAACGGGGGCGGGGAAGGCGCAACCTCTTCGCCATGAAGCACGACGAACGCCATGAGGAACAACAATGTGAAGCACCAGGTGACCGTACCGGTACGCACGCCCATGGAGGGATTATGGCGTACAGCCCCGAGTTTGCCAAGGCTTCAAGGCGTAGCCTTTATTGTTCATCCCGGGCCGCATTGCATTTTATCCCCCGCTTGGCTATAATCGCCCCCATGAGCGAACAAACCAACATTTCTTTGCATTGGGCAGACATATACGCCGATAAAATCGTACGTGAGAAGGGGCCGAAGGAAGTCTACACCTGTGCTTCAGGCATCACCCCGTCCGGCACCGTCCACATCGGCAACTTCCGCGAGATCATCTCGGTGGAGTTGATTGTACGCGCACTGCGCGACCGCGGGCACAAGGTCCGCTTCATCTACTCGTGGGACGATTACGACGTCTTCCGCAAGGTTCCCAAGAACATGCCAAAACCCGAGGTCCTTGCGACATATCTACGCAAACCCATCACGTTGGTGCCCGACACGACCGGGACATGGGACAATTACGCCATGGCCAATGAAAAAGCGGTGGAAGAATTGTTGCCGCTGGTCATCGTCGCTCCCGAATACATCTACCAAGCCCAGCGCTACCGCGCCTCGGTCTACGCCCAAGGCATGCGGACCGCTTTGGAACACCGCAAGGAGATCATGGAGATCCTCAACCGGTACCGCACCGAACCGCTGCCGGAAGATTGGTATCCAATCTCTGTCTTCAGCCGCTTCACCGACAAGGACAACACCACCGTCCTCGGATGGGACGGGCAGTGGGGCATCACCTACCGCGATGACGACACCGGTCAAGTCGAAACCATCGATTTGCGCACCACCGGTGCCGCCAAGTTGCCTTGGCGGGTCGACTGGCCGATGCGGTGGGCCTACGAAGGGGTCGATTTCGAACCGGCCGGCAAAGACCACCACAGTGAAGGGGGGTCGTTCGACACCTCCAAGCACATCGTCGAGCTGTTCGGGACCAAGGCACCCGTTTCGTTCCAATACGACTTCATCTCCATCAAGGGCCGTGGAGGCAAGATATCCTCCTCCTCCGGTGAGGTCATCAGTCTGGACGACGTGCTCGAAGTCTACACTCCCGAGGTAACCCGGTTCTTGTTCGTCGGAACCCGGCCCAACACCGAATTCGCCATCTCGTTCGATTTGGACGTGCTCAAAATTTACGAGGATTACGATTCCTGCGAGCGGGTCTACTTCGGATTGCAGCAGATCTCGGAGAAGAAGGTGGCCAAGGAACGGCGCATTTATGAGCTGTCGCAGGTGGGCGAGATTCCCAGCGAAATCTCCTATCAGATATCATTCCGCCACTTGTGCAACCTGCTGCAAATCCATGGCGGCGATGTCGACGCGGTCGTCGCGACCCTCGACGGCATCACTGCCAGTCAAGAGAAGCGCTTGCGCCAGCGTTGCGTCTGTGCCTGGAATTGGATCACCACCTTCGCCCCCGAGGATTTCAAATGGGTGTTGGCCTCGCTCGACTCGACCCCGGTAGCACTCGAAGGTGCCATGCAGGGTGCCATCGCCGACCTGACTTCCTCAATCGAGCGCATGGACCTCGAGGACGAAAAGCTCTTGGCCGAGGAAATTTATGCCGTTGCCGCCCGCAATGCGGTGGAACCGACCGAGCTGTTCAAGCACTGCTACCTCATCCTGATCGGCAAAGAGCGCGGTCCCAAACTGGCCGGTTTCATCAAGACCTGCGGAAAAGGCAAGATCCTGCCCATCCTAAAGCGCTACCTGTAAGTTCCAACTGCGATAACGATGCGAAGAAGGGACGGTCTTGGCCGTCCCTCTCTCGTCTTCGTCATCCTTGTTCAATCAATGAACATCAAGAGAGGATCCTGTTGAGCAACGGTTCGTTGTGGCGCCACTTGGGTTGGACCTTCACCCGCAGGTCGACATGGAGTTGCAGACCTGGGAACAGTTTCTTGATGTCTTTGAAAGCGGCTTGGCGGATGCGTTTGATGCCTTCCCCACCGCGGCCGACCACGATGCCTTTTTGGGTTTCCCGCTCAACGTTGATGAACGCCCGCACCCACACCTCCCGGTTTTCTTCCGAATATTCCAGATCGGCCACCTCGACGAAAATAGCGTGGGGGATCTCCTCGGTGACCGCCGCGATAGCCTTCTCGCGGATGATCTCGGAGATACGGAACTCCAGCGGTTGGTCGGTGTAGGTTTGTTCGGGATAGAGCGGTTCGCCTTGTGGGGCGAGTTTGAACAACTCGATGAGCACTTCGTCCACGCCGGTGTCGTCTTTGGCGCTGATCTGCAGTAATGGAACGCCCGGCAGAGCAGCCGTGAGGAATGCCATGGCATGCTCGATCTCAGAGCGCGTGGCGGCATCGATTTTGTTCACTGCCACCACTACGCTCAAGCGACTTTGTCTCACGATGGAGGCAATGGCCGTCTCCTCCTCACCAGCAGCTCGGGTGGCATCGACCACGTAGAGGATGGCGTCCGACTCCTTCAGCGATGCAAGGGCCGTGGCCTGCAACTTGGTGTTCAACATCCGTTCGCCGATATGGTATCCCGGCGTGTCGGTCAAAATCAGTTGCCCGCGCTGGTCGGTGAAGATGCCCCGGATGGCGTTGCGGGTGGTCTGGGGCGTAACGGCGGTGATGGAGACCTTGCCCTCGCAGATCGTGTTCACGAGAGTCGATTTCCCCGAGGATGGACGGCCGATGACGGCAATGGAGGCACACTTCATGCCGGCCATCATAATTGATTGCCTCCCAAGAGTAAACCGGTCGTCCCGACCTGCTGCATTTCCCAGCGCTTTATAGCAGACGGATGCACTAGCCAAGTTCGACAATGTTCCGTATACTTGACGATGCTTGATGCGTACGGGAGAACACCATGGCTGAGAATGAACAAAAGGAAGCGGCAGCCGACGTCATGTCGGACAAATTGTTACGGACCCGCTCGGTCCTCTTATCGGGAGAGATCGACAAGGAAAGCGCCGACAAAGTGATCCGGCAACTGCTGATCATGGATTCGGAAAGCAGCGAGCCCATCAAGATGTTCATCAACTCCCCCGGGGGTGATGTGGAAGCCGGCCTCGCCATCTTCGACATGGTCCGCTTCATCGCATCTCCGGTGGTCATGGTCGGCATGGGCTTGGTGGCCAGCGCGGCCACCATCGTGTTGCTTGCCGTCCCGGCCGAACGGCGCCTCGCTTTGCCCAATTCCAGCTATCTCATCCACCAACCGATGAGCAAGATGGAGGGCGTGGCGACCGACATCGAGATCTACACCCGCCAACTTGAGCGTTTGCGGCTGCGGTTGAACAGCATCATCAGCGGACAGACCGGGCAAACTTTGGATGTCGTGGCCGCCGACACCGACCGCGACTATTGGATGACCGCCGAAGAGGCCAAGACCTATGGCCTGGTCACCCGCATCATCGAACTAAAGACCGAGATCTGAAGCGAACGGGAGTCCTGCAGCGGACAGCTACGTGCAGGAGTCCGAAGGAATGTGGGGCAATGGAGAGGACGAGGTATCTCTCTGAATCGGAGAAAGCTTCGGGATTGAGGTCACTGTACATCTCCGAATTGTACAACGGTGTCGGATTCAGCATGTTGGGCGACACCATCGTCTACATCCTTGCTGTCCGTTTGGGGGCAGGCAACCTGGCCCTGGGGTATATCGCGTCGGCGATGTACATCGTGGGTGTCATCCTTCCGGTCATCCCCAAGCTGTTCCAAGGCCGCAACACCTCCAAAGTCCAAGCTGTCGTGTGGTGGTTGCGGGGCTTGTTCTCGCTCGGGTACCTGCCGCTGCTGTTTGTCGACGGCCCTCCGGCAGTGTTCATCCTGTTGCTCACCTATACGCTGTTCTGTTGCGCCCGGCTGGTCGGAG
>CAZJAK010000089.1:0-9305 GCA_964543935.1 uncultured Spirochaetaceae bacterium
GCGGGCCAACTAAGAAGAGAATGAGACAGTTGATTGGGTTATTTTTCATGTAGGAAGCAATTAAAAGAACATGAACACAGTTGCTGGGAATGAGGATGGATCATCACATGTCGCGATATTGCGAATACCGGTGCGACAATTGTTAACAATTGTCGCATTAATGCGACTACCCATCAATGCCCAACTGCTTGATCATTCGGTAGACGGTCGAGCGGTGCAAGCCCAGTTCGCAAGCAGTTGCAGTGACGGAACCGTCGTTGCGCTGCAACACCTCTTCCAAGGCATGCTTTTTGGCCAAGTAGATGGGGTTTCCGGCAAACGATTCCATTCCTTCTGGATACGCTTGCTGAATCTCGGTGGGCAAGTCATGTAATACGATGTGATCCGTACCGCACATCACGACCGCCCGTTCTATGGCGTTCTCCAACTCCCTGATATTGCCAGGCCACCCATAGGCATAGAGAGCGGCAAACACCTGTGGGTGGAACCCCTCGATGCGCTTGTGCTCCATGACACTGAACCGCTCTAAGAATTCTTGAGCCAGCATGGGCAGGTCCTCGCGGCGCTCCCGTAGCGGAGGCAACGTCATGGAAATCACATTGATGCGGTAATACAGGTCTCGCCTGAACGAACCGTCGGCGACCTTGGCCTGCAAATCCCGGTTAGTGGCGCAAATGATACGGACATCGGAGGATACTGGCTTGACGGAACCCAGTGGTTCGTATTCCTGTTCCTGCAACACTCGCAACAACTTCACTTGCATCCCGAGGGGCATGTCACCGATCTCGTCAAGGAACAGCGTGCCGCCTTGGGCCAAGGCAAACCGTCCGGCTTTGTCCCGATCGGCCCCGGTAAAGGCTCCTTTGCGGTATCCGAACAATTCCGATTCCAACAGCGTCTCGGGCAAAGCCGCGCAATTGACCGCCACGAACGGACCATCCTTCCTGCGGCTCTCCAGATGGATCATCTTGGCAACAACTTCTTTGCCCGTGCCGGTCTCGCCGGAGATGAGGATCGTGCTGGAACTGGAGGCGATGGCCACCAAGGTGTCCAATACCGCTTGCATGGCCGGGCTGTTGGTGGCGAGGTCCCCGAAACGCTGGCGGGGGCGTTCCTTTTTCAACCTCTCCAATACCGACAAATCACGGAAGGTTTCAGCACCGCCGATGACACGGCCATCCCCGTCCTTGAGCAATGCAGTCGAGACACTGACCGGAATCCTTCGGCCCGAAGGATCGACGATATAACCCGATCTATCGATCACGGGTTTTCCTGTCTTGAATGTCTCCGCCAACGGGCAAGAACGTTCGCACATGCTGGATCTGAACACTTCCGAGCAAGGCAACCCAATGGCTTGTGTGCGATCGATGCGAAGAATTTGCTCGGCAGCACGGTTGAACGACAGGATGCGCCAATCGGCGTCGATGGTGAACACACCGTCGCTGATGCTCTCGAGGATCGCCTCTGTCGTCAAACCATTCATGTCATCCTTCAATCACGAACATAATAGGCAGGAAAAGCCTCCCGCAAGATTTTTTGGTCGCACACGACCCGGTCGAGGTGCCTGCTCATGGAGAGTTTGGCGGCACGGACGTCATGCGAGCGCACCGCCTCGGCGATCGCTCGGTGGTCCTGCAACAATTCGACGGTATCGAACATCTGCAGGCGCAACATCCGTTCGCGGGAAAAGTGGGGGACATAGGCCGACAGGACCTCGTAGACAGTCTCCAATTGGGCCGCTTTGAACAGGATCTGATGGAATTCGTTATCGACAATGAAAAATCCCACCACATCCTTGTGTTCGCTCAGGTCGGCTTGACGAGCCAGGTTTTCTTGCAAGGCGGCATGGAAGCATGGCTCAATGCCTTTGCACACCCGTTCCAACACAGCGACTTCGATGGTGTCCCGCAAAAAACGGCCTTGTTCAATCATCTTGGCGTCCATAAGGGCGACCCGGGTGTTTTTCTGGGGAACGATGTCGACCAACTTCTGCCTCGAAAGCTCCAACAACGCCTCCCTGACGGGAGTGCGGCTCAGGTTCATCTCTTTGGCGATGTGCTTTTCGGGAATGATCTCGCCAGGCAGCATGTCCAAGCGCATGATGTTGCGCCTGAGCACTCGAAAGGCGAACTGCTTCGCGCTTTCATGCTGCAATCGTTCCTCTTGGATCGTGAACGGCATATCAAGACACCTCCGCTCGTATATCGGGGCAGATCCATGCAGGTGAAGCTTGGATTCCCATATATCAGCAATACTATACAAAAATATCGATAAAAACAATACGATTGCCGCAGAAACCGAACAAACCCAAAGTATGAGAAATGTGTGAAATCGTCTCAGATACGGGTGCTTCGCTTGAGGTGTCCGCCTTCCTTTGATAAGCTGTGGCCATGGTTCCCCGAGCGAGCATCTTGGTCGTTGAAGACGAACCCGACATTCAGGAACTCATCTGCTACCATCTGGAACGGGAAGGATTTGTTACCGACAAAGCCCAAACCGGGGGCGACGCTTTACAGGCAATCCAATACAACCGCTACGATGTAGTCTTGCTCGACCTCATGCTACCCGGCCTATCGGGCACTGAAGTCCTGAAAACCATCAGGTTCGAATGGAAGCTCACCAACCTGCCCGTCATTATCGTTTCGGCGCGCAGCGATGAAAGCGACATCATCACTGGTTTGGAATTGGGAGCGGACAACTATCTCCCAAAACCCTTCAGTCCTAAAGTCTTGGTGGCGAACGTGAAAGCATTGTTACGACGGTCGACAGCACCACCGCGAGCCAATGTCCCTGAAGAGGACGGCACCGTTACGGTCGGCAAGCTGGCGATCAATACCACCAGACACGAAGTCTCTTGGAACGGATCGGCAATCGAACTTACCGCCACCGAATTCGGCCTGATGCACCTATTCGCCAACAACCCTGGACGGGTGTTCACCCGCAATCAACTCATCTCGCAGTTGCGCGGGGATTCCTATCCGGTCACCGAACGTTCGATCGACGTGCAAATCGCCAGCCTGAGGCGCAAACTAGGCGAAGGCGGGAGCACCATCAAAACCGTCTGGGGCATCGGGTACTCCTTTCAGGAGTCGACATGAGCCGCAATTCGATCAAGACACGCTTGCTCGTGCTCTCAGCCATCATCCTTCTTTTGACGCTCGCCGGAAGTATGGTGGTGGCGAACCTAGCGTTCACCAAGACGATCGAAGCATCGGCGTACGATGTACTGGAACGGCATGCCGCCTATCTTGCGATGGAGATGCAACAAAGTGGGAATCACATAGCATACCCACTGTTGGAACGATACGCCGAAGCCAACCGCATCCGCATCACCTTGATAGCCGTGGATGGGACTGTAGTCTATGATTCGTCCTACGACATCGCCGACTTGGATAACCACGGCTCGCGGTCTGAAGTGGTCCAAGCATTGTCTGGCGGTAGCGGATTGACCCAGCGTACCAGCACCACCGAGAACTTGCCGGTACTCTACTGGGCGGTACGGTTGGATGGCAGCACCACGGCAGCTGTGTTGAGGGTCTCCAAGTTGTTGTCGGAGATGCGTTCGTATGAAGCGACCTACCGCACCTATTCCCTCGTTGGCTTGGCACTGCTGCTGCTCGTTTGCACCATAATCACCTTCATCGCGATAAACCGGTTCACCAGACCCCTCGACGCCATCACAAAGACTGCAGCACTGCACGCTGCGGGGAACCTCGACGCACGAGTCCATGTCGATGCTCCGGTCGAGCTGGCCAACCTAGCGCACACCATCAACACCATGGCGGTCCAACTCACTTCCCGCATATCCCAGGTGGAGGGGGAGCGCCGCCAATACAGCACCATCCTCGATTCGATGACCGAGGGGATCCTCTACATCGATCCACACTTGATCATCCTGGAGGCCAACCAAGCGGCAGCGAAACTCCTGCTTGACGAAACCATGCCAGGTGGGAATCTACAGGGATTGCGCTTGCTCCAAGTCACGGGAGCCTCAGAGGTCCTCGGTGCTTGTTCGGCTTGTCTGGCCGATGGTGTCGGACAAGAACTTGAGATCGCCCATTTCGGCCATCTGTTCGGCGACAGCGCCATGCTCATGGGTAAACGAGCCACCTCGATGCTGCGAATCACCATCACAAGGATGAATCCGTCAGTTGAAGGGCAACAGGCAGACGGCATCGTGATGACAATCAACGACATAACCGGCCTGAAGCGGCTCGAGGCAGTCCGCAAGGAATTCGTCGCCAACGTCTCGCATGAGCTGAAGACTCCCATCACCGCAATTACCGGTTTCACCGATGCATTGCTTGACGGCCACAACCAACTGGACGATGCCATGATCTCCCACTTTCTCGGGATCATCAAACGGCAGGCCGTCCGGATGCAGCACATCGTCGATGATCTGTTGTTGCTCTCATCGCTGGAACAGGATGGTTCGGGTTTCATCAGGACATGGTCGACTGTCGAACAAATCATCAACGACGCCAAAGAAGCCTACGGGTATAAGGAGCAGGAAAAAGGAAGCACCGTAACGGTACATATCGACAATCCAGACGACTTGCCGGTTTTCACCAACGGTATGCTGGTGGTGCAGGCTTTGGCGAATTTGGTGATCAACGCCATCACCTACTCCGACAACGGGTCTGAAATCGCAATCAAGGTTGAAGTGACCGACTCCCTTGTGACCTTCTGCGTCGTCGACCATGGTTATGGTATTCCGAAAGAGGTCCAAGAGCGGATATTCGAACGTTTCTACCGGGTCGACAAAGCCCGCAGCCGCCGCCAAGGCGGCACCGGTCTGGGCTTGTCGATCGTCAAACACATCGTGCAGGTCCACAAAGGCACCATCAAGGTCGACAGCACCGAGGGAATCGGCAGCACCTTTACGATGGTCTTTCCGCGCACAGGCAACGAACTCGACCACATCCAACAGCGCAGCGACACGTTGTACGGCCGTCAGTGAACTCAACGGACCTTGGCGGCGCAGTCCACAGCCTAGCGTGTCCCACCCTTGGGTATGTTCAGCTTGGGCCGTTCCCCTTTGTCCATGTAGACGATCCAGCGGCAGATGGTGGTCACATGGTCTCCCAGCCGTTCCATTTCCTTGGCCAAATAAAACAAGTTGAACAGCCGTTCCATCTCAGCCGGACTGGAAGGGGTCAAGGAGAACAACTCGTCGTTCACCGCCATGCGCATGTCGTCCATGGTGTCGTCCATGGCGGCCACATCGAAGGCCTTGTCGGACTTCACATCGATGAGCGCTTCGACTGCTTTGCGCGTCATGGTGGCGCCAAGCAAAGCCATCGCTGAAATTTTTTCCACGATTGGAAGATAAGTGATCTCATCGGATGTCGTGGCGGCGAAGCGGGCCAAGTGAGCGGCATGGTCGGCCATCCGCTCAAGACTCCCGACAATCTTGATACCGGCAATGATATGGCGCATGTAGTGGCCGTACGGTGCTTCCGAGACCAGCAAGCGCACTCCGTCGTTCTCGATCATCTCCTGCATCTGGTCGATGAAATAATCGGCAGCCATCACGCGCTTGGCAAGTTCCACATCATGGTTCCTGAAGGCATGCTGCGATTGGTAGATGGCGTCTTCGACACGGTTCACCATCTGTACGAGCATCTCCTGAAAAAAGCGCATCTTCTCATCCAACAGACTCTCTTTCCTCGTTTCCATGATTCCCTCTCAACCAAATTTCCCCGAGATGTACGCTTCTGTGCGTGTATCCTTCGGGTTCAAGAAGATATCGTGTGTCTCGCCATACTCCACCAAGTAGCCGCACCGCTTTGCGTCGATCAGGAAAAACGCGGTTTCGTCCGATATCCGCGAGGCTTGCTGCATGTTATGGGTGACCACAATAATCGTGTAACGTTGTTTCAGATCGATCACCAACTCCTCTATCCTGGCTGTGGAAATGGGGTCGAGGGCGCTGGTCGGTTCATCCATCAGGATGACCTCAGGGTGGATGGCCAAGGTGCGGGCGATGCACAAGCGTTGTTGCTGGCCCCCTGAAAGGCTCAACGCCGGTTTGTGCAAACGATCCTTCACCTCATCCCACAAGGCAGCCTGGGACAGGCTCTCCATCACAATCGAGTCCAACTCGGTACGAGACAGGCGTGCGTGCAGGCGCGGCCCGTAGGCCACATTGTCATAAATGCTCATCGGAAACGGATTGGGTTTTTGAAAGACCATCCCCACCCGCTTGCGTAGTTCCATCGGATCGAAGGCAACATGGATGTCGTGCCCTTGATACTTGATCGAACCCTCGGTACGCACAGAATCGATCACATCGTTCATCCGGTTCAAGCTCCGGATGAAGGTCGACTTCCCGCACCCCGATGGACCGATGAAGGCCGTGATGGAATGGCTGTGGATGTCAAGCGACACATCTTTCAACGCCTGCACATGACCATACCACAGGTTGAAATCCCGGATCGTGAACGCCACCGTTCGAGGCGGTTTTTTATCCCGTGTGAATTCAAGGCTTGCCATGTCTGAACAATCTCCTCATGAAATAGCGTGCTGCCACATTGATGGCCAGCACGAGCACAATCAACACCATCGCCGAAGAGAAAGCCCTGTCCATGCTTTGGCCCTCGGTGATGGTCAAGAAAATATGCATGGCGAGCACCCTGGCCGACTGCAGCAGCCCATCCGCCAAGTCCGTCCCCGATCCGATCGTATAGATCAAGGCGGCCGTCTCCCCGACCGCACGTCCGATGGCCAGCACGACACCGCCAGTGATGCCGGGAGAGGCTGCCGGAATCATCACATTCCATATGGTCTCCCACTTGGTTGCACCCAAGGCGACACTTGCTTCACGTAAACCGCGCGGAACAGACCTGAGAGCTTCTTCGCTAGTCCGGATGACCGTCGGCAGGATCATGATGGCCAACGTCATCGAACCGCTGAGCAGAGAAAACGACCATCCAGCCAACTGGACGAACACGAGCAAACCGAACAAACCGAATATGATGGAAGGTATTCCGGCCAAGAGGTCGACACCGCTGCGCACAATGGCCATGATTCGCCTGTCCACCCTGTACTCGACCAAGAAAATCGCTGCCCCGACACCCACCGGTGCACAGATGAGCAGTGTCAAAAAGACCATGAGCAGGGTGTTTCCCATGATTGTGGAAATTCCACCATATTTCCCCATCTCGACCGGCTTGCCGAACACGAAGTCCCACGAGAAGTTCCACCGGCGTTCTCGAGCCATGATCCCGAGCATGACCGCCTTGTTCTCCAGTGCTTCACGCATTGTCGTCATTGTCACCGAACCTGCCACAGCGGCCACATCCGCCGGTGCCTGGACCACCCGCACCGGCAGATCGGGACCGCCGAGCTCGCTCCATGAACGATAAGTTCCATCGAATAACGGGGCAAGGTGCGACTGGTCTACGCTGGACAGCCTGACATTCCCGACCAAAGCAGTCACCGACGGGTGGGTGGCGACGACCATGTCGTACAACGGCACTTCCTTGACTGCCTTGGTTGTGCCGAGCACCGTGGCAAGAGCAGGAGAAACCAACGCGACCGCTCCATGCTCAGCGGCCACTCGAGCGATGATGTGGTCCGCTGCGACGCTGTACACCTCGCTTTTTGCCAAAGATGCAGCATCCAGACCAAGATATGCTGACGCAGCTTGTTCAAGGCCCGTCTCAATGAACAGCTTCACATCGAGGTCGGCACCCGTGATTTTTCGCAGCGAAAACACCTGTGCGTTGAACAGCTGGTGCAATGTGTCGTAGGGGATGTCGTGTAATTTGGTCTTCACGTTGGCCAACACGACAACCGGTTGCCCATCGCTGGAGCGTCCCGGTACGACCAGGCTTTCCGAGTAACGGGACGAGACCAGCCCTTTAGCACACACATAACCAAGAATGACCACCAAGATACCGACGGCAACCATCGAAAACAGCTTGATGGTGCCGATGGCGAGACGGTCGATCCGCTTGCGGTGCTCTTGCACCGATTTCACATTCATCGATTGGCCTCCAGTCGGCTGTGGCGAGTGGTGGCAACCAGAATGAGATTCAACACCAAGATGAACGTGAACAACAGGATGGCTGTCGCGAACAAGCTCGACATGTGATTGCCTTCGGCGTAACTCATGTCGGTTATGATGTTCATCGTGAGCGTACGCCCCATCGAAAGCGGGGAGCGGGGAAACAACGGCGCGTTGCCACCCACTAACAGTACGGCTGTCGTTTCACCGACCGCCCTGCCGAGACCCATGACGATCGAGGAGACGATCCCCGAGCGGGATGCCGGCAGCAACACCCCCTTGATGGTCTGCCAACGGGTAGCTCCCATGGCCAGGGAGGCTTCGCGTAGTTCGCGCGGGACCGCCCGTAGTGAAACCTCGCTGACATTGATGACTGTCGGCAGAATCATGATCGCCAGGATGATGGCGGCCGACAGGATGCTGTATCCGTTGCCCCCGAACACTTCCCTGACCGCCGGCACAATGGCGGCGATGCCGAACAGACCGTAGATGATCGAGGGGATGCCGGCCAGCAGTTCGATCGCTTGGCGCAACAGTACCGCCAAGCGGCCTTTGGCGAATTCGGACAAGTAGATTGCCGTGGAAAGCGCAATGGGTACGCAGAAGGCCAGTGCAAGCAGCGTGACCGCACCTGATGTGACGATGAAGGAAAAGATCCCGTATGCTGGCGGATCGCCGGAAGGTTTCCAATCCGTGGAGAAAAGGAATTGCGTGAGCGGCACGCTGCGTAAAAACGGCAGGCCTTTGGCGATGATGAACACCCCGATCGATATGACCGCTACCACCGAAGTCAGGGCCGTGACGAGCAACAGCCGGGAGACTGTCGCGTCAAGCCCCTTGCGCACATCCAATCGTCTCGCGCCCTGTAAACCGAATCGCCTCACCTTGTCCCGCATTGTCATGGCAGCGGGATGAACTCATTGTCGGCCACTATCGCTTGACCGCGTGGGCTCAACAGGTAGTTGACGAAATCGAGCTCCAACGAGGGCTGCAACACTCCGTTGCTGACCAGATAGAGACTCCGCGAGATTGGGTAACTCTTGTTGATGACATTCTCGTTGGTCGGCACGACTTCATCGATTGTCAGGATGTGTCCGCCGGCCTCTTGGACGATATGGTTGAACGCCATCCCGATGTATCCGATCGCATTCGGGGTAGAGGCGATCTTGGTGGCGAGTTCGCCATTTTCACGGGCGACAATCGCTTCGGCCTTGTAAGCCTTCTTGTACGGGTCGAGCACGATCTCCTTGAAGGATGCGTAGGTTCCGGAAGTCTCGTCGCGGACGATTACCTC
>CAZJAK010000090.1:0-9268 GCA_964543935.1 uncultured Spirochaetaceae bacterium
CACTGCGCAAGTTCGAACAAAGCGGGGCAATATCCTTGGAATCGTTCGTAAAGCTCTTGGTGGTGTTGGGAATGGTGGACGCTGTGGTACAAGCTACCAAATTGCCTCCATCCTCTTTCACCACCATCGATGAAGTGATTGAACTCGCCACCGCTCCCAAGCGGAAACGAGGGAGACGGTCATGAAGATGCACCAATCGAATAAAGTCATTCAGGTGGGACTGGATTTCGGTGAAGAACACATTCCCGTTGGCAGATTGGCACTGCACGAGCGTAACATCTATTTTGCGTATGAACATGCTTTCATCGACCGCGGCTTGGAGATCTCGCCCTTCATACTTCCTCTGAAGGCAGGATTGACCCACTCTGAGGACAATCTGTTTGAAGGATTGCCCGGGGTGTTCAACGACAGCCTTCCGGATGGGTGGGGACGGCTTCTATTCGACCGCCACATGCAATCGCTGGGATTATCGCTTGCAGAAATCACACCGTTGGATAGATTGGCCTTTGTAGGAACTAGCTCTCTCGGTGCATTGGTGTATGACCCCCATACCGATAATTCTTTCGAAGCTACACCACTTGATCTGGATGGTGTGGCAATCGCTGCAAAACAGGTATTGCACGGTGCTTCCAGCGTAGTATTGCAGGAGCTCTTGGCCCTAAATGGTTCTTCTGCCGGAGCAAGACCCAAAGCGCTCGTCGGAGTATCTGAAAATCGGCAGCAGATCATCCACGGAGGAACCGGCTACGAGGAAGGATGTGAGCCTTGGATCGTGAAATTCCCAGCTTCCCACGATGCCATTGATGCTGGTTCAGTGGAATATGTGTATGCACTGATGGCAAAGCTGGCTGGGTTGTCGGTACCGGATGTATATCTGTTCCCAGCCTGCGAAGGCCCCGGGTATTTCGCTACCAAGCGTTTTGACCGTAATGGGAACAAACGTTTGCACATGCACACAGTCTGTGGTCTGTTGCATGCCGATTTCCGTCATCCCTCTCTTGATTACCAGGATTTGATTGCCCTCGCGTTCATGCTGACCCGTGATATCCGCGAAGTAGAACGGATGTACCGATTGGCAGTATTCAATGTCTTGGCCCACAACCGAGACGACCATGCCAAGAACTTCAGTTTCTTGATGGATGCAACAGGTCAGTGGAAGTTGTCCCCGGCGTATGATCTGACTTTCTCTTCAGGTCCTGGTGGGGAACAAAGCATGATGGTGATGGGCGAGGGAAGAAATCCCACCGTGGACCATCTGGTCAAGCTTGGTCTTGAAGCCAAGCTTGCCAAGCCGCTCATTGCGCACATCATCGACCAAACCCGATCGGCGTTGGCAGCGTGGCCTGAATTGGCTAAGCACCACGGGGTGACCGACTTAACCATGCAAGCCATCGCCAAGAGGTTGGATGTGTAAAACCGGATGGCCGAAGATGTGTTCGTATGCGTATATCCTCACATGTCATTCTTTGGGAAAAATATTGGTCTGGTAATGAAATCAAAACCATCCTTGCGCACCAAAATCACGTATGCAAGACACATGATTCGCTCGAAGTGATTGGATTACCTTCGGGCAAGGTCCACATAGCCTCAATATCCGCACTATCGGTCTACAGCAGGACCTTCCTGCCTGTCCGTGATGATTCATACACTCCCAGGATCACCGACAGGGGGATACGGCCTTGCCTGCCATCGATGAGCAACGGTGTTCCATCGAGGAGATGTCCGACGATGTCGCGGTATTCGCGGGCATGGTAGGTGTGGGTGATGCCTTTGGCGTTGGACGAAGAGGAACCTCCCGCCGATTTCGTAGGGGTGACGGGGCAGGGGGAATCCAAACTCCAGAGCGTTATGGCATCCTCCTCCAAGATGACCGTACCGAGTTCACCGCCGATGATGAACCTCTTTGAGAACGACGGCTGTGAACACACCGTGGCGTCGATGACCGCCACCGCTCCACAATCGAATTCAACAGCTGCAGCAGCAGTGTCCTCCACCTCGATGTTGCGCAAGAGGGTTTTGGCATAACCCATGACCGAGCGGGGTTTCCCCATGAAATAGCACAACAAGTCGATCCCATGGATGCCCTGGTTCATCATGACGCCACCGCCATCGTGGGCATAGGTGCCTCTCCAAGCAGCTTGGTCGTAATAGGCTTGGTCTCGCGTATAGCGCATCATCAGCGAGGCAGAAACAAGCTTGCCCAACTCTCCATGTTCAATGGCTCGCTTGATGGCGAAGGCCGCATCAGAAAAGCGTGATTGCGAGATCACCGCCAGACACAATCCCCGTTCTTCAGCCAGCTTGATGAGAGTGTCGGCATCCGCCAAGGTCGTGCAAAGGGGCTTTTCCACGATGACGTGCTTGTTGCTGTGCAAAGCCGCGACCGCTTGGTGGAAATGCTCTCCGGTTGGCGAACAGAGGGCGACAGCGTCGATAGCCTGGTCGGCAAGCATCTCTTCATATGCCCCATACGGCATCACTGAGGGAAATTCGGCACAAAAGGCTTGTGTGCTCGCCAAACTCTTGCTGCAAGCTCCCGCCAAGACAGCCTGGGTCGTATCAGCAATCGCCTTGGCGTGGTAACGTGCCACCATCCCGCACCCGACAATCCCAATCTTGACCTGTTTCATGCCATCACACCCTCATTTACTTGTTGATATCCAGCATCATACCATCTTTGGCCAAGAGTTTCCGTAGGTGTCCGACCGGGACCTCTTGGACAGACACATGGTTTTCGATGGCCATTGCAGCAGCCGTACCGGCAGCTTGGCCGGTCAAAGCCGCTTGCGGGATGCACCTGGTCAACTCCCAAGCCTCCCCACTGCTTGAAATGCAACGACCGGCACACAAGACATTTTTCAAACCAGGCACAGAGAGTGTCCGATACGGAATTTCATACACCGGTCCCGGCCTGCGCCAATCGCCGGTGGCCCCGATGTTGTCCTTAAAATGCTTGCCTGCGTCTTGGTCTGAAAGCAGATATGCTCCTTGGATCCTGCGCGACATGCGGATCTGGGCCATGCCGGGCAGGGAAGCGGGCACGAACTCACTGTCGCCTTTCATATAATCCAACAGGCGTTTATGGCCATCGATGATGAAGCGGTTGACCCCTTCGGCTGAGTCCCCGTAATAGGGGATATCCACGACATGCTGCTTGGCTGCAGTGTCGATCTTGCCAAAACTGACCAACTTGAGGCCCGGTCCATCGGGACCACCCCGTTTCTGGTAATGGGAAGCCGCCCCTTTGGTGCAATAATTCCAGATGGCCAAGCTGTTCTTGGCGGCCATGCAGGTGTGGCCGGCCCGGGCGAACACCTCGGCATCCCCGGAGGCATCCACGACCGCCTTGCACACATACCGGGATCGACCCGACTTGTTCTCCACATGGATGGCGTTACATACTCCGTCGGTACATTCCGATCCGACAAACAAGCTGTCATAGACGATGTCGATACCCTCGCTGAGCAGCAACTCCTCAAGGGCAAGCGAGAAAGCCGGTCCGTTGAACTTGCATTCGTAGCGGCGGCCTTCTTGCTTCCACGAGCCCAGATCGGCTCCGTAATAGGCATACTTGGCCGACAGATGCAACAACTCCTCGGCAATGCCCCCGATGACCTGGTTGCCGTACCCATCATCCAACGGGAGATAGATGACAATGTGTCCGGTGGTTCCCAGCCCTCCAAGGACGGTGAGCTTTTCCACCACCAAGACCCGCTGGTTGTTCCTGTGGGCAGCCAACGCAGCCGCGCAACCGGCCACGCCGCCACCGATGACAATCACATCATAGCAACCGGATAAGGCAACGGTTTGTTGATTGACAATGCCGGCAGGGCGTTCTTGGCTTTCCATTGAACATTCTCCTTCCTATGACCGGGGACCAAAGAAACGAAACACTACCAACGGTCGATCCGCCCGCGCTTCAAGCGATATGGTGCTGCATCCGGCCGGCACGAAATATTGATCTCCGCTTTGTATCGGGGTGGCAGTGCCGTTACAGGTAAGCAACCCGCTGCCTGCGAACACATACAGACCGCAAAATTGATGGTCGAAGTTGATATCAACCTTGTGTGAAACACGATAGCGTTCCAGTTTGAAGCAAGGAGTATGGTTGTAGCCAACCAACTCAGAGCGGTGATAACAGCTCGTTTCCTCAATCCGCTGTGGTGGGATCTTCCAGCGCTGTTCAGCCTCTGCCCTGCTCACTCCTCCATACGAAAAACAATCGAACATCAGGTCGAATCCGAGACCTTGGTGGCAAGCTTGGTCGGGGATGTGCAGCCCGGTCGGGGTAATCCGCTCGACACGGATGGTGTAGTCGGTTGGTTCCTGGATCTCGATGAGCAGGCACCCCTTGCCGATGGCATGGGGGACACCGGCTTGCACGAGGAAGGTCTGACCGGGTAGTACATCGAAACGATGCATCAAAGCCAGCATGGCAGCGTTGTCTTGTTCATGAAAGCAACGTTGCCACTCGGTTCGGGTGATGCCCTGCTTGAAACCGAGGTAGATGGCAGGAGGTTCTCCGTCGATAGTGCGCCCGCCCAAGACGTGCCAGCACTCGGTTTTCCCAAAGCGGGAATTGAACAAGCGCATGGCCTGTTCCTTATCGGGATGGACCTGTACGGTCAACCGTTCGGCGGCGTCAATGATTTTGACCAACACACCGGTGGTCTCCGATCGGGCATTTCCCAAGGCTTGTTGTGGATCGGCCTTGATGTAATCTTTGAGCGACAAGCGGTGCCCCTCCAGAAAGCTCATGCCTTCATGGACACACTCTTCTCGCCCGACGTTGCGGGCAACTGTGGTGGACATGATCCATTCTTCGGGGAAATGATTGTCTTCCCCGCCGGCAATTCCGTGGATCGCATCGATGCGGCTGCCACCGAGATACGTCCGCCAGGCCCGAGCGGGCTCGAGCCTGACAGGAGCGCTGTACTGCTGAATCATCGCCGCAATTCGCCGTTGTTGCTGAACTCGACATGCTTACCGGTGGCGATATGGGAAGCATCGAGGCGTTTGAGCGCCACATCGTTATCGGGATAGAAGTCGATCCACAGGTAATGGCAATGCTGGCCCTGTTTGACATCGATGCCATGCATGGCACCGAGGGGGATGTACAACAGCTCGTTGCCTTTCATGCGGATGGGCTGGAAATCGATGAGGACGTCCATCTCGTTTTCAGGGAAGCTGAAGAAATATTGGTCGAGCATAGGGTGGTCGTGCGATTTGACTGCATCGACACCATAGGTTTCCACCGAACCGAAAGCGAAACGCGGGATGATGCGTTGCTCGATGACAGCCCGGCTGATGGTCTTCTCGCTCTTGTTCCTGTCGCGGTACTGCTTGGCATTGCGGTAGATTTGGATGTGGGGGAACTGGGTCATGTACTCGGCAGCCAACTCGTCGTCGCCCTCTTTCCAATCCCAACGGATCTCCAGCAACTGGCAATCGGTCAGCGCCACGATGTCTACGGACAGCTTCGGATTCGGCACGAACGAGACCCGTTCATGGAATGTGTAGCTGTTTTTATCGGTGGTGAACGTCACATCACCACTGATGAGGATCAAGATGTGATGGAAAGGCCCCGGTTGTAACGTGAGCGTCGAGCCTGCCACGATACTATGGTGGTAGGGAGTGGCTCCAGGGATGCACCCCGGCAATACGGTTACGCTTCTGTTTTCCTTCACTGTAACGTCCACGGTCTTTCTCGGTACCTCTTTCATCGTATTCTCCTTTTTTATATGGTTCATGCTTCATTGCCTGGATTCACCGACTTGATGCGCTCCACCACCAACTCACGGAAACGTTCGCTCAACATCGAGAAGAAAGCAGTGAAACCGGTGACGCGCACCACCAGGTCGGGATACTTGGAGGGGTCCTTATGGGCTTCGAGTATCCTCTTGGCATCGATGATGTTGATGTTGAGCAAGGTATTGCCCGAATCCATGATGCCCAAGATCATGGCGAGCATTTTGTCGACCCCTTCGGGATCGTTGGCGATCTGTGGGTCAACCTCCAGTTGCACAGGAGCGGTATTGCCGTATCCCGGTTGGATGGCGGCGATGGAATTGCACATGCTCGTCACCGCCCCGTCCTTGCGGAAGCCCCCGTTCGGATTGGCCCCGTGGTTGATCGGCTCGCCGGCTTTGCGGCCATTGGGGGTGGCTTTGAGGATCGAGCCCAACAGGATCGTGTTGGACCACGAGAAGAAACCTGGAATGAAATTGACGTGCTTGGGATTGTCCTTATGCTGTTCGACCAGATCGCGCACCAAGGTCGTCCATAACTGGGAAATCCTTACAGCCCACCAATCGCCGCGGGTGTTTCCCCCGCCATACCGTTCGCTGTGCAGCAGCATCTGCCGCACATACTCTCCGTCCGTACCGGCGAAGTCAGTGTTCAGATGATCGGCAAGCTTTTCATAGGTGAGCTTGTGTTCTCTATCGACGCGTTGTTCACAGGCAGCGAGGCTATCGGCAGCCACAGCCAGACCGGCTCCGTCCACGCACATGTTGTAATAATTGGCTCCACCGTCGGTGATGTTGACACCCTTTTCGATCAAACCATGCTGGAAAAGGTTGAGGATGAGCTCGGGTTGGGTTTTGGTCTGGTAGGCGAGGTGATGGATGATACCCTTGCCGGTAGCGTCCACCGCGATCTTCAGATGGGCGGCGTACTGGCGCCACAACGCATCGATGCTCGGTTCCACTGTCCCCGATTCGGCCATCATTTCATCGAAAGCCACTTGGAACACCATGGCGAGGTTGACCTTGACCGTGTCGTTCATGGTGTATTCAAGACCAGGCATGCACATCCAATGGCATCCGGCCGCCACCCGCTTGCGGGCCAGCTCCTTGCTGAATCCGCAGCGCATGAAACCCTCCATCAAGGCTTTGTCGCTGGAGTAGCGCGGCCATCCCTGCTTGTTCTTGAACAAGTATTCGACCGAGGTGCGTAAAAAGACCGGGTCGATCTTGTCATGCACCCGAATGGTCAAGTTCGTAGTGATATTGAGCTTGTCGGCCGCCTCCAAGGCAAGATAGCTGAGGTGGCAGGTCTTGTCCTCGTCATGCAAGTCGGGACCGCTGAGTTGCCAATAGCGGCTGTCCTGCAAGAACATGCAGGCCAGATAAAAGACTGCTTCTTCATCGGTGAGGATGCCTGCCTCGACATCCCGTTGATAGAACGGATTGAACAGGTCCTCGATCTGCCCGCCGGCACTACCGCGGTTGTACGTGCGGCTGAGCATGCTGAACCAATTGTTCCATTGGATAGCTTCGCGGAGAGTCCGTGGTGCCTCGGTGGCGATCCAGTGGTCGATGGCCGCCATGGCGTGGAGGTTTTCTGATAGTTGGGTGTTTTTCTCCTGACACGCCAGATCCTCGATCTCACAGGCAGCGCGCTTGATGAAGGCGATGATGTGCTCGACCACCTCGATCTCGGCATCGTAGAACTCGCTGTGGCTTTCGTCATGGAGGGCTTTATGTTCTTTGAGTTTGGCCAGGATACCGCCCCAGCCAAGGTCCAGACCGATTTGGATGTCGGGGGTGAAATGGTGGCAGTTGTCGATCCCTGAGATGATTTGGTATCGGTTGAATATCCGTTGCAGATCGTCATAGGGATAATCGGGATTCCATTTCTTATCCTTGGGACGCAGCCGCTCCAAGAATAGGAATCCCTTGGCAGAAAAAGCATCCAAAGCGTCGACATATATCGGGTGTTGCTGCAAGATCGTGCAGTAATTGTCTGTCCACGCTGTATAGCCATAGATGGAACCGTTGGGGTGGTTGCTCTTGAGCCGGTAGTCGAACACATCTTGGACGATCAAACCGTAATCGTCCTCGTCGGCTCCGCCATGGACCGATTTCTCAGAAGTTTGCTCGATCTTGCGCTGGCGCAACAAGGCGATGCGCTCAGCGTAGGTGAAGGTCCGGTCTTGGTCGAATTCGTTGATATAGTGTATCTGTGCCACGCTCATTACTCCTGTCAACTGACCTTGATGCAGACGCCGCTTTCGGCCAGACGGTGTTTCAACTCGTCGAGTTGCTCAGTGGAAAACGGCTTGCATTGTCCGAACGGATCCTGCTCGTCGATGGCAATCCGTTTGGAACTGCCCAACGGATTGTAATTGAGCAACTCGTAGCAACGGATGTTCTGCAACTTTGCCAAGTAAGCAGCGATTGCCTGCAGATTCTCGATGCTGTCGGTCGCACCCGGTATCAAAGGTGTGCGCACGATCAGGGGAATCCCCAGTGTGCTCATCCTCCCGACAGTATTGAAGATCATGTGGTTTTCGATGCCGGTGAAGCGCTTATGGAGGCGAGAGTCGACCAGCTTCAGGTCGCACATGATCAGGTCCATCTTGGACAGCATCCTTTCAAGGCGGTCATAGGGTAGGGACGCGTTGGTTTCCACAGCGATTTCAATACCTTCGGCATGGCAAGCATCGGCCAACTGCTCGATGAACGCTCCTTGCAGGGTTGCCTCGCCGCCCGAGACGGTCACTCCACCACCTGAGCGGTCATAGTAGAGCTTGTCTTGGCGGATTTCCGCCATGACTTCGGCGACGCTGAATTGCCGGCTGGACATCATCAGGGCATCGGCAAAACACGATTCGGCACATGTGCCGCAGGAGGTGCACATTGTCCGGTCGATGATATGCTTGCCGTCTACCACTTGATGGGCGCCGGTGGGACAGACTTTGAAGCAGGTCCCGCACCCGACGCACTTGTTCTCATAAAACATCAAGACAGGGTGCATGTCGATCATCTCGGGATTATGGCACCAAGCGCAATTCATGTTGCATCCTTGCAAGAACACGGTGGTGCGGATTCCAGGTCCGTCGTTGAGTGAGAATCTCTGGATGTTGGTGATGAATGCGGTCACGGGCCTGCTCCTTGCAACCATTGCTGAATTTCCTTGGCTGTTTCATCATATTCAGGAGCAAATTCGGCTACAATACAAAAATTGGGCTGAAATCGCGTCAAGTTTTTGCATACAGCAACCGGCCCTGATGGTACTATCATAGACGTCACGAGACCTTTAGACGGAGACGGACATGACAGGATCAGGTGAGGAGCGGACTACGATTTTCCTTCTCGTGGAGGCAAGTTACATCATCCCGTTCTGGTTTGCCAGAAGCATCGAGGGGTTGGAGAATGTCGCCGTCAAGCATAAATGCTCGGTACGGCAAGTCGCCGCTGTCAAGGACATCGATCCATCGGCCAGCGTGATTGTTATCCTTGGAACTACAAAGAACTGGTTGCGT
>CAZJAK010000091.1:0-8724 GCA_964543935.1 uncultured Spirochaetaceae bacterium
CGCAACAACCAGATCCACAATCTGGTGCTCTACCATTGAACTACATCCACCAAGAAATGACCGCAGTCCGGATACACCAGAGCAAATCAACGTACGATACCATGCCCGATTCGCTTTGTTTTGTCAAGAGCCCGTCAGGGGCTTTTTTCTCAAGGGATGTGGTGTCGTGCGGTGATGATGGCGATACAGTGCTTCCATGGCACCGATCGATCCCCCAACCGGACGGTCAAGTAGTGTTTCAAAGCATCTGGATCGACTGCAAGACTTAAAGCTTGCCATGTCGGAGCATAGGTCTTGACCAACCAGCGCTCGAGGTCGCTCACGGTGATGTGGCGCTGCTCGACAACCTCGAACGTTTCGATGTTTGCATCCAATCCATACCCTGCACACAGGCGAATCGCATCGTCGGTCGTCCATGCGATTGGATTGGAAGGGTTTCCATCTTGACTGTAAATGACCTGTTCCGCTTGCCGAAACCGATCCGCATAGGTCTCATCATCGATGAAATCGGAGAGCCTGCTCCCCCCGGAGGGCATAGTCTCTGCCAGACGCACTACCGAGCGCACAGCCATCCGAGCAGCAAGCGGACCCAGGAGCGGAGCATCGCTTGTCAATCTGGTCAACACATTGCGGCCGATGATGGCCTCGAACCGCACAGTGCGTTCAATCTCGTCCAAGACCGCTGGCAATTCACCTTGAACGATGACCGGACGGGAAAGCTCGTCAAGCGTAGAGGCATAATGCTTCAGGTGGTTGTACTGCTCCTCGTTGCGGCATTGCGCGACGACAAGACCCTCGGGAGTGCGTCGGAACGCCTCCCACGCAAGCAATCCGTGCCCGGCGTTCAATACCAGCATCCGGTCATGGCGGGCTACAGCCAAGTCGGCGAACACAGCATCACGGATGCGTTCGAGCAACACGCCCCGTTCGCTGGTCGACCGGCGTATCCATTGGTCGCGTCGGTTGTCGGAAGGGGAATAGGAGAGGTGTTCGACGAACGAGTCGTCCGAGTATGCTTCAAGCTGTGCTTCGCGCCGACGAAGCACCGTCTGACGGCAATTTGCCTCATACCCTTGGTCGGAAGGCCGGTAAAACACCTTGCCCTGCAACGAAGAGGGCAAATATTGTTGCGGTACCCAATGGTCGTGGTAGGAGTGCGGATACAGGTAGCCCTCGCCGTGCCCGAAACCCTTTTTATCACGGCTGCCGTCCTTGAGGTGGTTAGGCACATCGGCCTCGTTTTCCTCCTCAACCGCCTTGAGGGCGTCGAAAAAGCCCATCGCTGAATTCGACTTGGGGGCGGTGGCCAAATACAGCGCCGCATGGGTCAGGTGGAACCTCCCCTCGGGCAAGCCGATCCGTTCAAAAGCTTGGGCATCCGCCTCGACCACTTGGATGGCCATGGGGTCGGCCAAACCGATGTCCTCGCAGGCGCTGATGAGCATCCGCCTAAAGATGAATTTGGGATCCTCTCCGGCCGCCACCATGCGTGCCATCCAATACAATGCGGCATCAGGGTCGCTTCCCCGCAACGACTTAATGAAGGCGCTGATGATGTCGAAGTGGTAGTCCCCCTCCTTGTCATACAGCACCACCTTGCGTTGGATACTTTCTTCGGCAGCTGCCAATGAAATGGAAATAGTCGATCCCGGAGGAGGGGGGAATTCACCTCCGGAAGTCTCGACCGCCAATTGCAGGGCATTGAGCAGTGAACGGGCATCCCCGTTGGCGATATCGACCAGATGCTCCAAAGCACCCGCTTCGAAATCGACCCGGAAGGCACCGTAGCCGCGTTCCTTGTCAGCCAAGGCTTGTCGAGCGATGGCGAACAAGTCGTTGGCTGTCAATGGCAGCAATTGGAATATCCTCGAACGGCTCACCAAGGCCGAGTTCACTTCGAAATAGGGGTTCTCGGTGGTGGCCCCGATAAGGATGCAAGTGCCATTTTCCACCCACGGCAGCAAGGCGTCCTGTTGGCTCTTGTTCCAGCGGTGCACCTCGTCGACGAACAAGATGGTCCGTTTGCCGTAATGCTCCAGGCGGCTGCGCGCTTCATCGATTTCGTAGCGCAACTCCTTGACGCCCGACAACACGGCATTGAGGGTGGCGAACGTGCAGCGGGTGGTGTTGGCGATAACCCGGGCCAAGGTGGTCTTGCCCGTTCCGGGCGGTCCGTAGAATATTACTGAAGAGAGTTGGTCGGCTTGGATGGCGCGCCGCAACAGCCGACCTGGACCGATGATGTGATCTTGTCCTATGTATTCGTCCAGAGTCCTGGGGCGCATCCGGAACGCCAAAGGTTGGCTTTTATTCTCGACCGATTGCGAAAACAAGTCCATCGCCTTACCTTCCCAGAGATGCCAACAACCGAAGACCGGCCGAGTCATAGGTGCCTGCCGTCGCCCTGATGGCAGATTCTTCTTCCTTCATGGTCTGGATCGCGATAGTGACAACCAAGTTTTGCAGAGTGTTCAGCGGGTCGACCTGAACAACTTCGAGTGGTTCCGAACTTGTCAGAGCGGCCAAGTCGTTGCGGGCTGTCACATAGATGCCGTAGTGATCCGCCACGGTAGCCCACGCCCCGCTGATTGACTGACCTTGAGGATCCCTGAAGTTTTCCAAGGACCTGGCGATGATCGAAACCATATCCTGGCGATGCAACAGCAGGAATGCAGAAGTCGCGGCATCGGATGGTCCTTTCAAGATGGCAAACGGATCTTCATTGGCAAAACCCTCCACCAGATCTTGAGCCGCCATGGCGAGGTCTGTTATTGCTTGCCTGCTTCCAGCATACGCTATAGCCACATAATTGGTGAGGTACGATTGCAAGCCAGGAACGAAAGCCGTCGAAGCAACGATTGCATTCGAACCTGTCGGCAACAATTCGGTCGATAAGACGTTCAGCCATTGCTGCGGGAGGGTGTATGAGGCAAGCCCTTGCAGCGTCAGATAGTTCAGCTCCTCAACGGCCGCTCGGGCCAAGGCGAGCTGTTCCTCGGAGGGCTCTTGCGCGATTGGCACGGTGCGGCAGGCCGGCAGCATCACCAGTACAGTGACGATGACCGACAACACCATCCGATGGCTTGGGATTCGCTGGAAAACAGGGCTCATGGGCACACTATAGCATCGTAAGCACCCGTCCACAAGCACAGCACCGATGGGCTCAGTTGTGCAAGCACAAGTCGCGTGATACAGTACCTGCATGGAAAAGGCCATGGACCTGAGCTTGATTGAAGGTCCCATAAACAAACACATCTGGAGACTCTCGTTCCCGACCATGGCGGGCATGTTGCTGCAAGCTGTCTACGATTTGGTGGACATGCTGTGGATCGGTTTCATTTCACCTGCAGCTGTTGCCGCCACAACCATTTTCATCACGTTGTTTTGGATCGTGGAAGTGCTTAACGAGATCGTCGGGGCCAGTTCGGTTTCGCTGATATCGCAAAGCTATGGTCATGGCGATTTGCAGCGGACCCAGTTGGCGGCTGAACAGACCTTGTTGTTCAAGGCGGTGTTGGCGACTATCGGAGCGGTCGGCATGTTGCTTGCTCTCGAGGGGGCCATCAAATTGTTCACCGACGACCCCGCGGTCGTCACCTATGCCATGCAATACGGGACGATCCGTCTGCTGTTCCTGCCGGTGTTCTTCTCCTCGTACAGCGTCAACACGATCTTCAGGTGCACCGGTGACGCCAAGACTCCGATGAAGCTCCTCATATTCTCCTCGGTCTTGAACATGATCGCCGATCCGTTGCTGATGTTCGACGTGATTCCGGGAACCTCGTTGCGGGGAGCCGGTTGGGGCATGCGCGGAGCCGCCATCGCCACAGTTGGCTCGATCAGCGTCGCCTTCATCATCGGCTTTATCATGTTATTGAAAGGCAAGGCGGCGGTCACGCTGCGTCTTTCCCACCTCATTCGCCTTCATAAAGAGACGGACGTGAAGTTGTTCACCATCGGCCTTCCGTTGGGATTCAACCTCATCCTGCGCAACATCGCCGGGGTGATCACCCTCAAGCTGATTGGATTATACGGTACGACGGCCTTGGCCATCCTGGGGGTTGTCACCCGTATCTACCAATTCGGCATGATGCCGGGATGGGGCATCATGACCGGAAGCGGTATCATCATAGGCCAGAACCTCGGTGCCGAAAAACCACACAGGGCTTTGCAAACGGTCCGCTTGACCACGATCAATTGCCTGCTGTTCGTTGGACTCTTTGTCCTGTTGACGACTATTTTCCCGCGTCAAGTGCTCAGCCTGTTTCTCGGAGGATCCGAAGTTCCTGCTGAAGGGGTGGCCTTCATGCTTATGATTGGGCCGAGCATGCTCATCGGTGCAGCTGGTTCGGGGATGGGCTCTGCGTTTACCGGTTCGGGTGACAACAAGCCGATGTTGTATTCGAGCTTTATAAGCCAGTATGTGTTCATGGTCCCGTACATGCTCGTGGTGGCGCTGGTTCTGAAAACTGCTGTGGTCTGGTTGTGGTTCGGGTATCTGCTGGGGGATTTTAGCGAGGTCGCAAGCAGGTATTTCTTCTACCGTCGCAAGACATGGTTGGCCAAACGGGTCTGAACCGGTTGACGAATGTCGCCGAATGTACGAAATTCTAGATGTAAACCTCATGATGAAGGGGAGGTGCGCCGCATGGATGATTTCAGGGCTCAAATGTTGTCGAACGTGAAGTCTCGCGAACGAAGCATTCTTAAGAACGTATACCTGTGGATGACCGCTGGCTTGGGTTTGACTGGTGTCGTTGCCTATCTGGTTGCTTCCAGTGAAGCATTGATGAACATGTTCTACACCGGCTATACACTGATGTTTGTCGTCTTTGCTGAACTCGCCTTGGTTTTTTACCTTTCAGCCCGTTTGCAAAAGATGTCGACCAGTGCAGCCGTGTTGTCCTTTGCCGGTTACGCCATCCTCAACGGCATTACTCTGTCGGGGATTTTCATGGCGTTCGGGTCGTTGTTGATCAGCCGCGCTTTTTTCGCAACGGCGGGCTTGTTCGGCGGAATGAGCCTGTACGGAATGACAACCAAGCGGCAACTCGACGGTATCGGCCACTACCTCATCATGGCGTTGTGGGGCGTCATCATTGCATCAGTGGTCAATATGTTCGTCAAGAGCAACGGACTGGACTTCATCGTCTCGATCATCGGCGTATTGCTGTTCGTGGGACTGACCGCCTGGGATACTCAAAAGATCAAGCGGATCAACGATGCCTACAGCGGCCATATGGACGAGGACACCTTCGTTAAGCTCTCCATCATCGGGGCCTTGACCTTGTACCTTGATTTCCTGAACATATTCCTCTACCTGCTGCGGTTCTTTGGGCGCAACGATCGTTGAAGGTATCGGAGAAACCATGAACGAGACACTAAGCAACATCATGGGACGGAGATCCGTCCGGAATTTTAAAACCCGTCAAATCCCGGATGCCGATCTGGAACTGATCGTGTCGGCCGGTTTGCAAGCCGCCAATGCGATGAACCGCCAGACGTGGCATTTCACCGTTGTGCAGGATGCCCAAGTGCTCGAGCACATCTCGTTGGCGGTTGCCTCGGTGTTGGCCGACAGCCAGATCCCTTCACTGGTAGAGCGTGCCTCGGATCCTGCCTTCAGTTGCTTCTATCACGCTCCGACTGTCGTGTTCCTCTCGAGCGACAAGACAGTCTATTCGATGGCCGACTGCGCCAACGCCGCCCAGAACATGTGTGTAGCTGCGACTTCATTGGGCTTGGGCTCGTGTTACATCGCCTCGTTCTCCCAGGCTTTCAAGAATCCAATCGGTCACAAATTGCTGGAACGCTTTTCATTGCCCGATGGGTTCGAGCCGGTGTTTTCCGTCGCCTTAGGCTATCCCGAGGGAGAACTTCCTCCGCTGAAAATCCGTGAACGCAAGGTCACCTATATAAAGTAACCGCTGCAACGCCCACCCTTGCAACAGCATGGGTGGGGTACTGATCCATAGCACAGCTCTCGATGAAGCATACTTTGTCAGTGGTTGCGACAACCGCCTACCGCGCTGTGATGGAGAGGATCCTGAATCCTTGTGTATCGGAGACATGCAAATGTACGAAGTTGCTGTTTGTCTCGAGGTAGGCATCGCCTTGGGCGTCGATCGCGACGACCGTTCGTTCAGGAATATAAGCATGGATGGTGAGGGTCTGCGAAGAGACGACGCGGGCTGACAGTGGAGAGAGAACCACTGCGAGCAAGAGCATCGCCGCAACCGCAACCTGTACTACCAATCCTTTCGTCTTCATCATCTTCATTTCCGTTCTGGTCGTCCTTCTTGCGACCTTGTACGAGCAATATAGTAGTGAAGTGTAAATAGTGTCAACTATTAAATCTTTATGATAAAAGAGATTAAACCCAATGACACATGTAATGGGCCACATCTGGTTTACGATGATGGATACATATACTCAGACAGAGGGATTTTTAGTTTTCTGGATGCATATGTCATCTTGGTAAAAGGTATACTGTATAAAATCACATGATTTCTGCAAAAAAGCTGTGGCATGAGCATTGAGGATTATGCTTTCCAGTTATCCTTGTGACAAACGACAATGACAAGGACAGGCTCTGCCCATGCTGATCTGAGGTGCTCTGCAATGGTCAAACTTCTACCAATCTTCTAACAGAATCATGTACGAAGTTGGGGGAATTTTTTTATTTTTTTTGTGAGATTTTTCAGAATGAGGGTGTCAGATACGAAATACTGCCGGTTTGCAATGCGTGCCGTAGTCCGGCCACGTCGAGCGATTGCAATTCTGCAAAGCAGCGCCGGCGGCCGACATGCTCGAGACAATGAGCGTCGGAACCTTGCACCACTGTCTTGCCATGTACGTCGGCATGGCAAGGGATCCTGATCGCTTCAATCGCGCTGTAGGGCAGGTCGGGAACAAATCCTAGATTAGCCAACAAGCTGTCGGCTTGACGGTCGATATGGGCTGGGATGACCAATCCACCCTCTTGCAGGACTTGGTCGACCAAATCGTCGATCGATAGACTGGCCGCCCCGTAGAGGCTTTTTTCCACTTCCCCTTGCACCTCGCCGCCTACATCGACGATCAATTGATCACCAAAGATATGGCTCATGTTTTTATACGGCGGCAAAATGCTTTCAATATACAAGCCGAATTCGACCGCGTGCTGTGCATCACCGAACAGCGCCAAGACGTGGACCCCTTCGATCGTGGTGACCTCCAAGCCGAACACGCCTACGATGCCGGCTATGCTGCACGCTTCGGCGAAAGCCGGGATGTTGCGGGTGCTGTTATGGTCGGTCAAAGCCACCATGTCGATTCCCGCATCAAGGGCTTCGACCGCCAACAGACTCGGCAGCATGGTCGGGCTACCGCATGGCGACAAGCAAGAATGGTTGTGCAGGTCGATGCAGACTCGCATGCGTTTCCCTACAGCCGTCCGATAAGTTTGGCGATAGCGCAGGCAGCCTCGAACTGGGTGGCGTCGGTCTCCCAGATGGCGATGCCGTTCGATGCTGCCGCTTGGATCATGTCTTCTCCAGCATGGCGCGAATTGCACAGCACGATCGCGTGGATTCCCACCAACGAAGCAACCGCGACGGTGTTCTTGTGGGCTTGGATGGTGATGAGCACGCTGTCCCCGGCGGCATTGCCCATCACGTCGGACAACAAGTCCCCCACATACGCATCGGAGATGGGGGCTTGCCCATCCCCCTCACAGACGATCCGGTACCCTAGGTTGTTGCCCAATTGCATGCTGGTCATGTGGTTTCCTCCTCGGCCACTGTTTTTTGAGTTGACTCGTTGCGTAATTGCCGATGTTGCTTTTCCTGCTCCGAGAAGCGAATGGTGCTTATCACCGTGGTCCCCTGGGGGCTCGAGGTGATGCTGAATTCGTCCGAAACCGACTTGATGTTCGGCAGCCCCATGCCGGCTCCGAATCCCAGCGAGCGGATCCACTCGTTAGCCGTCGACCAACCGGCTTGCATGGCTTTGTCGATGTCGGGGATGCCCGGGCCGGCATCTTGGCCCGTGATGGTGATCGAGTCGGGGGTGAATTCGGCGATGATCTCGCCGCCATCCGAATGGACCACGATGTTCATCTCCATCTCGTATGAAGCGATAGCCGCCCGACGGATCGTTTTTGGGAAGGCATTGCCCTGCTTGAGCCGCTTCTTGATTTCGGTCGATGCATAGCCGGCATTCTCGAAGTCGTGTTTGACGACGGTGAAGGACTCGACCTCGTGCTCCAGTCCGTTGGCCGAACTGCGCGACCATCCCAACCGTTCTATGTCCTCGATCTCGTGGTTGATCTCCCACAACAGGCGGGTGGTGATGTCCCGCGTGGTCACGATGCCGACGAGCTCCTTCTCCTTGTTCAAGACCGGGAAGCGGTGGAACCGGTAGCGGTCGAAATAACTGATGGCGAAGGATACTGGCATGTCGTCCTCGAGCACGATGAGGTTGCGGCTCATGTGTTTCTCGACCGGTTCGTTGATATGGCCGAAATCGAGGGCTTGGATGATGTCGTCCATGCTGACGATTCCCAGCAGGCGTTTGTTGGCCACCACCGGGACGCCCGTGATGGCCCGCGACTTCATCAATTGCTGGACTTCGCGCATGGTGGTGGCGCGGGTGACGCTCACAACCGATTTCGTCATCACATCCTTCACTTTCAAGCGGTAGATCAATTCCAGGATGACGGTAGGCGAGGTGTACGTGTTGATC
>CAZJAK010000092.1:0-8391 GCA_964543935.1 uncultured Spirochaetaceae bacterium
TTGCTCGATTGCAAGCCCTTGGATTTTCTGTTGTACCTCAAGAAGATTCCATCCCGGATGCCGATGTCGTTATCTTGGCTGTACCCGATGTATTGATTGGAAAGATTACCGAAAGAATTGTCCCGATGATGAAAAGTGGTGCTATGTTGTTCAGCCTGGATCCAGCTGCTGCTTACGCCGAGGTCATGCCTATACGGCAGGACATCACCTATTTCGTCGCCCATCCTTCTCACCCGACTCTGTTCAACGATGAAGTTGATCCGGTTGCGCAGCATGATTACTTTGGGGGCATTGCCAAACAAAGTGCTGTGTGCGCCTTATTCCAAGGCCCCGAACTTGATTATGAGAAGGGAGAGCGCATAACTCGCCTGATTTATGCTCCGGTAAAACACACGTACAGGATCACGGTTGAACAGATGGCCATCCTGGAACCTGCTTTGGTGGAGACTTTTAGCTCAACCCTTATAGAAGCTCTCAAACAAGGATTCGATGAGGCGGTGAAGATGGGAGTGCCCCGCGAGGCTGCCTTGGATTTCTTTATGGGACATGCCCGCATTCAATTTGCCGTATTGTTTGGATATGCCGACTTCAACTTTTCGGACGGGGCGTTGTTGGCGATGAAACAAGCCCGCCAGTTGATATTCAAAGATGATTGGAAAGAAAAGATTTTCAATCGCGACAGCATCAAGAAGAGCGTCAGGAGTATCACTGACTCAATCAAGAAGTAGGCGGTCGACATGAGACTCGGTATCAGCACCTATGCATGCACTTGGGCCATCGGCGTACAATCCAACATGCCGGTTAACCCAATGAACGCCATCGATTTTCTCAGATTTGCAAAGAACCATGGATTCTCCTTGGTGCAAATCGCCGACAACCTCCCGTTGGCGACACTCGATGCTGGACAACTTGAAGAGTTGCATCGGACAGCGCACCATCTGGGAATCACGGTAGAGGTCGGCATTCGCGGTTTGACTGACGACAACATGACCACCTACTTCCCGATTGCGAAACTGTTGGGCTCCACGTTATTGCGAGTGGTGGCTGATTCTGCCAACTACCACCCAAGCAAGGAACAAATAGTCGAATCACTGCGCAAGTGGGAACAAATTGGAAGAATAAATGGCATCACCATTGGATTGGAGAACCATGACCGGTTTTCTTGCCGTGACTTGCGTTACATCATGGAGTCTGTTTCCAGTCCTTTTGTCGGCATTTGTCTCGATACCGTCAACAGTTTCGGCGCGATGGAAGGACCCGAGCATGTCATCGGGATGCTAGCTCCTTTTGTTGTTAACGTACATCTTAAGGATTTCACCATCTACAGACCGTACCATAACATGGGATTCGTGTTGGATGGGACACCGGCGGGTGAAGGAAAACTCGACATCGCCGGTATCGTTGCCAATCCGGTCATCAACAAACGTCCTGAAACCACTGCGGTATTGGAATTATGGGTACCGCCCCAAGCAACGCTGGAACAAACCATAGCATTAGAGGAACAGTGGGTGATTCGCAGCTATACCAACATCCAAGTCATGTTTGAGCGTTGAATCCGCTACCATGATTATGAAAGATGTACTATAATTCGTTCCGACTCGGTGACATCGGCACACCAAGTGAAACTTTTCTCGCTGCGAGGGCATGATGGGACAGATAGACGCGAAATTATTTCGGACGAACAAACCGAAGACAGCTGTCGAGGTAATCATCGACTCGATCAAGACTCTGTTGCTGACCCGTCAAATCAGACCTGGTGACAAACTCCCCACCGAGATAGAGTTGGCTGAAAGCCTTCAAATCAGCCGAGGGTCGGTGCGAGAAGCAATGAAAATCCTGTCTTCCTTCGGAATCGTGTCGATCAGGCGAGGTGATGGTACGTATGTCTCTGAAAACATGACAGGCGGTTTGTTCGACCCTTTGTTGTTCCAGATGATCCTTACCGATTACGACAAACACAAATTATTGGAACTCAGGGAACTGATGGAAATCGGGATGATGAAAATCGTTCTTGAACAAGCTTCGGATGAAGCCATAAAAAATATTCGCAAAGCACATGAAAACATGGCAATGGCGGTGGAGAGTTCACAGGCAACTTCACGCGAACTCGCTCAGTTGGACAGCGATTTCCATGTGGCGATTGTACAAGCAACAGCCAATCCGTTGGTTCAGAAGATTTATGGTTTCGTCATGGAGATGTTCTTACCGTCATTGGAAACTTCAGTAATCAGGGGCAACCATGGTCGGTTCTCAGTGCAGTTGCATGAAAATATCCTACAGGGTTTAGAAGCGCGCGACTTGGACAAAACGATTGATGCGGTCAAGCTTTCGATTGAGCAATGGTTTAATTTGATTTGATTTATTCAATCCAGACACGGGAATGTCCTTCTTTCAAAAAACCGTGGGTCCCCCACTAGGCTCAGCAAGACCACCACAACTTGTCAGACTCATGGGAAACCACACGGTGACTATTGATTTCACCTTATGTATAGCACGAGTAATATATAGATGCAACTCTTTTTATTATATGTTTTTATATATAACTAATCGGTGAGATTTTTATAACCTTGTGGTAATAACATTGCGCAGTCGCTGCAAATATGCAGATTATCCTTTGCGATTGCCGTATAATGCACCTAGGAGCATACATGAAAGACATAGAAGAACTGGAAGCCATTGCCGTCCTCATCGACGCAGACAACATATCTGATACCCACATCAAGGCCATCCTCGACGAGATATCCACCCACGGCCGCATCATCACCAAACGGGCTTACGGGAACTGGGCCGGCAAGAACATCAGCAGTTGGAAGAGTAAATTCATCGAGTATTCGATCCAACCCATCCTGCAGATCGCCTACACCACCGGCAAGAATTCGACCGATGCCGCCATGAACATCGATGCGATGGACTTGCTGTACACCAAGAAATACGATGCGTTCGTGCTCGTATCGAGCGACAGCGATTTCACCCGCCTGGCGTTGCGCCTGCGCGACGAAGGAGTCTATGTCTTCGGCGTGGGAGAGATGAAGACACCCGTCTCGCTACGCAATGCTTGCGACAGTTTCATCTTCATCGAGAACCTCAACAAAGAGATCAAGGTGGCCAAGGTCGCCCCGATTGCTGTTCCAAGTGCCAAGCCCTCTGCCTTGGAACAAAAACCAGAGCCCGCCAAGAAATCCAAGAAAAGTCAGGCCACCATCAAAGCGACCAACCCGTCCGAGGATATCGAGGAAGTCTTGCGGTTGCTGTACCTTGCCAGCGAGAAATACATCGATGAAGAGGGCTGGACCAACCTTGCCAGTGCCGGCAACTTCCTCAAGCGCTCCAAACCCGATTTCGATCCACGTTCGTACGGGGTGAAAAACTTGGTCGATTTCTTGGCCAAGTACCCTGCCATCTTCGAGGTGCGCAAGATACCGGGAAAAGGCAAAGTCACTCTCGTCGCTTACCGTTTGGTGGTGAATTCCTGAGGGTATACGATACCGCAGCATACGTGGTTCGTTACGAGGCTTTACCGCAATCGGGACAGGTTCCGTCAATGTTGATCTGGATGTCATTGACGGTGAAACCGACCGGGACCTGTGGCTGTGGAAGACTCATCTGCCTGATGTCGAAAATCTTGTTGCAGGTTGTGCAGCGGAAATGGGCGTGTTCGCTCACATCGGCATCGTAGCGCATCTCGCGTTCCTCGATGGAGACCTTGTTGATGACCTTATGCTCGTACAACAGGTCGAGCACGTTGTAGATCGTGGTCTTCGACATACCCGGGTGGGTGACGATCAGTTCTTGATAGATCGTCTCCACCGTCGGGTGGATGTTGTGCTTCAGCAGGTAGTCGTAGATGGCGACCCGCATCTGTAAGGGCCGGATGCCATGTTGCCGCAACCGGTCCGCCGCTTCCTTCGATTCGTGTTGTCTTACTACCCGCATACTGCAACCACCTTAATCATTCAATATCGTACCGGGATTAGAACATATGTCAACACTAAATCGAATCGATTTTATTGAAATCGTTCTGAAATCTAAGCTTCAGTCGGAAACAGGGTGCAATCCCGCTGGAGCATCGAGATTTACCTGGATGCTCCCCCCTGCGCCATAACCCACCAGCTTGATGGCGTACGAGCCTGCACTCAATGCAAACGATGTCGGCAAAGTCCGCCCCGCTTCTGCCAGTGTGGTGACGGCCTGCGTACCCTTGTCGACCAGACAGAGCTTGCACAGCGCTCCGTCGGACAGGACAAAGCGTGCGTCCACACCCAGCGTGCCGGCCGATGCCAGTTGCAAGGTCCACACGGTCTCGCGACCGTAGAAGTTGCGCACATCGAAGTCCAACACGTCGTTGCGCACAGAACCGACTTTGCTGCGGTATGAGTAGGTGTCGCCGGTTTGGGCGATCCACCCATCATCGTGATACTGGTTGCGGTTGAAGCGCCCCGTATCGGTGATGGGGCAATTGGTGCAAGCCGAAAATCCCATGACCGACACGAGCAACGCCGCGCAGAACAGTATGTGTTTCATGACAGTCCCTCCACCCGGTCTTGGCGGTCGTTCAGTATCTCACAGGATAAGCGGTATATCTAAAAACTGAATTAACTACAAATTATTATCCACCAAGGAGTTCGCCATCATACAAGTATGTTTTCAGCTGTGTGTCAAGAGTTGAACGCCATGATCGAAGACTATTCAACGGTTCAGATCAAGCACGGCCTGCCACGCCTTTTCATCAACACTGATGCCTTCGGAGACACTCTTGGCCCGAGAACGCTGGCTACCCTCTCCAGGATAGTGGTAGACTTCACCATGAGCAGCGCAGGTGGCCTTCAGGCTGTCCAATACTTGCTCGACCATATGCGAGCGCTCAGTGCGCTCAGCCTCGGTTGCCCCAGGATGAATGGCCAAGAAAAGTTGACAGATGCTCCCCTCTTCACCGTGCATGAAGGCTGTAGAAGCTCCTTGGGAGAGGACTGAGGCAAACAGGTCCAACATCAACGCCAAGCCCGACCCCTTGTAGAATCCGATCGGCAACACATGCCCCCCGTCCAAAATCGCCCGTGCATCGGTGGTGGGTTGTCCGTTGCGGTCGAATCCCCCGACTGCCGGCAATTGCTTGCCGGCAGCGGCAGTGCTGTGTAATTTGCCATAAGAAAACTGGCTGATGGCCATGTCGAGCACCACCGCCCGTTGTGTTCCCGGCATGGCGAAGACAATCGGATTGTTCCCCAGCACCTCGGTAGTGGTCCCCCACGGGGCTAGGTTCGGGATCGTATTGGTCCAGCAGATGCACGGGTAGCCCTGCTCGGCACTGCGGTAACCGTAGGTGGCGCCCCGCATCCAATGGTTGGTGTGGCGGATGACCGTCAACCCCACCCCGTGTTCGTCGGCCAGTCGCATGGCCCGTTCGACCATAGCCATGGCATTCAACGGACCGATGCCGTTGTTGCCGTCCCACTGTTCGAACGCCCCCAAGGCTGCCGTCAAGGTGGGGACGGCAACCGGATCAATCAAGCCGGCTGTAAGCTTGCGCACCAATGACGGGAAGCGGTCGATCCCGTGGGTAGTAACCCCATCGCGGGTGTTGTCGGCAAAGATCGCCGCCAAGCTGGCCGTTCGTTCGGCCCCGAGCGAAAACCTCCCCAGCACCTGGGCATAGGTCGCTTGCATGGTATCATAGGAAATCGTGATCATCGCATCATCCTCTTTGCTATTCCAGACCGAATTTGTAGACGGTCTTGTGTTTGTACTCTTCACCCGGTTCTTGGATGCAATCGGGGAAATGTGGTCGGTTGGGCGCGTCGGGGAAATGCTCGGTTTCCAAGCAAAATCCTTGGTGGATGAGGTACGGGTGGCCTTCCCGGCCGACATCGGTACCCTGGAGATGGTTGCCGCTGTAAAATTGGACAGCCGGCATGGTGCTGTAGAGTTCCAAGGTCCGGCCGCTGGTGCGTTCCCACACCTTGCCAAAGCGCCTGAGCGTGTCGCTGGTGTCCCTGAGCACCATGCAGTGGTCATATCCACCAACAGTCTTGGCGATGTCGCGTCCGATGGCTTTGCGCTTGTTGAAATCGAACGGAGTGCCTTTTACAGACAGGATCTGGCCGGTGGGGATCAAATGGGCATCGACAGGCAGATATTTGTCGCAGGCCAGCTCAAGTTCGTGCGAAAGGATGTCGCCAGTCCCGGCCAGGTTGAAATAACTGTGGTTGGTCAAGTTGATGGGGCACTTACGGTCGCAGTTGGCCACATAGGTGATCTCCAACTCCCCGGTCGGTTTGAGAATGTAATCGACATAAGCGCGCATGTTGCCGGGAAATCCTTGATCACCATCTTCGCTGACTAGAGAAAGGTGCAAGCCCGGGGCGTCGTCGGCTTCGCTGGTAAGGGCCGACCAATTGCGCTTGTCGAAACCGTTCTTGCCGCCATGGAGGGTGTTCTCCCCTTCGTTGGCCGACAGCCTATAGCTCTTCCCGTCGATCATGAAGGAGGCTTTGGCGATCCGGTTGGCGAACCGCCCCACCGTTGCGCCGAGGTATCCCTTGGCGTTCCGGTAAGCCTCCAACGAATCAAATCCGAGCACGACATCGCCTTGTTTTCCGTGGCGGTCGGGAACTTGCGCACGCACCAACGTTGCACCATAAGTGCTGATTTGTATCCGATAGGATCCAGCGGTGAGGGTATAAAGGAATACTTGTCCGCCGTCAGGCAACTCGCCGTACAGTTGTTTCGTGATCATCCGCATGCCTCCAGTTGTACACACTACTTCTCCACTGTACACCGAAACGCCAATGTTTGCATCAGAGAGCGTGTCTGCTAGCACCAGAATCGCTTGCTGGCACCTTCCCATGGCTAGCTTAAGGTTCTACAATGACGAAAGACAATTCCAATACTTTTCCAGGAGGCCCAGTCATGAAGACTTTGGTCGTATATGTTTCGAACCGCGGCTATACCCGCGAGTGCGCCCAGCAGATTGCCGCCATCATCGGCTCTGGATCAATCGCCGTGGAGGTAGGCCGCGAAGCCGCCGCCCACGACATCGCCGATTACGAGGCCGTCATCCTGGGAGCCGGCATCCATGCCGGCCGGCTGTCGGGAAAATTCCGTTCATGGTGTACCAAACACACGCAAGAACTGCTGAAAACCAAACTCGGCTTGTTCATCTGCGCCAATGACGAAGCCAACCAAGAAAAATTATTCGAAGCCAACTACCCGCCCGAATTGCTTAAGCACGCCATGGCTCGCGGGTATCTGGGCGGCCGCATCATCATGAGCGAATACAATTTCATCATCAAGGCCATCCTGAAAAGGATCGCTGGAAGCGGCGATGATGTCCACTTGGAAAAACCCGACAACGTCAAAGCCCTGGCAGCCCAGTTCGCCTGAAACTGTCCACCTTGCTATTTACCGGGCGGCTTTCACCTCGCTGCGGTCGTTTGCCGGCGGCGGCGGGGGACTGAAGCGGTCGATTTCGGCAAAGGTTTCCCCGTCCATGACGACATCCAAAGCCACCAACGCCGGCTTGAGTTGTTCCAGGTCGGCCGCTCCGATAATAGGGGCGGTTACCGCTGGGTGGGAAGCCACCCAAGCGAGAGCCAACGATGCGGGATGGACACCTTTGTGCTTGGCCAACTCGACCACGTTGGCAGCCGCCTCCAGATACCAGTCGCCGCCATAGCGGGTCCGGTAGGTGGGATTGTCGACCAACCTACCCGCCCGCTGGCTGTCGGCTGTGTTGTAGCGGCCGGTCAGCAACCCGCCACCAAGCGGGCTGTAGGTGATCACCCCCAATCCCTCGGCTTTGGCCATCGGCAGGATTTCGACCTCGGCTTGGCGCTTGACGATGTTGTACATCGGCTCGAGACAGTGAATCGGCGTCAAGCCTTTCACATCGGCAATGCGCAAGGATTTCTCCACTTGCCATGCGGCGAAATTGCTCACGCCGACTGACAGGACCTTGCCTTGCGAGATGAACAGGTCTAGGGTGCGCATGATCTCCTCAAGCGCGGTATGGCTGTCGAAATGATGGATGAAATAGAGATCGATATAATCGGTCTTCAACCGGCGCAGGCTTGCCTCCAACGAACGGCTCAAGTGCTTGCGCCCGCTGCCGCGCTGGTTGGGTTCGTTGGCCATCACCGACGTCCCTTTGGTGGTGATGACGACCTTGTCGCGCTCACCGGCCATGAATTCACCCAGGTATTCCTCGGCCACCCCTTTCTGGTAGACATTGGCACAATCGAAGAAGTTGATCCCCGCCTCACGGCAAGCCGAGTACATCGCTTGGGAGGTGGTTTTATCGGCACGTCCACCGAACGCCATTGTTCCGAAACACAGCCGAGAAACCTCCATACCAGTCGAACCGAGATATGTGTATTGCATCGTCACCCACCTTGT
>CAZJAK010000093.1:0-8128 GCA_964543935.1 uncultured Spirochaetaceae bacterium
CGACCAATTTTTTGCCCACCATGCGGTAAACTTTACCGGGACGTTCCTTCTTGCCCAACTCGGGATTGTACAGGTCTGTCTCACCGGCTACAGTACCTTGCACGACTTTGATATAACACAGTTTGCCGGAGTATTGGTCGATGGTGGTCTTGAACACATAAGCAGCCGCGGTCCCTTGGCCATCGAGGTCTATCTCAGACTCGATACCGTCACGGACGATGAGGTCGCGCGAACCGACCGGCGAGGGGAAGTTGTTCTTCATGAACGTGAGCAAGCTAGTCATGCCCGAGGCTTTCAAGGAACTGCCACTGAACAGCGGAACGAGCCGGTTCTCGGCAAATCCTTGGCGCAAACCGCGCCGGATGTCCTCGATTTCCAAGGTGCCGGCATCAAAATATTTCTCCATCAAATCGTCGGCACCCTCGGCGGCGGCTTCAACGAGTTGGACGGTGTATTCCTCGACCATGTCAGCATATTCGGCCGGAATCGGACCCACTGTTTCTTTCCCTGACGGGTTGACGAAATAGGCCTGCTTTTCGATAAGGTTTATCACCCCTTTGAACTGCTCGGCGTTCCCCATAGGAATCGTTACGGGCACGAAGGTGGCGTGGAATTGCGTTTTCAGATGCTCGAAGGCATGATTGAAATCTGCTCGCTCGCGGTCCATCTTGTTGATGAACACAGCCCTGGGCTTGTTGCGCTCGTTCAACCGTTTCCAAAGCTTGATGGTCTCGATCTGGGCACCGTCGCGGGCATCGACTGTCACGATGGCGGATTCACACGAACGGAACGCAAGAATCACTTCTCCGATGAAGTCGGCGGTTCCCGGAGTGTCGAGGATGGTGAAGTTCTTCCCATCCCACAAGAAACTCGCCATGGAGGTATGGATGGAGATTTTACGGGCAATCTCTTCTTCGGTACAATCGCTGACCGTCTTTCCCGATTCTACTGTTTCTGCCCGGGAAATGACGCCACTGTAAAACAATAGTTGTTCCAACAATGAGGTCTTCCCGGTACCGTTGTGGCCTACGATGGCGACATTCCTCAAGTCAGTACTGGCTACACTCATACTCCCTCCTACGGATCGTTGCAAATGTTTCGGATATTCAAAGGATATCGTAAATCAGCTCTGAATGATTGTCAAACGATTTGTCGGAAGCCTATTTTTTATTTTAATTCAGGCGTGCGTGTAGTCTGTCGGCCAGAGTCTCGACCGAGTTGCGTGCAACCTGGTTGGCCATGGCAGTGCGCCCGTCTTCGGCGCTAATCCCGGCATAGCCGGCGAAATCGATGCTCAGGTACGAACATATCTCGGCGAACTGCTCCTTGATAAGACGGTACTGCACTCCGGTTTCCTCATCGGCGCCAGTGGCCAAGAGCACCAGATGTTTGCCGGCGAAGTCACTGTGGTCCAAGGCATACAGGCGGTCGATGAAGGTCTTGGCTTGGGCGCTGATGCCCCACCAATAGACCGGTGTGGCCAGCACGATGATGGTGGCGCCTTTGACCAAGGGGTACAAGACGGTCATGTCGTCCTTCTGCACGCACCCGTTGCCGAAGCGTTTGCAAGCATCGCACGCGCGGCACCAGCCAATGCGCATGCCATGAACCTGCTTGCGGACAATCCTAAGTGCGTCGTCGAGCGTGGCGTACCTATCGATAAATACATCCAGCAAAGCCGTCGAGTTCGAATGTGGCCGGGGACTCGTGCCGATTGCCAATATATTGGTCACTGCATCCTCCTGGTAGCCCGATCAACCTTTCGGCGCGAAGTGGGAGAATTCCATCGTGAACGTCCCCCTGCCTTGCGTGGAACTCCGTAAGGCGGTCGAGTAACCGAACAGTTGTGCCAATGGCGCTTTGGCCATGATGTGGTCGGCCAGCGGCCTGCTTTCCAAGCTATTGATGATGCCGCCCCGGGCGGTAAGGCTCCCCATCACCTCCCCGACATACTGCGAGGGGACGACGATGTCCACCTTCATGATGGGCTCGAGCAACACGGGGAGGGCCTCCTTGCAGGCGGCTTCCATACAGAGTGACGAAGCCGCTTCAAAGGCGAAAGCGGTGGAGAACACCTCGCTGTATTTGACCGATTTGAGGACCACTTCCATGTCGATGACCTCGTATCCGTAGCGGATGCCGGACCTGACCGAGTTGGCTACGCCACGGGCGATGGCTTCGAATAGCTCGGCGGGCATGACCTTGTCGGGAACTTGCGATGCATAGTGGATGCCGCTTCCGGTGGGCAAGGGTTTCACGGCCATGGTGACGGTTGCGTTGTTTTCTTTCCCGGCCAACACCTTGCTGAAACTCTCCGTTTTTTCCACTGCCTGGGTGATGGTCTCGCGGTAGGTGACCTGCGGATTGCCGATGCGGGCGTCGATTTTCATCTCTTTCGTCAGACGGGTGACCAACACGTCAAGGTGCAATTCTCCCATACCCGAGATGATCAACTGGCCTGTATCGGCATTCTCTCTCCATGTGAAGGTGGGATCTTCCTGGCTGAGCACCTGCAAGGCGTCCTTGAGCTTGTCTTGGTCGCTCATCGTGCGCGGCTCGATCGCCACCGAGATGACCGGCTCCGGGAAGTGCATCTTCTCCAAAAGGATTTGCAAGCCTTCGCTTCCGACGGTGTCACCCGTCTGGGCGTTCTTGAAGCCGATGATCACGCCGATGTCCCCGGCGCACAATTCGTCCAACGGTTCCTGGCGGTCGGCGTGCATGCGCACCAGGCGGTTGATCCGTTCCCGTTTTTTCTTGCTGATGTTCAGGATTGCGGTTCCCTTGCGCAACACACCGGAATAGACCCGTACGAAACAGAGCGGGCCCGCTTCCCGGTCGACCTGGATTTTGAATACCAAGGCCAGCGGTTGGGCTTTCGGGTCATGCCTGACGAGCACTTCGTTGCCGTGCTTGACCGAAAATCCTTTCATCGGCGGGATGTCGAGTGGGGAGGGCAGCAGCTGTACGATTCCGTCAAGCAGGGTTTGCACCCCGATGTTCTTGAACGAAGCCCCGACAAAAACCGGCACCAGCTTGCGCTCGATAGTCCCTTTACGCAACGTGTGCATGATGAGGTCGCCCGGAATCGGTTCGCCAGCAAAAAACAACTCCATGATCTCGTCGGACAGCGATGCGGCTGCATCGACAAGTTTTTGATACCATTGGTCGACGAGAGCTTCCATGCCGGCAGGAACCGCACCGTAATCCATGCTGGAACCTTGGTCGTCGATATTGAAGGCGATCGAACGTTTCCCCAACAGGTCGACGACACCGCAAAAATCGGCCTCGGAACCGATCGGAAGGTACAATGGCACTGCCGTGATGCCGAATTTTTCGGAAACTTCCTTCACCACAGCATAGAAATCGGCCCCCAGCCGGTCCATCTTGTTGACGAAGATGATGCGGGGCACCTGATACGAATCGGCTTGCCGCCAAACGGTCTCGGTCTGGGGTTCGACACCGCTGACTGCGCACAACACCGCCACTGCCCCGTCAAGGACGCGCAAGGACCGTTCGACCTCGGCGGTGAAGTCGACGTGGCCCGGTGTGTCGATGATATTGATCTTATGGTCTTTCCAATAACAGGTCGTAGCGGCGCTGGAGATGGTGATGCCGCGGTCTTGTTCTTGTTCAAGGAAGTCCATCGACGCTTCGCCGTTGTCAACTTCGCCTATGCGGTGGTTCTCTCCTGTATAGAACAGGATCCGCTCGGTCGTAGTGGTCTTGCCGGCATCTATGTGGGCCATGATCCCAATGTTGCGTATCCTCGAATCGTCCATGAACTCTCTTCCTCGCCCGTACCGTTCGTTACGGTCTTCCGGGAGCCAACTGTATCATAATCGTGCGTTTATTGAAAGGTGGACCGTTGAGTGAGGGTGCAAGAGCTCTGCTTGGTTCTCCTGCCAGCTGCAGCCAATGGCCTGAGGGCGTTCAGGACGGCCAGCAAGGCCACCCCGGTGTCGGCGAAAACCGCGGCCCACATCGAGGCCATGCCCACCGCGCCCAAGATCAGGACGGCGGCTTTCACGGCCAGTGCCAGCACGATGTTTTGCCGAACCACGGCTTCGGTGGCTTTGGCGATCGTGATTGCGTCCCTGATTCGTTCGAGATTGTCGGACATCACCACGACGTCCGAGGCTTCGATCGCGGCTGGTGAACCCAACACACCCATCGAAATACCGATATCGGCCCGGGCCAACACAGGAGCGTCGTTGATGCCGTCGCCTACGTAGCCTACTTTACCGCGCGGCCGTTCAGTTTCGATCAATCGTTCGACCACAGCCACTTTTTCATGAGGCAACAAATTGCCATGCCATTCGTCGATAGCACACTGCTGAGCGACATAAGCGACTGTGCTCTCGCCATCGCCAGAGACGATGGCTGTTCGGGTGACGCCCACAGCGGGCAAAGCGGCAATGAACGAGGGCGCTTCCCCTTTGATGCGGTCCATCAACGAGAAATAACCTGCATACGCACCATCAAGAGCCACCCAGACCACATGAAGGTCGGGCGGTACAGCGGGAACCTCGATGGAGAGCGCTTGGAATAGCCGCAGGTTTCCGATGGCAATCTGGTGCTCTTCGACTCGCGCGGTAAGGCCCTTGCCCGGCACCTCCAACGCCTCTTCGACCCGAGCACCGCCGGCTGGGGCGAACGCCACCACCGCTTTGGCCACTGGATGAGATGAGACCCGTTCGGCCGCGGCAGCGTACTTGACCACGCTTTCGGCATCGACTGGACAGTCCGGGGCAGGGGTGAATTCCTGTACCGTAATCGAGCCGGCTGTCAACGTGCCGGTTTTGTCGAAGGCCAGTGTGGTCACATTGGCCAATGCAGAAAGGTGGTTTGCTCCTTTCACGAGTACCCCCGTTCGGGCCGCCGCTCCGATGCCGCCAAAGAATCCCATCGGTATCGACACGACAAGTGCACAGGGGCAAGAGACTACCAAAAACACCAGAGCACGATACACCCAGACAGATAATTCTGCATTCGGGAAAATTACTGGAGGTATGAATGCCAACGCAATTGCCCCAAAGACCACCACTGGTGTGTAGTAGCGTGAGAAGCGGGTGATGAATTGCTCGGAGGCAGCTTTGCGCTCACCCGATTCTTGAACAAGCTTGAGGATTTTTGCCACGGTCGAATCTTCATAGCTTGCAGTCGCCACTGCTTCGAGCAACGCTCCCGTGTTGATGCTCCCGCTGAACAGCGTGTCGGAAGGACCGACCTCTTGGGGCAGACTCTCTCCGGTCAGGGCACTGGTGTCCAAGGTGGAATATCCACTGACGACCCGAGAGTCGACCGGCACTTTGTCTCCGTTCTTGATCACCAAGATGTCTCCGGGGACGACTGCGGCACAATCGATTTCAACAATGTCTTGCCCCCGCCTGACAAGTGCTTTCGAACTTTGCAGGCCCATCAGGTCGGCGATGGAACGACGTGAGCGGTGGACGGCCAATGCTTGGAAATATTCACCGATTTGATAAAACACCATCACTGCGACAGCCTCGTCGCGTTCGCCGATGATGAAGGCGCCACAGGTGGCGATGGCCATCAGGAAATGCTCATCGAATATTTTGCCCCGTGCAATGTTGTAAAAGGCCCGCCACACGACGTCGGCTCCACTGACAGCATAAGCGGTGAGCACCAGCACGAGCGACAAACGTTCATCGCTGAAACGGGCCCAAATCAAGGCTGTGACAGCCACGGCCAACCTGATGAGCATCCAGATACCACTGAAGGATTCGTGGCCATGGTCGGATGGCTGTTCGTTCAGCTTCAAGCGGGCGGCCGGTTCCATCGACCGCACGGTAGCCTCAACCGCCGCCCATGTTAAGTCGGAGTTCGCGGCAGGCGACAAGGTCACTTTCAATCTTCCGCCTAGGAAGTTCAGCACGGCGTGCTTCACTCCGTCGAGCGATGCGACGGCCCGTTCCAGCTCCGCTGCGCAATTGGCGCAATCCAAACCGGTCAGGATGTAAATGCGGGTGGCAGATGACTCCACGAAAGCCTCCTGTTAACATTAGAATATGAAAATATATTCATATAATAATTAATAGATGTAAGGCGTTTTTGTCAAGCATGCGGGCGGCTTGGCCGGTGGTGCTCTTGCATCGATGTGGACCTATGGTGCATCATGGGCGGGCAAGGAGGATGGAGATGGCCACCTACATCGAAGAACCGTCGAGGACCTTTTCCGAATACTTGCTCGTACCTGGATATTCCTCCAAGGAATGCCTGCCTGGGAATGTGGATCTTCATGCGCCGTTGGTACGGCACCGCGTGGGGCAATCGGCCCGGTTGACGATCAACATCCCGTTGGTCTCGGCGATCATGCAATCGGTCAGCGACGACCGGATGGCGATCGCATTGGCCAAAGAGGGCGGCTTGACGTTCATCTATGCATCGCAATCGATTGAACGGGAAGCCGCGATGGTGGCCAAAGTGAAGAACCACAAAGCCGGTTTCGTCACCAGCGATTCGAACATCAAACCGGATCAAACCTTGGCCGACATTCTCGAACTGAAACGGAGAACAGGGCATTCAACCGTGGCGGTCACCGATGACGGGAGTCCGAACGGCATGTTGTTGGGAATCGTCACAAGCCGCGATTACCGGGTCAGCCGGATGCCGTCCGACACGAAGGTCGCCAAGTTCATGACCCCGCTGGCCAGCCTTGTCTTCGGAAGCGAGGAATTGACCCTTTCCGAAGCCAACGACATGATATGGGACCACAAGCTCAACGCTTTGCCGATAGTCGATGGACACGGACGCTTGAAATCCATTGTCTTCCGCAAGGATTACGACACCCATAAGGAACACCCGTTGGAGTTGCTCGACCCCGGCAAGCGTTATGTGGTCGGAGCCGGTATCAACACCCGGGATTATGCCGAGCGTGTGCCGGCGTTGCTCGCCTCAGGAGCCGATGTGCTGTGCCTCGATTCTTCAGACGGTTTCACCGAGTGGCAACGGATGGCCATCGAACATATCAAAGGCCGCTATGGAGACGATGTGGCGGTGGGTGGGGGCAATGTGGTCGATCGCGAAGGATTCCTGTTCTTGGCCGAGTCGGGGGCCGATTTCATCAAGGTCGGCATCGGCGGGGGGTCGATCTGCATCACCCGCGAGACTAAGGGCATCGGCAGGGGACAAGCCTCGGCGCTCATCGACGTGTGTGCAGCCCGCGACGAATATTGCGCGCGCACCGGCATCTACATTCCGATATGTTCTGACGGCGGGGTGGTGCACGACCACCATCTCACCCTCGCATTGGCGATGGGGGCCGACTTCATCATGCTGGGCCGGTACTTCGCCAGGTTCGACGAAAGTCCTTCCAACAAGGTCTTCATCAATGGCACCTACATGAAGGAATATTGGGGAGAAGGCTCGAATCGTGCCCGCAATTGGCAGCGCTACGATATGGGCGGTTCTGCCCAGCTTTCGTTCGAGGAAGGTGTCGATTCTTATGTGCCTTATGCGGGGAGCCTGCACGACAACGTTGCCCTTAGCTTGGCGAAGATCCGTTCCACGATGTGCAATTGTGGAGCCGTCTCAATCGCGCAATTGCGCGAAAAGGCCAAGCTGACGGTGGTTTCTGCCACCAGCATTGTCGAAGGAGGTGCCCATGATGTGGTGCTCAAGGACAACCGGGCCGCCTCTGTCAACAAGTGAACGTAGCTGCAGCGGGGTTTGGTTGACAAAGCAAAGCCCGTCATGCTAGCTTCTCACGGAGACTCATCGTCACGGGGGGTTAACTCAGTGGGAGAGTTCCTGCCTTACAAGCAGGCTGTCGTGGGTTCAAATCCCTCACCCCCCAATAATTCAAGCATGGATAACCAGTGGTTGCCCATGCTTGTTTTGTATCGATTATATAAATATAGTTAAAGAAATGGATTATGAATTTCTCATTGACAATCGCATAGTCATGAGATTACCATCGCAGTGACCGTCAAGTTGACGGTCGAACGCATGCATACGGTTGGCTGGAGATCATGAATAAAAAAATCCTTGTCCTCACGCTTCTCTTGTGCACGATTCCTCTATGGAGTTCGGCCTCTGTCGATGGGTACCTCTTTCCCGTCTTGAGACTCGATGTTCTCGACCTAGCTGTCGAACTAGCCCCCAA
>CAZJAK010000094.1:0-7853 GCA_964543935.1 uncultured Spirochaetaceae bacterium
GAACAGCGTGGTGGGCGACAGCAACGGCCAGCTGATGTAGCGGAAATCTTGCAGGCGGCTCGAACCATCCAACGAGGCCGCCTCATAGAGCTCGTCGGGAATGTTGGCCAAGCCGGCCAAGAAAAACACCATCGTGTAGCCGGCGTTGGCCCAAATGTTGATGACCGTCACCGACGCAAGGGCGGTGTCGGGATTGCGGACCCAGTCGGCTCCCTTGATGCCGAACTCCCGCAACAGGTTGTTCAAAAAGCCAAAATTGTCGTCGAGGATGAAGCGCCAGACAATGGCCATGGCGGCCATGGTGGCGGCCACCGGCAAAAAGAACACGATCTGCCAGAGCATGCCGGTCCGCTTGCGGCGGTGGATCAAGACAGCCAACACCAGGCCCAACGACAAACTGGCGGCAACCACCACCACGGTGTAGACGGCGGTGATGCGTAGCGAGTTCCAAAAGTCAGCCGAGGCGAACAGCTCGGCGTAGTTGCCCAAGCCGATGAAAGCACGGGTCTTGAAACCCAAGCGGTAGGTTTGGGTGCTCAATGCGATCGAGTAGGCGATGGGGCTGAAGATGAACAGGGCCATGAAGGCCACTGCTGGTGCGATCAACAGATATGAGACGACGACATCCGATTTCCTGTCTTTGAGCATACCCATCCACTCTCTTCACGGTTCAGTATTGGACCCACCGGATGCGGTTTTCCACCCTTTTTTGGCATCGTACCGCATCCGGAGCCTTCACATCTGTTCTACAGTAAAGCTTTGACTTCGGCGGCTGCTCGGTCGAGACCTGCTTTGGGGGTCTCTTTGAGCAAGAGCACCGACTCCTGCATGTCGCGGATGATCTTGTTGATCTTCACTCCGTTCTCACCGGGCCAGGCATGCCATGGGATGACCTTGGCGGCTTGGCTGAGAGCGATGGCGAAGTTTTTGTCAGTGGCGTACTTGACCTTCAACTGGTTGATCACGTCTTGGTTGGCTGGAGTATAGCCGCTCTTCTCTCCTACGATGAAGCTAGCCGTTTGTTCGGTGAGGAACCTGATGAAGCGCCAAGCAGCTTCCTGCTTTTTCGGATCCTGGGCGAACATCATCACACCGTTCCCACCAGCGGGAACCAACGGGTCGGCACCAGTCGGGGTCGGTACCGGGGCCAGGATGACGGGGAAGCTCACCATGGAGGGTGTGTTGACCCGTTGATAGCTCGAGTCGATCAACATGCCCAGCTTGCCGGTGGCGAAGGTGGCCAAGGTTTGGTCGGTGACGGGCATGAGGCCTTTCTTGACTTGGTCCTGCAGGTAGGTCATCGTGCGCAGTCCCGGTTCTTCGTTGAACATCACCACCGAGCTGTCGGCTGTGGCCAACTTGCCGCCGGCGTTCTCGATCATCGTCTGGAATATCCAGTTGCCGGTGACCGACCAGCCCCACAGGATGCCTTGGTATCCGGCATTCTTCAAAGTCTGCGCGGCTGCTTCGGCTTCGGCCCACGACTTGGGCGGATTGTTCGGATCGAGGCCGACTTTCTCGAACAACTCTTTGTTGAGCAGCATGATGGGCGTACTGGTCCCGAGCGGGATCAGGTACTGCTTGTTGTTGAGTTTGCCGAGATCCATCATGGCCGGGAACAATCCTGCCGCGTTGAACTTCTTGTCCTTGGCCATGAATGGGGTCAAGTCGACCGCATTGCCGCTTTCCACCATGGTCTTGATCAGCGAATACCCGGTCATGGCCACATCGGGGGGTGTTCCGGCGGCATTGGCCAACAAGACCTTGCTCGCCAACGCTTCGTAGCCACCGCTGGTGACCACCACGTCCTCGATGACGATGTCGGGATTCTCCTCCATGAAGGCCTTGATCAATGGCAGGCAATAGGCGTCGTGCGATGCAGCCGACAGCCTGTAGAAAACCAATGTCTTGACCTCTTGCGCTTGGGTTTCGGCGACAGCAGCGCTGAACAGCACAGCCGAAACCATCAACAATACCAATACCACCACCCATTTTTTCATGCATTTCCTCCTTTTGCATCGGTGTCAGGCACCTTTGAAAAAATCGCTGAACGGGAATGTCGTCGGTTTCCCGTCCACGATGACGGCGATCAATGTCCTGAGTAACGGAAGGTCGGCCGGGCCGATACGTCCTTGTGATTGCCATGAGTGCACTGCTTTGGCCATTTCCCTGATGATTTGTACCGATTCCAAGGTGACTCCAGCCAACATCTGTTCGGCTTGCTCATAGGGTATGCCTTGACCGAGGAGCTTGCCGAGGGTCATCGTGCGGCCTCCGACACTGGTGACGAAGAGGTCTCCGGCTCCCGGCAGTGCACCCGCCAAGCGTTCATTGCCGCCAAGCAGGTTCAGGATGAAGCCGATTTCCTGGCAACCTGCCGCGAACAAGGCTGCCGCTGGATTGTGCATGCCCATGCCCGCTTCGTCGGGGGTGTGCATGCCATAGGCCATGCCGACAGCGACGGTGTAGGCGTTCTTCAAGGCCACCCCCACCTCGAGGCTGAGCAGGTCATCGGTCGGAACAGGATGGTAATAGGAAGTTCCGAGCATGGCGGCAATGGTTTTGGCGGTAGTGCTGTCGCGCGAGCCGACCATCACGCACGTCTGGCGGCGAGCGGCCAGTTCACCAGCGATGCAGGGTCCACCGATAGCAGCCGGGAAGAGAGAGGTTTTCAATCTGCGCGGCAGAGAGGAGGCGATCAGGTCGGGAAACACGATGACCTTGCCGTCGTCTGAGATCCTCAATCCTTTGGTGATGCCCACCAGCATTTGGCCACTGTGTAGACGCTTTGCCAATGTTTCGGCCATCCAATCGATGCCGGGGGAGCTGACTCCGCTCACCACCAGATCTGCTTGAGCGATCACGCTGTCCAATTCACTGCAATGATGGATGTGGACGGTGGCCGGCAAGGAACGCTTTAGGCGGGGATGGATGCGGGTGCGCTGGCAGGCCTCGACGATGTCGTCATCGAGCGGTGTGCCCACCACATGCACGGTCCATCCATTGTCGACCAGTGGCCAAGCCATCGCCGTTCCCATCAAACCCGCTCCAATGATTGTCGCACTAGCCATCGCGTACCTCGTTTTCTAGATGATCTTCAACCCCAGGGAGTTCTCAAGATAGCGCCGTATCGTGCCGGGGTAGTTGGTGGTGATGCTGTCCACCCCCCACGAGAGCAGCAGGTCGACATCGGCGGTGCTGTTCCCCAGCCATCCGGTGGTCTGCAGGCCTGCGGCGCGCGCCCGGGCAACCAAGCGTTTGCCTTCGACCGTGGTGGTCCTGATGCACGTGTTGCGGCATCCCAATTCGATTGCCTTCATCAAATCCCGCTCGGTATACTCCATGGCGATCAGGCCGCACCTTTGCGTGCCATCCAGCGAGCGGATGGCCGTGATGGCGTATGTGTCGAAGGAGGTGACGACCGTCTTGTCCTTGATCCCATGACGCGAGATCGCCTCAAGCACCAGGCGGGCCACCTCGTCGAGCACGGGCTTGGCATCGGTCTTGATCTCGATTTGGAACTCAGCGATGTTTTTGGCATACGCATCCAGCACTTCGTCCAGTGTCGGGATGGTGGCTTTTCCCTTGATCGAAGGGAAAAGCTTGCCGGCGTCGAGTTCCTGCAGGTATGGCATGCTGTAAGCGGTCACCTGGCCGGTCCCGTTGGTGGTCCGCTCGAGGGTGCTGTCGTGGATGACCGCCAGCTTCCCGTCAAGGGTAAGGTGCACATCAAGCTCGAAACACCGTACGCCAGCTGTTTCATAAGCGTGCTTGAATCCCAACATCGTATTCTCAGGAGCTTCACCGGCAGCTCCCCGGTGTCCGAACAACAACAGTGCCATGGGTTACCTCGTGAGTGAGCAAATGCTCACTAGATGAGCTAATGTAATTGTAGGTGTAGTTGATTCAGTTGTCAATGATTTTTTTTCATGAGTGGCGAACCACCGGAGAGTCAGGAAAACCCAACGTTCGGTTGACATCGGATAGGTCTGCACATACTATGGGATTTGGGCTCATACAGTGAGCGTAAGCTCAAAAAAATAAAGGAATCAGGATGAGGGACGAGCGACATTTATTGGTGAAGACCGCGGTGCTTTACTACAAGTACGACATGAACCAACCGTTGATTGCCGAGAAACTTGGCTTGTCGCGCCAAAAGGTCGGGCGGTTGCTCAAGCAAGCCAAGGATATGGGCATCGTCAAGATTTCCATCCAGTCGGAGTTGACCTATTCGACTGAATTGGCGGCTGCGTTGGAGGAGTTGTTCAACCTCAAAGAGGCCATCGTGGTCGATGTGCCGGTTTACGAGGAACAAGTCATCAAGGAAGAGATCGGCAAAGCTGCCGCCGAATTGCTGGCCAGGATCTTGGTCGATGGCGACAGCCTGAGCATCTCATGGAGCAGCACAGTGTACCAGTGTGCCCGCAACCTGGGGCATTTGTCGCTCTCCGGCATGAAATTCTCGCAGTTGAACGGCAGCCATGAGAAGGTGCCCTACATTTATAGCGGTATGAACATCCTCAACCTGCTCAACCAGTGTGTCGACCAGTCGGTGTCGTATCCGTTGTTGGCCCCGCTGAAGGTCAATTCCGAAGGCTTGCTGTCGAGTCTGCTCAAGGACGACACTATCCAGCGGGCCATGCAAGCGGCAGTGGAAAGCCGCATCGCGCTGTTCGGCATCGGCAGCATCTCGCAAGCATCCTCGCTGTTCCAGGCGGGCTACATGGATGCCGAGTTGGTCAATGCCTTGCAATCCTGCGGGGCGGTTGCCGATGTCTGCGGCCACTTCCTCGACGGCAACGGCTTGCTGTGCAACCAAGAGTCGGAGAAGCGCACGCTGGCGATTTCTGAGATGGACTTGAAGCGCAAGGAATACAGCATCGCCTTGGCTGGTGAGACAACCAAAGCCAAGGCGATTTTGGGGGCCCTCAAGGGCAGTTGGTGCAACGTATTGGTCACCGATGTGAAGACTGCCGAGCAGGTCATCCAGGAGATGAAGGCCACCGAGTGATACATGGTGCTGGACTAGAGGTACTGCTCCAAGCCCAACCGCTCGAACTGCTCCTTCGGACAATCATTGTGTTTCATAAGGTCGACCATGAGCCGGATCATGCGCTCTTCAATGACGGGATCATGGATCGGGTGTTCCTGTTTGGGATCATGCTCGACATCGAACAGCATGGTGCCGAAATTGTAGGGGGAGAATTCGAGCTCGGGGATCCCATAAGAAGGCACCTTCAAGACGGGGCATCCTTTGGTGAAGTCGAACGGCGCGACCAACTCGGTGTTTTGCAATTCCTTTTCGGAGAAACGTTCGCGCATGTGCATCGGCATGAGGGTATAGTTGTTCAGCGGCGTGTTCTCTTTGGTTTTTGAAGCCCGCATGTAGACATATTTCCCATCGGTGCAGTTGACGTGGCCGCCATGGATGCCGAACAATCCGGCTTCCCGGATGGGGCGGTCCTCAGCGATGACCGGACCGAGTGGTTTTCCCTCCATATCCTTGGGGACCGCCACATGGAAGTATTCCAAGACGGTCGGGGCGATGTCCAAGGTCTGCACGAGTGCTCTCCTGCGTTCTCCTTCGACCTTGTTGCGGGGATCCCACACAAAAAACGGGGTATGGGCAATCTCATTGTAGAACGGCATGACACATTTGGCCCACCAATCATGTTCCCCTAATAGGAAACCGTGGTCGGTGGCGACGATGAGCATGGTGTCTTGCCAAAGATCGAGTTTGTCCATCATGTCGAGCACGCGGCCAAGACTATGGTCGCACAGGCTTACCAAAGCCCGGTATTCCTTCTTGACGTGCTCGACTTGAGTGGGCGTCTCTTTGACCTTCACATAATTCGGCCAGTCGAAATGGGGTCCAACATAGCCATCCTGATACATGTCGCGGTACTTTTCCGGTGCGAAGAATGGTTCATGCGGATCGAATGCCTCGATTTGGAGGAACCAGTTGTCTTGGTCCCGGTTGGTCTGGATGAATTCCAATCCTTTGTCGAAGGTCATCGTCTGCGGGTGGTTTTCTTCCCCCTCCATGTACTTTCGGTTGACCCAGTCTTGGCGCCACAAACAATTGGTCCTGCCACCGACTGTGGGGGGGATATCGGGGTCCTTGACCTCGCCCTTCCAAGGATCGCCCTCTTGACCGCGCACGAACTCCCAGGTGTTGTAGCGGGTGTGGTAGGTGGCCCCGCCATTTTCGAAATAATGGTAGTGGTCGGTGACCAGGTGCGTGTAGATACCATTGAGTCTGAGGAGTTCCGGCATCGAGTCGTCGAAGGGCTCCAACGGGCTCCAGCTGCGGTGCAGGAAGTTCATCCTGCCGGTATGGATTTCACGCCGGGCCGGCATGCACGGCAGGCTCGAGGCATAACAGGTGTCGAATGTGATGGCATGTTGTTGCAGTCGCTTGAAGTTGGGAGCGTGGATTTGGTCTCCACCATACGGCCCAAGCATATGCCTGTTCAATGAATCGAATAATACCAGAATGGCCTTCATCTTGATCTCCTCGGTTCTCTCTGTTTGATTACCACCATTTTATCAAATCGGTCACATGATTGCGAAGCTCGACAAAATCGGGCGAGGCGATATCCCGAGGGCGGGGCAGGTCGTTCAGGATTTCTCGCTTGATTTTAGTCGGTTTATTGGTCAGCACCAAGATGCGTTCACTCAGGTACACCGCTTCTTCGATGTTGTGGGTGATGAACACGACAGTAGTCCCTGTTTTCTTCCATAGGTTGACCAACTCGTCTTCCAACCTGAAGCGCAGTTCAATGTCGAGTTGTCCGTAGGGTTCATCCATCAGCAGCAACTCCGGTTCGACCACAAAGGCCCGAGCGATGACGACCCGCTGCAACATTCCGGCTGAAAGCTGATCGGGGTAATAATCTTTGAACTCGGACAATCCAACCAGGTGCAAGAAATGCCCCACGCGCTCCTCTTGCTCGGCTTTTGAAAAATGTTTCAGGTCAAGGCCGAATCCGACATTCTGTTTTACCGTCAACCACGGCATGGTCGAATATTCTTGGAAAATATAGGCGATGTTGTGCTTGCGCAAATCGACTGGTTGGTCGTTGACCAATATTTCTCCGGAAGTGATGTCGTACAATTTTGTCAGGCTGTTGAGGAAGGTGGTTTTACCGCACCCGGTCGGTCCGACGATGCAGAGGAACTCGTTCTGTTTCACCTCGAAGGATATGTCGTCGAGTACAAGCAATTCACCGAATTTCTTGGTGAGATGATTGACCCTGACTTTGACTTTTGACTCATTGTGTTGCATCTCGATCCCTCTCAAAATCCTGTAGCTCGACTTGTGCGCTTATTTCCTTGCGCAATCGTAAAAATTCAGGGTTGGTGTAATCGCGGGGACGGGGAAGATCGATCAGGTACTCGTGTTTTACCGTGGTGGGGCATTTGGACAAGACAATGACCCGGTCAGCCAGATACAAGGCTTCCTCGATGTTGTTTGTCACAAAAATGATGGTTTTCCGTTCTTCCCTCCAGATGCGTTCCAGTTCCTTCTGCATCAGGTAACGGGTCTGGGCATCCAGGTGCCCAAATGGTTCATCCATCAACAGGACCTCGGGTTGATTGCAATAGACCCGGGCAATACCGACCCGTTGACGCATCCCGCCCGATAATTGGATGGGGTAGGCTTTCTCAAAGCCATTCAAACCAACCAAGTCGATGTAGTGCTGGGCTTGCTTCCTGTATTCAGCCTTTTTATAACTACGGGCCTTCAGTCCAAATTCGACGTTGCCCATGGGCGTCAACCAAGGGAACAGTGCGAGGGTTTGATAGACCAAGCCACACGCAGGATCGGGTTCGGTCAGTAGCGTACCGTT
>CAZJAK010000095.1:0-7618 GCA_964543935.1 uncultured Spirochaetaceae bacterium
GCGGATACGGTTCTTGTAGCGTTCGATGAAGCGCTCGTTGTATTCGATCCCTCCGGCTATGTTGGCCGACTTGAGCACTGGCGGAGTCACTCCTCGTTCGACAGCCAGCTCGATAGCGCGGATCACGATGCTGTTCATGATCAGGATCATCGGGTAGGTGGACCCCGGACCGACGGGGACTTCCAAGGCGTCCATGGTGACAAGAGCATCGCCTACCGGCACATGGGCATCGACATACAAATCGACCAACTCATAGAGGTTCTTGTTGCTCGGATGACGCTGCGGCACTCCCGGATCGACCTTTTGCGAGAACTCAACCGAAGTGATGCCGACAGTCTTGATCCCCATCTCGCGGGCCGTCATGACAGCATCGATGGTCATGTGGTTGATACCGTTGACGTTGCAGATGAACAATAGGTCGCCTTTGCCGATACCGTAATAGGAGAAGATCTTCTTGCTGAAACCAAGCACAGTCTCCGTCTTGGGATGTCCGTCGAAATCGGTCAGTCCCGGTGGGAACACGCCTTGCGCGTTGCACAGGTTCCCGGCCCTGACGAACAGCTCCATGGCGCTCATGATCGAGTGGGCACCGGTGCCGAACACATAAAAGAGCTTGTCATTCACAACCGTGTCACACACCAATTGTGCCGCTTGCTCGATCTTCGAGCGCTCGTCGACCATGATCTTGGTCATGATGTCCTGAATCTTGCCGTAATAGGTATCCAAAACCGACATATCGTCCTCCTCGTAATGGTGATGGTTCAGTTGAGGTGTTTTATCCTCGGGATGTACGTTTGAAAATGCTTCTTGTTGGCCTCGTCTCCGCCGGGCATGTTTGCGCTCATCCACAACGGTGGCTCGACTCCGAGTGCGACCAATTCCTTTACCGTTTCGATCATGAGCAGGTTCAAGGTGAACACGTTGCACAAAGTCGAAACCGGAGCGACCTTTTGGGCGCACCCTTCGACATCGATGATGGCGTCGCCATAGGGCAGGTGGCAATCGATGAAACAGTCCACCTCTTGGTACAGGTTCTTGCCGGATGGGTGACGGGAAGGGTGGTCGGGAGCCAACGTGTCGGCAAATCCCCGTGAAGTGATGCCGATCGTGGCCAGACCGCGCGCTTTGGCTTCCAAGGCGCAATCGATCGTCATCGAGTTGATGCCGTAGGCGTTGGCAATGATCAGCACTTCGCCTGGCTTGTTCAGGTTGTAGACATCGAACACCCGCTTGGCGTATCCCGGGGCCCGTTCGATGATGTTGGACCGCCGTGCCCCATGGATCAGGTTCACACCGGCGTCGAGCATCGCATCGATCGGTGCAAGACCGCCGGTGCGCCAAAAGATCTCCTCGGCTGCCATGTTCGAATGGCCTCCGGGACCGATGATGTGGATGAGCTCGTCCCTGGCGATCGATTGCGCCATCATGCGGGCGGCTTTGGAAAACACCTCCTGCTGCGCCTTGATCTTTTGAAAGATCCCCTGGACCGATGAGAAGTAACTTTCGAATTCCCTGTTCATTCCTTTCTCCTATCGTGACAAGCGGTCGATGCCCTTGCTCTGCTTAATCGTGTTGATGGTGCCTTGTCCATGAAAGAACGTCCCTGAAGTGTTCCACCAGTTTGGTCCTGATCAAAAACGGCTCGCGCAATTTGATGGCCTCGACGAGTTGCTCATGGAGCATGAAGAAGTCGGGAGTGTTCATCATCGGGTATTCCTTGCGGTGGACCAGCGTCCGCTGGAAGTCGGAGAACATGCCGATCAAGTGCAACAACAACTGGTTCTCGGTGGTCTCGTAGAGCGACAAATGAAATTCCTTGTGTACGTGGATGAGTTGGTCCTCGCTGTCGCTGTTTGCCTCTGTACACTCCTTCAAGCGCTGCAACTGGTTTTCGATCCGCTCGATATCGGCTTTCGAAAACGAAGGGGCCATCGTCTCGAGGAAATGCAACTCAAGAGCCACCCGGATGTCGATGACCTCCTTGAACCGTTTGGTGTTGACCTCGAGGTTGTAGGAAAGATTGTCGACCAATCCATCGTAGTTGTAACTGCGCAGGAAGCGGCCTTGCCCTTGGTGGGCCTCGATGATCCCGCGAGCTTCCATCGAACGCAATGCCTCGCGGATCGAGGTCCTGCTCAACTGCAGCAGCTCTTCGAGGACTTTCTCGGTCGGCAGCATGTCGCCCGCTTTCAATTGGGCATCGAGGATGTACTTTCTGATCCGGTCGACCGCGAAGTCATGCCGTGACATGGTGGTTGCTTGGTTGCTCCGCTCGATGGTCGATTTCGTCGTTTGATTCATCATGATCATTCTGTTCCTTTGTGGGGATGGGACGGGAAATTCAGGTTGCATTGTAGAACGGTTCCGTTTCATCGCACAAGGACGACACCCCGCTTCCTCCATCGAATTAAACACGCTGCTAGACCAAGTCTTGAATAGCTGCTTTTCATCGAGTTGTATGATAACTGAGATTGTAGGAGGAAAAATTTTAGTTGTCAATAAAAAGATTCCCATAAAAGCATCTCAATCAAAAAAGAAATATAAATAATTATATTAAAATAAAATGTAGCGAAAGAAATAGAATTCTAAATAAATGTACAACTTTTTATTTGACAGCGATAGAAACTGATGATACCGTATTTGTATGACAAGTTCCCAGGATTGTCATGTGTGATCGCAACTATGAAGATGTCGGGAATGGAGCGGTCAAAAGGTGCCGTTCCACAGCATCCCGGCAAAGGAGGAGGATCGAATGTTGAAGAAAATCGGTATTGTGTCGATCGTGTTGCTTCTGTTCGCTTCCATGCTGTTCGCAGCTGCTCAAGCCGAGCAATCGACGAAAAACAAATCGCTGAGCATTTTGATGTTCAGCTCGTTCGTCGCTGACAACGACAGCAAACTGAGGGAGATTGCGGAAGAATTCGGCAAACTCAAGGGCATCCCCGTTTCGGTGGAGTTCTTGGGCATCCAGGAGATGTATCCCAAGTTGACCGCCGAAGTGAACGCCAAGGCCGGTCATGACATCGTCGGTTTGGAGAACCTGCAAGTCTCGCTGTATCAGCAGGCCTTGTTGCCCATCGATGAAGTCATCCAAAAAATCGTCAAGGACTATGGCGATTTCGCTCCGGCATCGGTGACCGCTGGTGTGCGCGATGGCAAGTGGTTGGCCCTGCCGTGGTGGATCGTTCCGTTCAACGCCACCTATCGGGAAGACCTTTTCAAGAAGGTCGGCATGCAGCCCCCGACGACATGGGACGAGTTGCTGAAGGCCGGAACTGCGCTGAAGGCTAACGGAACTCCGATCGGCATCCCGTTCGGCAGTTGCGGCGACGCCAACAACAGCTTGTACCAGTTGCTGTGGGGTTTCGGTGGTGGTTTGGCCGATGCCAACGGCAAGATCATCGTTGATTCGAAAGAGACGCGGGCCGCTCTGGCATTCGCCCAGCAGTTGTACAAAGACGCCATGGCTCCTGAAGTCATCGGATGGGCCGACAACGCCGCCAACAACAACTTCCTGCTGTCGGGCAAGGGCGCTTGGAGCTTCCAGCCGATCAGCGCATGGGTCACCGCCAGCAAGAACAATCCTGCATTGGCCGAATCCTTCAACCACCATGGTGCATTGGCCGGTCCTGCCGGTCGCTATGGCTCGGGCGACTTCTATAGCCTCGGTGTGTGGAACTTCAGCCCCAATGCCGACGTGGCCAAGGAGTTCTTGAGCTACCTCTACCAGAAGGCCCAGATGGACCGCTATCTCGCCAGCGGCAAGGGGTTCAACCTGCCGACCCACCCCTACTTCTACAACCATGAAGTGTTCTCACATCCCAAGTTGCAGGGGTTGAAAGGGTATGCCGACGCCTTCAGGCTGACCGGTTATCCTGCTCCGCCAGATTCGAGAGCTCAGGATGCCTATCAGCGCTGGGTCGTCCCCAACATGTTCTACAAGGTCGTCAGCGGAAAGTCTTCTGCCGACCAGGCAATCAAGGAAGCTGTGGCCGAGTTGGTTGAAATCGGGTATCAGAAGTAAGCGTGTATAGTGTATGATTGTGGTGGAAGGCGGCGACGCTTTCCACCACAACTCGTGATTATTTGATAGAGTGGTGTGTATGCAATTGAGAGAGACTGCTGGTCGTGTGGTCACGCAACAAGAAAAACTCGCCTATTCCTTGATGGCTCCCGCCATTTTGGTCTTGCTGTTCATAGTGGGGTACCCGTTCGTCATGGGCATCTACCTGAGCATGACCAATGCGACCATCGGGGTGAACGCCGACTTCATCGGGCTCAAGAATTTCTCTTGGTTGCTCAAGTCGCCGTTGTTCCGGACGGCTTTGTTCAACTCGGTGCTCTACACCGCCATATCTGTCGTGACCAAGTTCCTGCTCGGGTTGCCGTTGGCGATGTTGCTCAACTTGGACTTGCGTCCGAAGAAGCTCATTCGCGGCATCATATTGTTGCCGTGGGTCGTCCCTACCGTACTCAGCGCCACCGCCTGGAAATGGGTCTATGATCCAACGTACAGCGTGTTCAACTGGGTGTTGCAGAATGCCGGTATCATCGGCGAGAAGATATTGTGGCTGGGAGACCCGTGGACGGCGCGGATATCGGTAATGTTGGTGAACATTTGGAAGGGCACCCCGTTCTTCGCCATCAACATCCTGGCCGGCCTGATGACCATCCCCAAGGAATTGTATGAGGCGGCCAAGACCGATGGCGCCAACTCGGCGACCTGTTTCTTCAAGATAACGTTGCCCATGCTGAAACCGGTGCTGACCTTCGTCATGTTGTTCTCAACCGTGATGACGATCGGCGATTTCAACACGGTCTACGTCATCAGCAAAGGGGGGCCGATCAACTCCACCCACCTGCTGCCGACACTCGCCTACCAGATCGGGCTGATCACCGGCAACCTGGGCAGGGGGGCGGCCACAGCGTTGTTCATTTTCCCCGTCTTGCTTGTCGTGGTCTATTTCCAGCTGAAAATGGCGAAGGATAAATACAATTGGTGAACATGATGAAGCGAAACCGTACCATTGCCACAAAGACCCTGCAATACGCCATGTTGCTGCCGTTCTTGATCTTCGCCTTGTTCCCGCTGTATTGGATGCTCATCACCGCCTTCAAGAACAACAAGGAACTGTACGACCTGGCGTCGAATCCGTTCACCATCACCACCGGAATCACCTTTGAACACTTCTCGTTCCTGTTCAAGGAGACCCAGTTCAGCACATGGTTCGTGAACACCTTCGTGGTGGCCTTCATCCCGACCATGTTGGCCTTGGTCATCAGCATCCCGGCTGGTTATGCCCTGGCGCGCTTGAAATTCCGCGGCTCGGCTTTGGCCAGTGCCGGCATTTTCGCCTTGTACCTGATGCCGCCGACATTGCTGTTCCTTCCGCTGACCAAGTTCATCAATTTCCTCGGCTTGACCAACAAGCTGGGCTCGTTGATCGTCACCTTCCCGACTTTCATGATCCCCTACTGCATCCTCATGCTCAGCTCCTATTTCAGGACCTTGCCTTCCGAGTTGGAGGACGTGGCCCTCATCGATGGGTGCACCCGCCTGCAAATGCTTTACAAGATCGTGATTCCCATCAGCAAACCCGGAGTGATCACTTCCGCCTTCTTCTCCTTCATCCTGGCCTGGGACAACCTGATCTACCCGGTCACTTTCATCTCGAATAGCTCGCGAAAAACCATCAGCGCCGGTGTGGTGACGGAGTTGATCCGCGGCGACGTCTACTTCTGGGGCTCGCTGATGGCGGGGGCGGTGATCTCTTCCATCCCGATCGTGGTGGCCTTCGTGTTCTTGATGGACAATTATGTGAAAGGCCTCACCTCAGGTTCGATCAAATAGGGGTGACCGATGAACGGACGCATCGCCGTGGCGATTCCCTTCGGGGAACAGGTCCACCATATCCAGCTTAAGAAGACCAACCTCGTGCAGGTGTTGAGCCCCCATGAGAAAAGCGCTCAAGCCGATTCGCGCGCACTGGTGGAACAGGCCTTGTCCAATCCGATCGGAACCAAACCGTTGGAAGAACTCGTCAAACCCGGCCAACGCATCGTCATCGTCTCAGAGGACAACAGCCGCTTCGCCCGCACCGACGTGTTGATCGAAGCGATCGTATCGCGCCTGAATCGCATCGGGGTGGGAGATGGCGACATCATGATCGTGATGGCCTTGGGCAGTCACCGCAAGATGACCGACAGCGACATCGAGAAGAAAGTCGGATCTGCTTTGTTTAAGCGCTTTGCCTGCGTGAACTCCGAATTCCGCGACCCATCCCTGTTGGTCCATCTCGGAACGGCACCCGGTGGAGTCGAGGTGCATGTCGACAAACGGGTGGCCCAGGCCGATATCCGCATCGGTGTGGGCAGCATAGTGCCCCATCCGGCTCTGGGTTATTCGGGCGGAGGCAAGATCCTCTATCCGGGAACGGTAGGTGAGCAGACCGTGGCCCAGCTGCACTTGCGCTCTGCCTTGATCGGGCAGAACATCATGGGAGTGGCTGAAAATCAAGCCCGTCTCGAGATGGAGCAGTGGGTCGACACGATCGGTTTGGACTTCATCGTCAATTCGGTGGTCACCCCTGATAACAAGACTTATACCATCGTAGCCGGGCATTATGTGGCGGCCCATCGGGCCGGGGTGGCCTGTGCCGACGAGATATACCGGCTGCCGGCCAAGGGGCCGGTCGACCTGGTGGTGGCCTGCTCCAAGTCGGCCGACCTCGACCTGTGGCAAGCGACCAAGGCAGTCATCGGTGGCGAACGGATCGTCAAGGACGGTGGCAAGCTGATCCTCTACACCCCCTGTCCTGAAGGGGTGGGCCCCCATCCCGATTTCCCCCTGTACTGCAAAGGGGAAGCCGTGCAAGAACACCTGCAGGCAGCCAAACGGGGAGAGTTCCCGATCGACCGGATCCTGCCCCTTTCGGTGGGGGCGTTGTTGGCCAGAGTCCAAAAGAGAATTGAAGTCGAGATCGTCTCGCCCGGCATCACCGTCGCAGCGGCTACAAGCGCCGGATTCGTGCATCGCGGCTCGACGATCGCGGACCTGCAACACCTGCTTGATGAGCACTATGCCGATGCATCCGTGTCTGTGTTGACCCATGGGGGAGATTCATTCGCCATCTTGGATCAGTAGGGCAGCCGATCAAGCCCTGAGTCGGTTGATGCGCTCCATGATCAATGCAGAAAAATCCGCTTTCAATCCAATGGGGAGATTGCTGTGTTCGATGATGGTGTCAAACGCTTGTTGCTGATCAAGCAGCCGACTCATTAATTTTTCTGCAGCAGACGAAGCGCAAGCCCAATCCTGAACGCAAAGCGAACTCTTGTTGGGTAAGACCAGCTTTCCGCCTCTCTAGTTTCACAAAGGTTCCGATTGGATAAACCATGGCAAAATACTATACCCGTTAAGGGTAGAGAACATGAGAATGTGTAGAGAATATTCCCGAAGAGGTGCAAATTAGGCAAAATCCATTAAAATTTACCTTATGGGGTATAGACAACTATGATGCCCTCTAATTGCTTCTCAGCGCTTATTACTTCAGTGAAAGCCTTCTTTTGAACTCTTCTACATTCTTGCCAAATTCAGCTGATGCGGCATCGATTTCGG
>CAZJAK010000096.1:0-7466 GCA_964543935.1 uncultured Spirochaetaceae bacterium
ATGGACCCGGTACAGTTGTCCGATACGCTCGAACACGACCGAATCGACCGGCCACAGGACCTGAGCCGATTTGGCTCCCATGCCAACCAAACTACATAAAATCATGACGCACATGAAGAAAAGCAATCGTTTATTCAGCATGACGAGCCTAGTATATCATGGAATGGCTTTCACCACCACCGTCTGGCACGAAGCAGGCTGGCAGTGCAAAATGGCCAGTTCTGTGATAGGGTGAAGATATTATGAAACGAGTAGTATTTTTCATGATCACCATGTGCCTCGCCGTTGTCACGCTCACAGCCATTCCTTTGTCTACCGTCTACCCCATCGACAGCAGCGAGGTCATGCTGCTCAAGCTCTTGGCCATCGAAGCCGGCATCACGCCACTGTCCTCGGCCGGCCCCTATAGCGGCCACGAGCTGTCGGCTGCCGTGGCCGCCATCGATCCAGAACGGCTTTCGCAAGATGGCAGGGCGCTTCTTGCGATGATTGCCGACCGTCTTGGCGGTGCATCTGAAGATATCGCTTTCAGCTTCGACCTTGGCTTGGCATTCGAAGGCTATGTCGACACCCATGCCGACCAGTCGGCCACCGCGTACGATTGGTTCAGGGGGTACAACGGCCGCAACGGATTTCTGAATCTTGATGGCCAACTGTTTTTCGGGGATGCAGCGTATGGCCGCTTCGCGTTCGAAGCCAAGAACACGCGCGACTACAACCATCCCGCTGCCGGAGATTCATGGTTCGTCAAACCGTTCGCGACCAACATCTCTTTTTCCAACGGATCGTCGATGGAGGACCTGGCCCCGTTCGACGCCTACTTCAGTGTGGCGGGAACTCATGTCAGTCTCATCGGCGGCCGTTCGTTGGTGTCGTGGGGACGAGGCAATACCGGCAATTTGCTGGTCGACGACGACCTTGGCTTCCATGATTTCATGCAAGCTTCGGCTTGGAACCGCACCATTTCCTACAAACTGCTGCTGATGACCTCGAACCTGCTCAGTCCTGACGGCAAGTCTTCTCTCAGTCTTTCGTTTCGCGACAATTTCCGCTTGTACACCGTGCATCGCTTTGAGTGGGACATCACCGATTGGCTACGCTTCACCCTCAACGAAGGAGCGCTGTTCTACGCCGAACGCTTGGACTTGCGCATGTTCAATCCGATGATGTACATGCACAACTACCACAATGATGGTCACGATCTAAGCGGGGGCATGTACGATGAGGTGAACAACTTTGTCCAGTTGGAACTGGAAGTTGCCTTCCTGCCCGGCTTTTCGTTCCATGCCCAAGCCTTCATCGACCAATTCGAGGAGCTCAGCGAATTGCAAGGCCACGATCCCGTCAACGCCCTGCCCAACGCCTGGGGCGCATTGGGGGGCATCGACATGGCCAAGAGCCTGCATGGCGGCGTGCTCAGTGCCTATGTGGAGGCCGTCTACACTTCGCCCTACCTGTACCTGCGCGGTAATTCGAATGATGGCGGTTTCGCTACTAGCGGAGGATACAACTTGTCATTGGTTGGTGCCCACGAAGCGCGCACCGGCAGCGGGACAGGCTTCATCGGCTACCGCTACGGACCCGACACGGTGTTGGCGGAACTCGGTGTGCGTTATGGACACACGGGGCGCTATTCGGTTGCCCAAGGGTTGCAGTTCGCAGCATTCGGGGAACACGGTCTGGCAGCCCAAGGCAAGAACATGAACCTCGAACGGGGCCAGGCGGCGTTCGATTTGGTCTCGCCTTCCGGCATTCCCATGTACCGCTTGGTGTGGTCGCTGGAAGGTTCATACACCATCGGTAAAACGGGATTGTCGTTGTCTTGTGCCATGGACCTGATCAACATCTGGAACCACCGCAACGTAACGGGAGTGCGCGTCACCGACCTGCAACTCACCTTCGGAGCCAGCTATGTACTCCCATTGATCCGGTGACGGCTCAGAAGTTCCCCAAGTCCACACCCAGATCATCGGCAGCCTCGACAGGTTCCTGTTGGGGGGCCACCGCTGCCGTCGGCGGGATATAGAGTTGCAACCAGACAGACTGATCGGCTCCGCCGACCAAAGCCGGGACGCTGAGCAACACCATGTCGTACTTGGTGGGGATGGTGAACTTTTTCACCAGAACGTGCTCTTGGAAGGCCTTGTCGGTATAACGCACGGTCACCGTATGGCGCTGGGCCATCACCTCGGCCTTGTCGCGGTCGCGAGCCGCCAGTTCGAGCACCCCTTCCTTGTCGACCTCCACCTCAACGAGGGAGAAGGCTTGGTAGGTTTTTCCATCGGCTTCGATCGTCTTGTTGTCCAGCAAGACCACATGCTGTTTTCCAATGAAAAACATCAGCACTCCCAGACCGACCAACGCGAGGGCCATGAGCAGTTGGAATAGGTTGCGGCGGGTCAATGCAATCCGTTTCATTTACCTGCCTCCCCGCTTTCACGCTGGTCTTGGGCTAACAAGCGGCCACCCCGGGTCAAGTCGCGGCGCTTGCGGACCTCGTAGAGGACCAACGCCACCGTGATGACGCCGTACGAGACGAACACCCTGAAATATTCCCCGAGTTGGGCTTCACCGATGAGGTTTTTTCCAGCTGTCGGCGAAACGATGAACATCAGGTGGAACAACGACACCCCTAAAAAGACATTGCCGATATTGGCCCGGTTTACGGTCGCCCCGCCCACAAGCAACGCGGCGATCGAGAACATGCCGATCTGCATGTGCGAGTTATAGGTGTTCAGCGTGCCGATGTTCTGCAAGTAGACGATCATGCCGTAACCGGCCAGGATGGTGGAGATCACCACCGAGACGATGCGGGTATGCTCGACCTTGATGCCGGCCGCCCGGGCGACCTCCATGTCCTGTCCGACCGCCCGCATGTCCTGTCCAAGCTTGGTCTTGCGAAACCAGACGATGAACAGGCACAGCAAGGCGATGAGCAACAGGGTCGCCACCGGTATGCTCACTCCCAGGATCTTGACGGCTAGTAAGTTATCCAGCACCTTGCGGATGCTGATCAGGTTCACCGTGTTGCGGATGCCGTATCCGCGGGGAAGGACGAGGGCCGGATTCTTGATGGGAATCACGCTGCCCATGCCATACAACACCACCAATTGGTAGACCCCGTTGATGAAAAATCCGATGATGTAACTGGTGACCATCTCGCGGCCTTTGGCCATGTTGAGGATCTTGCCACACAACCAGCCCAGGAAGGCTGAAATCGGGGTTGAGATGATCATGGCCAACACCATGCCGGGAATGCCCACGATGCCCCAATCGGCCATGAAGATCAACCCGATCTGGCCGGCCATCGCTCCCAGCGTCATGCCGAAGTTCAATCCCATGCCGGCCATGATGGGGACCAGCAGAGCGATGATCAAAAAGCTGTTGCGGGCGATACGGACCACGATCTCTTGGCCCAAATAGCCGTAGGAATACCCCGACAGAGGGATGCCGAGCAGACAGAAGACGGCAAAGAGGATGGGAACCGAATTTTTTTCCAATATGGAGAGGAACTTTTGTCCGCGGGTTTCATGCAACACGCTCACCGGGTGGCCTCCGACTTTCTTGTCAACGCGTACAGGATCATGCCGTTGGAGACCACGATGCGGATGACCTCGGACATGTCGGTGTGGATCATCGAGTTCATGACCGAGGGGGTCATCGTCACGATGCCTTGGAAGAGGAACGTCCCAACAATCACATTGACGATCGAAGCCTTATTGACCGACGCGCCACCGATAAGGATTGCCGATACAGCCGGCAAGGCCATGTAGAACGGCCCCATGTAGAGTTGGATGAAACCGAAACTCTGTTGGTAGACCAGAATCCCGATCGCTCCCAGCCAAGTCGACATGATCACGCTCAAGGTCCTGGTCTTGTCGACATCTATACCGGAAGCGCGGGCGAAGACCGGATTGGAACCGACTGCAGTCATGGCCGTGCCTCGCTTGGTATGGAGGAAGGCCCACATCAGGAAAGCAATCAAGGCAAAGAACAGGATCATCCCGGTGGGGACCATGAGGTTCTTACCGAGCCTGAATTGCAGGAAATCGGTCAACACATGCAGGTAAAATCCTTCGGTCGAGATCGTGGTGCGCAAACCGGTTCCGGCGTAGCCCCACACCATGGTGGGACTGTTGTAGGGCAGCAGCAGCCACATGATGCACATGAAGGCCACCGAAGAGAAACCCACATAGGTGGCGATCATCATCTCGCTGCCCTTCACCTTGTTGAGCAACTTGCCGTATCCCCAACCCATCAGGACGGCGAAGGGTGTGGCGAACAAGATGGCCATCAAGAACGAAGCCGGCCCCATGAAGTTGAACTCGATGGCGAGGGTACCGCCGAGCAAGCCAGCGATGATCCCCAACGGAAGCCCGAAGTTCAAGCCGCAGCCGGAGTGGATCATCGGGACCATGGCCAAGACCATCACGCCGTTCTGGCCGAAACGGACGATGGTATCGCTAATCGAGGTGGCCACATCGACGTTGAAGAAGGGGGCGAGTATGAACAGGGAGAGCAAGAACAGGCCGATGATGATGCGAGGCCATCCGAATGAGTGTATGAAGTTGACGATCTTGTTCATGCGAGGGCCTCCCCGGCCGCTTGATGGCCCGCCACCATGAGCAACCCGAAATCCTCCGACGGATTCTCGGCCGGCAGGATACCGGCGATGCGCCCGTCGGTGACGATGGCGATGCGGTCGCACACGGCCCGCAACTCCTCAAGTTCGGAAGAAATCATCACGATGGTCGTCCCCGATTTCTCGTTGTAATCGCGCAAGGTCTGCAAAACCAGCGCCTTGGCGCCGATATCTATGCCCCTGGTAGGTTCAGAGACAAACAGCAGGCGCGGTTCGAGGGCGAAGGCTTTGGCACAACAAATTTTCTGTTGGTTGCCTCCGGAAAGTTCCTTGGCCTTCTGCTTGCTGCTGGTGCATTTTATCTGCAAGGCATCAATATACTTGCGGGCGGTCGCTTGGATTTTCTTCTCATCGCGCCATTGCAACAGACCTTTGAGATAGCTCTTGAGGAATTTGCCGCTGACCTGCATGGCGGCAAAGGCGATGTTCCAATCCAACGATTCGTCGAGCAACAACCCCACTCCCCGGCGGTCCTCGGATACGAACGCCATGCCTGCATCCAGGAAGTTCCTCGGATCGTTGAGTGTGATGCCCTTGCCTTCGAACTCAACGGTGCCACCGGCCGGGAACAACCCCATGGCACCGTTGGGAATGCCCAGCTTGCCTTGGCCGGCTAAACCGCCGATGCCCAAAATTTCGCCTTTATGGACGTTCAAGGAGACGTCCCGGACCGTTTCGCCCGGCATGTCGACCCAGAGGTTCTTAATCGAAAGGACCACTTCGGCAGCATGATAATCGAACGAGCGTTTGGCACTGCTGCGGTCGACATCGCGGCCGACCATCCAGCGGGCGATCTGCGCGATGGTCAGTCCCGCCGCTTGCTCGTTGCGGACGATTTTCCCGTCACGCATCACCACGACCGTGTCGCACACATCGACGACTTCCTGCAGGCGGTGGGAGATGAAGATGATGGCGATTCCTTCGGAAGCCAGTTTTTTAACCGCTTTGAGGAGGATGCTGGCCTCTTGCTCGGTCAGCACTGCCGTGGGTTCATCCAACACGAGGATCTTGATCGAGTCCTTGCTCAACTCACGGGCAATTTCGGTGAACTGCTTGTGCCCGACGGGCATGCTTCCCACCAGAGTCGAGGAGTCTATCGAGACGCCGAGCTTGCCGATGGCGGCATCCGCTTTCGCCACCATAGTCTTGCGGTCGAGTGTGTCGAGCCGGTCGCCGAACACCTCTGAGACACATGAGTGGTTGTGGGGCTCCCTGTTAAGCAGGATGTTCTCGGCCACGGAGAAATCGGGCAGCAATGAAAACTCTTGATGGACCATGCCGATACCATCGGCGATGGCGTCAAAGGAGGATTGATAGCGGACCGGACGACCACTGACCAGCATTTCGCCGGTGTACCCGCCGGTTTGTTGGATGACCTCCATGCCGAACAGGATGTTCATCAGAGTCGATTTGCCGGCACCGTTTTCTCCCACCAGCCCAAGGATTTCCCCGCTATGGAGGGTAAAGCTCACATCGCTGAGCACTTGATTCCCATAGAAGTCCTTGCCAATGTCGCGCATCTCCAAGATAGGGGCGCCTGAATATGCCATATGCGAATCCTTACAGACAATCGATGCGATACCGCCAGACACTCGCGATACCAAGCCTGCCTGCCCGCAACCGGGTGGGCTTGCTTGGTATCGTCAGTCGGCAACCACGCTCAAGAAGAATCAGGGGGGAGCTGCCTCCCCCCTGTATGGGAACGTGGTTACTTGATCAAGAAATACTTGTCGGGAATGGTCACGGACGGAGTGCCCATGAAACCCTTGCCCATGATGTAGGTGTCCTGATAAATCAGGATGTGGTTCTTGGCCCGCACGCCGGTGGTGGTGTCGGAATAGAAGCTTCCGTTCCAAGCCGCACCCGGGGTGAACTTGCCGTAGGCTTTCATGACGTCGGACAGCTTGAGCAGCTCGGACTCGCCCTTGACCACGTTGATGGCATGCTGGACCAAGCCGGCAGTCGTGGCGATACCATAAGAGAATGCCCATGTTCCGAAACGACCGGCGCCGCCTTTGGCTTTGACTGCATCTTCGACAGCCTTCAGGATGGCGGCCGAGTCGCCCTTCTGGGCAGACAGGTCAAGACCGAGAGCCCCAGGATACCCCATCAACGGCGAAGGCAGGTCGGCTTCGATGAAGTAACCGCCATAGGCCAACAGCTGCTTGAGCAACGGTTCGGTGTGGGCATCGTTCGTACAGAAATAGGCGGCGTTCTTGCCGTACTGCTGTACCCAAGCGGGGACCTTCTCCAACACATACTGCTGGGCACCGGCCATACCGACATCGCTGGTCGGGTCCGGAGCGGTCTCGAGCACGAACTTCATCCCAAATTCTTCACAGGTGGCCCGCATGATGGCGACGCGGCGGCTCATCGTCTCGTAGCTCATGTGGCGCGGGAACGAGATGTGCACGAACGTGTCGCATCCGAGGTCGTGGGCGGTCTTGATGATCAGATAACCGCGGGCCACGAAGTCGTTGTTCACGGCCAAGTCGGCGGCACTCTGGATGACACCCGGGTCCTCGTGGGCTTCACCGGCGATGCAGAGGATGTCGGGGCGCTTCTCTTTGACGCGGCGGAAAGCCTCGGTGGTTCCGGGAATCGCCTGGTTGACGATGATGGCCTTCATCAACGGATCGTCGGCCAAGCCGGAAATGACGGAAATGGTGGTTTCAGCTTCATCCATGAAGTTGTCGGGATAGGTCAGGTGCTGGATCATACCGCCAGCGGAGACCGCGCCGTACTCCTGGATCATCCGTTCGGCACCACGCAAGTCATCCTCGGACTGCGAGACGGTACCGGTCACCACACCGATGTGGAACTT
>CAZJAK010000097.1:0-7142 GCA_964543935.1 uncultured Spirochaetaceae bacterium
ATCCTGCATCGGAGTTTTTTTATACTTTTTCCATTAAAACAATGTTATTATTAAAGAAACCATGTAAAAAGGGGAACCACCATGCCAGGGAAATTCATCATCACCAAGACGCCAAAAGGATTCTATCGCTTCAGCCTGCAAGCCGCCAACTACGTCACTATCCTGACGAGCCAGAATTATGCTTCACTCAAGACCTGCCGCGACGGCATCGCCTCGATCAAGAAGAACGCCCTTTCACAAGTCGAAGACCAGACCGTCCAGAACATCGAGAAGAAGGGTTTTCCGAAATACGAGGTATACCTCGACAACGCAGGGCAATATCGATTCAGGCTGTTGGCCTCCAACGGCCAGAACATCGCCATTCCCGAAGAGGGCTACACCACCAAGCCGGGTTGCTTGAACGGAATCGACTCGGTCGGTCGTACCGCCCCCGATGCAGTCATCGACGAATCGGCCCTCGAAGAAAAGAAGTAACCGTTGCCCTGAATTCTGCCGGACGCCACTGCGGTGGCGTTTGGTTATACCATCATCTTCCAATGCATGATTGCTTTTCCCCGGCGGGACGCTCATGCTACAAGCATGTGCATTCCTGCTGCCGTATTGCACCTGATGAAGGTGAACGACCTGTCACGCGAGCAATTGTGCCGTTCGGCCGGCATCAACCGCAGCCATCTTTACAAGGTGTTGACCGGCCGGCACACCCCGTCGGTTTTGCTTCTGTCCCGCTTGGCTCAAGCTCTGAAAGTCAAACCTTCCGAGTTGTTGGCGCTGGCTGAGACATTGGGCTGTGGCGATGATGCCGAAGCACATTGAATGCGCAGGCATCACGCTTCGGTGCGGACCGATTCCCGTGAGACATGCTCGAACAATTCCTCGGTCGCCAAGGCGATTTTCGTCACTGAGAACTCGGGGGCTTTAGGGTAGATGTAATACGTGTCGTCCAACGTGGACAAGTCGATGCAATCGCCCTTGCCCCAATACTCGTACTCGATGTGGCACGAATACATGGACAAGACCGGTTTGACCAAGTGAAACGGTTCTCCGTCGAAATTTCCTTCCAACCGGAAACCATTCATGTCGTGGGTGAGCACGCCGGGACCGAGCGGCAAGTACTTGCGGGCGTTCGGCAAGGCCTCGACGTGGACGGGATACTCGCAACGGTATGTGCCGGCTTGCACTTGGGCGCGCACGCAGGCCCGCTCGAACTCGTACCAATCGGGAATGTGGGGGAACTCGGTGTGCAGTTGGTGTTCATCGTCAGCCGGCTTGATGGCCGCCAGATCCCCATAGACACCCATTTCCCATTCCTTGGAACAGGCTGCGCAACGGATGACGGATCCAGAGGTCTCCATCTTGTACTCGGTAAGGCAATGGGGGCACTGATACAATACTTTGTGCAACCCCTCGGCCCGGAAGGGGACGTCGATGGCGATCCGATTCTCTTTCTGCCAACGGTATTCATCGTATTCGAAGGCCTGTTCGATGGCGGCATTGATGTTAGAAACCGGCAAGGACTTCAAATCCTCGCTCTTAAGGATGCAAGTCAGGTCGGCTTCGATCCGGTTGCCGCGGTGTTTGAGGTTCCAACAGGGCGAGTCAAGGTAGTTGCCATGCATGTTCAACATCACTACCGGCACATTGAGCAAACGGGCAATCTTGCCGAGTGAAGCGGGCAACACTGCGGTCGTCCCAATCAACGAGTAGCGGGCCTCGGGATACAACGCCAGGATATCACCGTTCTCGATGGTTTTCTTAATGTTGCGGATCGTGTTGAGGTCGTTGGTGAACTTGCGCTTGCAGATGCAACCCACCAAGCGCAACAACCATTCCCGACCGATGAATCCGTCGATGGCCACCACATAATTGGACCGGTGGGGGAACAAGGCGGCGGTAGTGACCTTGAAATCCAAGAAGGCATGGTGGGTGCACAACAACAGGTACGGTGGCTTCACCCCCTCCATGTTGCGCTTGTTGACCTTCAACGAATGCTTCCACACATCGGGATAACTGAGCAACCACGTCAATGGGCGCAACACATGCAATTGCCTGAACGGAGCCCGTTCCATGTCGTAACGGGGAGCTTGCTTCAATCGTTCCAATGCCTTCATGACTTCTCCCTGACAATCCGGTCCTGTAACCGGCAGTCCTGTACCACCGATGGACAGCATCGGAGAGCACATGGGTAGAACGTACCATCAACAGACCCAGAACGCAAGAATGTGCCTTCGGGTTTCCGACAATTCAAGAAGGAATGTAATCGATAATATATTATTTTAAATTAATTTCAAAAATATACTTGCCTAAAGCAAGCATTTTCCGTATGATCACTTCGGAACGTTCGCCATGTATGTGGCGTTTGCAATGGTGACGATTCGGACTTGGTGAAAAGCGATCGCACGCATGATCGGTCTCAGAGGGACTGGATGGCTGCGAGTTGATGCCCGACGCGGAGTACCGAACGCACCCTTCCTATGTATCGCCTTTTCTGCGGCGCTTACGAGCGCGATGCCAACTCTTCCCATCGAATGAATAATTCCTCGAGTCGTGCCGATACCTGGCGGTATTCTTTTGTCCGCTCAGTCAAGCTAGCCGGCGTGTGGCCGGCTACTGAGAAAAGCGCTTCCAATTCCTTCTTTTTCCGTTCCAACGAGTCGATCTCGTCGGTCACTTCCTCCAATTCGCGCGCTTCCTTGAAACTCAACTTCCGCTTGCCCTCCGAGCGTTCCTGCTTTGTTTCTTGTCGCGCCGGGGTTCTTAAGCCCGCTTCTTGTTGTAAGTGAGCCGCAATCAATGACCGGCACTCCCCGTACGACCCGGCATACATCCTGACCGTCCCGTCGGTTTCGAATGCGAATGTCTTGGTGGTGACGCGGTCCAAGAACGCACGGTCGTGCGACACGACCAACAGGCAACCGGGAAAATCGAGCAAGTATTCTTCCAAACGGGCGATCGTGTCGACATCGAGATCGTTGGTCGGCTCGTCCAACAGGAGGAAATTCGGCTGTCCTGCCAAGACGGTGGTCAATGCCAATCTGCGCCTCTCACCACCTGAAAGCAGTCCGATCGGGGTGCGGTGGCAGGAAACGGGGAATCCGAACGATTGCAGGAATGCCGAGGCTGAAACCTCCACCCCATGGGCGAGCGTGAAGCGTTCGGCTATCTCCGATATGTGTTGCAGAACACCTTTGGTCCGGTCCAAGCCCTTGTCCAACTGATCATAGTACCCGAAAACGGTGTTGATGCCGGTATCCACGCTGCCTGAATCGGGTTGAATCCGCCCCGAGACGATCTCTAAAAAAGTAGTCTTGCCAGATCCGTTGGGCCCGACCAAGCCGATGCGGTCGGCTTTGATGAAGCTGTGGCTGAATGGTCTGATGACCGCTTTACCGTCATACTCCTTGCTGATTGCTTCCAGCTCAAGGATCTTTTTACCGATGCGGTGCGATTGAGACCCGAAGTTCAACGTGTCTTGGTTTTTTACCACCACCGCATCCTGCATGGCCTCGATGCGTTGCAGGCGGCCCGAATCCTTGCCGGTACGGGCCTTCGGGCCACGGCGCATCCATTCCAATTCACGCCGCAAGATCGTGCGCAAGCGGTCCTGCTCATGCCGTTGCGCTTCCAAGCGCTGCTCGCGCAATTCGAGGTAGCTCGAAAAACCCCCGGGATAGCGGTGCAGGCGGCAACCGTCGATTTCCATGATCGAGGTGCACAAGCGGTCCAGCACATAGCGGTCATGGGTCGCCATGAGGATGGCCGCCTTCGAACCGGCCAGCTTATCCTCAAGCCATTCGATGGTGTCGATGTCCACATGGTTGGTGGGCTCATCCAACAACAACAATCCATGGTGCAAGGCCAAGAGGCGGGCCAAGGCGACTTTCTTGACCATCCCGCCCGACAAAGTGGCCATCGGATCGTCCGGTCCGGGACCGTTTATCTCCCCAAGCATCGAGTTGAAGGCGGTTTGCACATCCCATGCTCCCGCTTCTTCGATCAGGTGGGCTTGCCAAGCCAGTTGTGTGGCAGTGGCCGCCCCATCGGCCAACATGCGCCGGTACGTGGCCAACAACAGCACCGGCCGGCTCGGGTCACGCAGGAAAAAATCGGTCACACTATCGGTAGCATTGAATGTCGTTTCCTGCGAGAGGTACCCCACACTGATGTCTTTGGAACGGGCGATGGTCCCGCCATCCGCTACCAGTTCCCCACTGATGAGTTTGAGCAGGGTACTTTTACCCGATCCGTTCAGACCGACTAGCCCGGCCCGTTCCCCTTGTTCCAAACCGAATGTCACCGCTTGGAACAACGGGCCGTCCTTGACCGCCTTAGAGACGTTCTCGAGAGAGAGGATGTTCATGCCGGGCTTACCATTACAACACCAGTTCTTCGCTGGGTTGGAACATCACGGTGAAACCGTCTTCAGCCGATGCCACGATGACCGCCACTTCACCACGGTTGGCCAGATAGATGAACGGGACCCGCCCCTCTTGCCCTTCCTTGGCGGCTTCGGCTGCCAACAATTCAGCCAATTCAGGATAATCTATGGCGGCAAATCCTGCCGCCTCAAGCTTGGCGACATAGGCGGCCACATACGATTCGGACACCGGTGCGAAGGTGTAGGAGCAGTACGGCATCATGATGATTTGCAGTACGACCTCACCCTCCGGTTGGGGTATCCCTTGGTATTCGGCAGGCCAACGTAACGGACCTTGCGTGCTCATGAACATGCCGCTGCCTTCAGCTCCGGCAAAGGTCATGGCGTCGCCGTCAAAGGTCCAGGTGCCCTCTTCGGTCTGGTAATAGCCTTGATCTTCAGAAAACTGACCGAACGAACCATCGGCACCTTCGATCTTGATCGATTCGCCCTCGACCCACAGCTTGCCGTCCTCATCCTCGTAGTAGAGTGATTCGGGAGAGCCGTCAGAGGTGTCCGCCCCTACCGGCAACATGAAAAGCGCCACTATAACCACGAGCGAAAACCGGACCATCGTCCTTAGCATACCCCACCCCCCCAAGCTTGATAATCGTGTTGTGGCCGCATTGCTCGGTCAGCGGCGCGAGCCCTCATCGGTATCGTCGGGGTAGGCTTCCTCTCGGTTCAAACCCTCCCCAGGACGTTTCGGATCGCGTTTCTTGCTTCGATAGGGATCCTTCTGTTTCCATTCGGGATCCCGTTCATGATCCACATGCGATGTAACGGCCGTACGCCATTTGTCCCTCATGTCTTGTCTCCACTGCTTCGAGAGAGCTTCACCGCACCGTCTCAAACGGCCAATCGATGATTCCCCCGAAATCATACACCTTAGTATACCCTAAAGCGACTAGTTTTTTGGCAGCCTGTTGGCTGCGGTTGCCGCTACGGCAATAAACGAGCAGCACAGCATCCAGATCTGGCAATTGGGCGGGCTTTTGTGATGTCCCGATCGTCTCGTTGGGGATGAGGATGGCGTTGGCGATGTGGCCTTGGGCGAATTCCTCGAGTGTGCGCACATCCACAATCACGACACCGGCAGAGGCTTCCATCATCCGCTTAGCCTCTTGTACAGATATCTTGCGATACACGGGAACTTGATTGGCGGAAGGAGCTTCAGCAGGTTTGGCTGGCTCTGTTTTACCCGTGCACGAGACAAACAGCAACGAGAGGGCGACCACACCGACGGCGATGGTTTTCAAGTCCACGATTGATTCCTCCATTGCTTCATAATCATCAAGGAACACATCTACCGTCAAGCCTTGCCATTGGCCTTCTCAAAGCGGGCGATCGCTTCGTTGGTGCCCACGATCGTGACGATATCATGCTCCATGAGACTGGTTTCCGGGGTGATGGCGACCGAGGTACACCCTTCATGGGAGATGGCGATCACGTTGACCCCGTATTTTTTCCGTAGATTGGACTCCATCAATGTCTTGTTGCTGAACACCGCAGAGATGGCGATTTCAACAATGGAGACGTCCGAACCTAGTTCCAAGTAATCGAGCGTCCCCCGTGAAGAGAGCGACCGCGCCAGGCGCGATCCCATCTCGCTTTCGGGATAGACAACCTCAGCACCCAGCTTCGCCAGCACTTTGCCGTGGGCCTCGCTGGAAGCTTTGGAGATCACCCGCGGAACATGAAGCTCCAACACGTTCAAGGTGGCCAGGATGTTTGATTCGACATCTTTCCCGATGCACACGACCACCGTCCCGCAATGCGAGATGCCGGTCTCCTTGAGGACCTCCATCGTGATCGATTCAACGGGATAGACATGCACGATGCTGTCCTTCACGGCATCGAGCTTGGCACTGTCGATGTCGAGAACGACCACTTCCTTGCCGGCTTTGGCAAGTCCGAGAGCCAAGGCTGTCCCAAAGCGGCCCAAACCGATGATTCCAAACGAATGGGGACTGAATTCTGCTTTCATGATACGACTCCTCTGGCAAGGGAAATCCCTTTCTTCAACCAATGATGATGCGTTCCTCGACATGCTTGACGCTCGATTCTTTACCCTTTAAGGCGGTGGCCACGGTTATCGGCCCCACCCGGCCTATGAACATCACCACCACGAGAACGAGCTTGGAAGGATCCTGCAGGGACGGCGTGATGCCGGTCGACAACCCCACCGTGGCGAACGCCGAGACTGCCTCGAAGGCCACCTGCAAGAAGGTGAACCGCTCATGCTCGATCCACAGCAGGAGAAACAGAGCTGCGACGACGACAGACGAGGCCAGTACCAAGACATGGAAGGCTTTGAGCAGGCTCTCGTTGCCAAGCTTGCGCTTGAAAGCGACCGGCTCGTGCCGAAATACGAGCGCGAACACGCTGGCTGCGATAGCGAAGGCGGTCGTGGTCTTGATGCCTCCGCCAGTCGACCCTGGTGAAGCCCCTACGAACATCAACAGCATCAAGACCAATTGGCTCGCCGCCGGAAGCGAGCCGATGTCGACTGTGTTGAATCCTGCCGTGCGGGCCGTGATGCTTTGAAACAGGGCGGCCAACCAGCCGATACCGCCCATCGATTTGAGCACCAGCGCGCCACCGATGATGAGGGCGGCCGAAGAAGTCAGGACGATGCGGGTATGGACGGTCAACTGCTTCCAACGCCGGTTGTTCGCCACATCGCCCAAGACGAAAAATCCTATGCCTCCGCTTATGATCAGCAAAG
>CAZJAK010000098.1:0-6920 GCA_964543935.1 uncultured Spirochaetaceae bacterium
AATCTGCCCGCTGTTTCCCAATGCCAATTGGCCCTCCACATGCAGTGCCGGTTGGAATTCCCATTCCATATCCACCGTATTGAGCAGAATGTGGAGTGCCGAGGAGGCGCTGGCTCTGCTACGGCCAAAATAAGCCAGGTGAGAACTCGGTGTAGCCGTAACAAAGCCCAGCCCGATGGAAGTCGTCGCCACAGTGGCGACCTGCTCGAGGTTGACGAGGGCCATCGACAGGTTGCCCTCAAGCCGCGAGCGGTAATCGGGTCGGTCGTACGTGGCGAGCGCGATGGCCATGGTTGCACTTGCGGCATGCAGGCGTTGCCACTGGGCGGGTTCGGACGACAGGTAGGGGGTGTTCAGTTCGCCTGCGAAGGTAAGGTCGAGCCCTCCTCGCCACCATGAGTAAGAGGCGTTGAACACCGGCAGGTTATCGGCGAAGCTCCACCCGGCCGCCAGTGCCAAGGTGTGCCGGCCCAACAGCGAACGCATCAACAGCATCGCACCGGCGGCAACAGACTGGCCGTCTTCCAGCGGAACGGGCAACCATAACCCCATGCGTAAGTGGTCGCGGTAAGCGGTGGAGGCAAGGAGGAATCCAAGCTCTTCGTCTGTCGGCACGACTGCTTCCATGCCCCAATCGACAACCTGTTCTGACAAGTCACTCACAGCGATTTGCCGTAGGGCATGGCCATGGTCGGTATAGGTCAAATAGACGAGTTGGTCTGAACGCTGTTCGGCTGCAATGATACCGACCGGATCCTCAAGGACCAATGCAATCGTAGCGTTCTCCCTGTCCAACCGATACAAAGCCAACCCACCATTCTTGTCGGAACTGAACAGGATGTCTCCCGAGGCAGTGAAACGAGGTCGGTAGATTGCCGGTGTGGCAAAGGGCGTCAATTGCTGTACCGTTTGATCCAAAGCGACCTTCATCAAGGCGGACAGTCCGTTCCTGACCGCCACGACGACCACTGCATCGCCGGTCGCATTGAAGTGTGGTTCATACACCGAGCCATCCGGCAATTCCAAGAGCGTCTCGCAAGTGCCGCTTTCGATGTGAATCCTGACCAGCCTGTAACGGGTTCCGCTCCGTTCGATGGCGACGACAATCGAGCCATCCCCGCTGATGGCCCCTTGAATCAAACGTTTGCCAATGGTGAGCCGTTGCCATGAATCGGTTGTGATTCGGTAGAGGTACAGGTCGCTGTAGGTGACATCGGCTGTAGCGATGGCGTAGGGGTCGAACGGATCGCTCCACGGTGAGGCGACCAAACATGTCGACCCGTCGTCGGTGGCGTCGAACGAAAGGCTGTCGGAGACCGATGGGCGCGTGACGATTGTGCTGATAGTCCCTTCACCGTCGTAGCGCACCAACGCAACGCCGGTGGAGGGTGTTCTGACCAAGCCCAACCATCCGTCGCGGATGGCAACGGGAAGGTACTGGTCGCCCTCGTCGAAGGGGGCGAACGGTGTTGAAGGTGTCGCGGCCGGTGCTGGAGCGAACGAGAAACGCAAGGCTTCGATGGCGTCGTGGAACAGCTCGTGGCCCTTCTTGCCTGTGATCTTCTGCAGGGCAGGATCGAGACCGAAAAACGGCCAGCGCAGGAATTCATTGTTGACAGCGGCAAAGCTGTCTTGCCCATAGCGTTGCATCAGGTAATCGACGAACATGTAGCCGGTCACATAGATCCGACCCGATGGAGCGCGGGCCGATTGGTACGATCCTTGAGCAAGGCTCCACATGGTGTCGGCCAAGATGGGCGCTTTGTAGTTCAGCTCGAATCGTGTATCGTCTCCGCGACCGCCTATGGCGAGGTTCGATTCGGCATAAGTGGTGATTCCTTCGATCCACCATCCGCCCATGAACGGGGTGCTCAGCGCGACAGCGTCGGGGCCGAACAGCTTTGTCGCCACAGCGGCCAAACCCCGTGGCGTGGTCAGGTGCAGGTAATGGGTCAGTTCATGGACGAACACCGTCCGCAACCAATCGGGGCTGCGCGGTCCGAGCGAACGATCTCCGGGACTGGTGGTGAAGATGGTGATGGAGGGTGGAAACGGGCTGAAACTACCGTTGGCGAAGGCCGTTCGGCCAGCAATGACCACGGGGATGCGTCGCTGGGGGCGGTGATCGAGCAAAGAGGAGACATGATCGAACACCTCGTCGGCAAACGAAGCGAGATGGCGGGCCTGGCTTTCGTCTTGGGCTTCGAAGACGATCTCGAACCGTTGTGTTTCCAGTTTGAGCCAACCTTGCTGTGCCGACCAAAGCTGCTGCATGAGGACTGTCGCCAACACCACCATGGTGAGGTGTTTCCCACGAGTAGTCAGGTACTTGCCGCGAAATTGGCGAGCGCTCATGCTGTCATGCCTGCGTCTGGCTCGAAGGATTAGCCGCTTTGTGTTTGAAATAGGCGTGCTCGGCGGTGATATCGGCGATCACGTCTTGGAGCCTCATCTCGAGCGATCGTGCTGTCGTCATGGCGAAAGCCACATCGGTCGACTTGCCCAATTCTTGTTTCACCGCCCGCATGACGGCGAACACCTCTTCCTTGCTGAAGCCGGCCAGCAGGACGACTTTTGTCGGGTCGGTTGTTTCCATACGGCCATCATAGGGGTTGTCTGACAGCGCGGCAAGGCCCTTGTGTACTGATCCACTTGCACTTGCGGTTCGATTGACAGCTTTATCAGGGGAAGATAAGCTCAAGCGTACCGCGTGTGCACAAGCGCGAAAGGGTGGCATCCTGGAACATCAGACGCTCTCGTTGGGGCAGTGGATCATATTAAGCATCGTACTGGCCCTGTATGCCTTCTCGTTGTACATCACGCGCAAAGAGAAACGCAGCGCCCGGTCTTGGTATGCCGAGCGGTTGTTGGTGTGGCGGATCAAGCAGGGCATTTTCGTTATGCCGGATGATCCTGAGGTTTTTTTGCGCCAGCAGGCTGTGGAGAATGAGAAACCGTATGAGTTGCCGGCGGCTTTGCGTTTGATCGGCAAGATGCAACGGTTGCAACTCGCTGGCCTTGATTGCGTGGTCCTTGGGGGAGGATCCAATCCGCTGCGGATCATTTACCTCCACGGCGGGGCTTATGTGCAACAACCGTTGCTTCCCCACTGGACATTCTTGGACATGCTGGGGCGCAAGACTGCAGCCGAGATCATCGTACCGTTGTATCCCAAAGCCCCTGTCCACACGGTCGAGGAGACTTTGGCCAAACTCGAGGACCTCTACCGGTTGTTGCTCGATGTCTGTCGGGCTTGCGACACGGTGGTGATGGGCGATTCGGCTGGAGGCGGATTGACACTGGCTTTTGCCCAATTGTTGGCCAAACGGAAACTCCCCCAACCGAATCGGCTCATCATGATCTCGCCTTGGTTGGATGTGTCGATGGACAATCCCGATATCCGCGATTTGGAATCCAAAGACCCGATGTTGCAACGCAAGCATCTGGCAGCCATGGGACGCGCTTGGGCGGGAGGAATCGACGTCCACGATTGGAGGGTGAGCCCGTTGTACGGCAATTGTTCCTCGCTGGCCCCGATGACCGTATATGTGGGCACCCATGAGTTGTTTCTCGCTGATGTGCGCCGGTTCAAGTTGATCGCGCGCGGACAGGGAGCCGATGTCGACATCCGCGTCTATCCCAAGATGAACCACGTCTTCCCGTTGTTTCCCATCCCCGAGGCGAAACGGGCCATGAAAGAAATCGTGCGTTTGGTGGCCGAGTCGAATACGCAACCGTCAGGGCAGATCGAAGACCAGCACCGGTGAGGTCTTGAAGTTGTTGAAGCTGCCGTCACCGAGTTGGCCGGCCGCGTTGCTTCCGAATCCCCACAGTCGGCCATCCTCATCCATTACCAAGGTGTGCTCAATTGCAGCTTGTACTGCCTTGACATGGTCCATGACATGGACCGGCTTGGCTTTGTTTACACGAGTCCCATCACCGAGTTGACCTTGGGTATTCGCCCCCATAGCCCACAAACTCCCGTCGCGCGTGATGTAAAGGGTGTGCATTTCGCCGGCACTCACTGCAACGACCCCTTCGGCGACTTGGACCGGTTTGAGACGACTTTGGGTGGTTCCGTCACCCAGTTGCCCGTACTCGTTGTAACCGCAAGCCCACAGAGTCCCGTCCTCTTTGAGGATCATGGTGTGGTATTCGCCGGTTGCTGCGGCCTTGACCCCTTCCATGATCTTCTGGGGTGTCGGTCGGGAAACCGGGGTGCCGTCTCCGAGTTGGCCTTTGGTGTTCTCCCCGCACCCGTAAAGCGTTCCCGAGCGGTCGATGTAGAGGGTGTGGAAACCACCTGCACTGGCCGAGACCACATCACGGGCGACTTGTTGGAATGTCGTGCGGTCGGCTGTTCCTCCGTCGCCAAGCTGTCCCGACCTGTTGTCGCCGCTTGTCCACAAGGTCCCGTCAGTCTTGAGCGCGGCGCTGTGGAGGTAACCCGCCGAGACGGAAACGACACCGTCCAACACGTGTACGAACTCCCGGCGGTCAACCGTGTCACCGGTGCCTAACGATCCGCTATGGTTGTTGCCGGTCCCCCACAAGCTGCCGTCTTGTTTGACAATCCACGATACGCCATGTCCTGCCGAGAGCGAAACGACATCCGTAGCGACTGTGGTCGGCTTGGGGAAGTTTGCCTTTGCCGCCAGTCCCAACTGGCCCCGGTCATTTGTTCCGGTCACCCATAAATTCCCGTCTTGGGTGACGACCAGCGATTGCCACCCGCCAATGGAAAAGTCGAGGTACTGCTCGGATTGCGGGGCTGCTTCGGACTCAATCGGTTGAGGCTTGGCGGTGCTGGCAGAGGGTTTCTGCGGGATCTGGGCCACGATGACCGCTTCTGCCGCTGGGGAAGGCATGGGTGTCGGAGGTGCCTTTGGCATGGCTATGGTTTTTAAGAGCGTGCGACCGCTCAGCCACGCTTGCCAAGCAGGTGCCGTCCATGTGGCCATCAGGTCGACAGCCTTGCGGTCGGCAGGGAATTGTTCAATGCGGACTGATGCGGGATCGACCTTCCAGCGGTCGGCTGATAGCACGGCTGCACCACCTTTTCGGCTGAAGGCGATGAAGTAATGGCCGAATGTGGCGATGTGGCCACTTTCGACTGTCAGCACCAGCGGTTCCCCCAAGGCGAATTCTTGGCGCACCACATAGGGAGCCGCTTGGTAGGGTCGATACTCCGGCAGCTTGGTTTTGGGCATCTTCGACTGGTCGGCATAGATGTGCAGGAAACCTTTGAGGGTGTACTCACCGGCTGCAACGTTGGTCGCAATGTAGAGGGAGTCCAATCCTTGGGTTGTGTCCGACACGGAAAATTCTAGCAATACTCCACGACTATCTACGATCCAAGGGACCCAACCGGTCAAGCCGGTGTTCACCAACGGGAAGGTGTGCTGGTCTTGCCGGGTAGCACCTTCTATGACCACCAAGGATGCGCTTTGGCCGCTGGGGAAGTCGACCAAGGGCCAGGGTGGGGTGAGAGTCAGGCAACTGGTGAGCACGAGTGTGATGGCGAGCAGTTGCAGTCCGGTTCGGATTCTACCCATGTCCATCCTCCTATCGAAAGCGCTGGTCCGAAGGATCATTGGATGTCTGTGCCACGTGATGCGGGATACTGGTTTCCAGTGTATCACCATCGCTGTGCATTGCATATTTAGTACATATAAAGCACAGCGAAACTATTCGTTCATCAGTGAATCATGCAATTGTTGGATTATGTGCAATAAGTAATTGAAAGATAATGAATAAATACGTTGAATTAACAGAAATTCGTTGTATAGTTTAGGTAACCTCAAGCCACAAAGGAACCACCACCTTAGTCCAGTCGTGACCACCATGCTTGTTCGAGTGCAACGTGTCTCTTGCCAGTTGCATGGCGGTCTGTCGTTGGGTCTTGTTCAATTTCAATTGGAAATCCGACGGCTGGTAATCTTATTGTGTAAAAGATGATAAATAATTACAATATAACAAATTATTAATAAAAAAGCTTTACTGGGCAAGTCTTGCATGCCATCATGGAACCATCTTGGATCTCAATGCAAGGAGGAAGGCATGAAAGCAAGATTGATGGGCATGGTGTTGGTAGCCGTCTGCTTGATCGGTAGCTGCACCGGGTGCGACAGCGAGTTGTCGAGTAGGGACGTGACCCAAGACAGGGCAATCCTGACAGCCGAGCGCTGGGTGGCGCAAGAGAGCTACACGGTGGACTCGGAGTTGTGGGGGGTTTTGTGCATCGTTGCTGTCGACGATGCCCCCGACGACTATCAAGTGACGATATATGCGAATCCGACATCGATCCGCAGCATCCACTCGGGAACGATCGCTTACGAAGGATCTGCCGTCATCATGACCACTTTGGTGGGTGGTATCAGTGCGAATTACTCGCTTAAGATCACCCAGGGCAACGACGGGGCGACCGTCTTGACCTTGACCGATTCGCTGGCAAACAAGATGTTCTATTCGCCTGAGAACACTCTCGCTCCCCGCAGTTGATTGTAAGAAATGGATCCGGCTGGCAGACCTGGCCGGATCTGTCTATGATTGAACAGCATCGGGAAGGGAATTGGGATTTGAAGTTGTTGACTAAAGGATACACCCTAAAGCAAGGTTGGGGATTGCTCGTAGTTGCTTCTCCGTTCCATGAGGACGGTATTGCGCCACTTGCCGTAACGGTCCTGACCGATCTTCTCGCGATAGCCAACCATGCGGAAACCGCACTTTTCATGCAACCGGATGCTGGCGGTATTGTCTTCCATGATTCCCGATTGTAACGTCCAGATACCGCACTGCTCTGATTTTGCAATCGAATGGTTTAGAAGTCGGGCCCCAACCTGTTTCCCTTTGTATGAGTCGCGTACATAAACGCTCAACTCTGCTACACCACGATACACAAAGCGGCTCGAGACAGGCGA
>CAZJAK010000099.1:0-6814 GCA_964543935.1 uncultured Spirochaetaceae bacterium
GGCCGACAGGTAGCTACCGAGGGCGTCGATGATGTATCCCACGATGGTTATCATCATCTTGGAGTCATCCCCGGCCGGGCCATAGGTTGTCGTGAACAATGCCACGACAGCCGAGTAAGCCTTGAACGCGGTGATGACCGAGGTGATGAATACATAGAATGTCGTGGGCGACAACAACGGGAGCGTGATCTTGCGCAGGATTTTCCATCTGCCGGTCCCGTCCAACCTGGCCGCTTGATAATAATCCTTGCGGATGTTTTGCAACCCGCCCAAGAAGAGGATGACCTTCAACGACAAGCCCGACCATACCGAATAGACGAACAGGACGAACAGGCAGCGCACGTAGGATTGGATGTACAGCTCCCTGCTGGCGGCGATGCCCACTCCCGATATCCATTGGACCGGATCCACTTTGAAGAGTCCGAGCAATGCATTCATCAAACCGAAATTGTTGTTGAAAATCAAAGCGAAGACCATGCCGGCAGCGATGACGTTGGTCACTTGCGGCAAGTAGAACAGCGTCATGAACAGGCCTTTCAGGCGTTGGATGGAATTGAGCAACAACGCCACGACCAAGGCTGAAAGCATAGAGAACGGCACACAGATGAAGGCGATGAACGAAGTGTTGAGCACTGCTTTCAGGAAGGTCTTGTCCTGGAGGATGTCCTTGTAATTCTCGACCGACAACCTGATGAATTTTCCTGTAAGGAACCTATAGCCCTCCTTGAAGGATGTGACGATGGTGTTCACCACTGGGAAAAGGATGAACACCGCCATCAACAAGAAGGCGGGAAGCAGGTAGGCATACGCTTTGTAATCCCTTCTTTTCAACATTGTTGCAGCGTCTCCCCGTTGTCGTCGAACAGGATGACAGAACCCTTCTTGCACTTCAGAGAGATCGAAGTGCCGCTTTGGATGTCGTCCAGCGAAGGATGCTTGACGAAGCGCAACTCTTGGCCATCCTCAGTGCAGGCATTCACGGTCTCCACCCCTCCATGGCGCAAGCCGGCGGTCAAGGTCACCGTGAGCTCTCCGTCATGGCCTGCCAAGAGGTTCTCGGGCCTGATTCCGACCGTGTATGTACCGTCGGCGACTGTCGTCCGACATAATGTCGCCGTTCCGACGCAGACCTGGCCGTTTTTCACGGTGGCTTTAAGCACATTGATCGGGAACGAGCCAAGGAACTTGGCCACGAAAATGTTGCCCGGGTGGTCATAGACTTGCTGGGGTTGGCCGACTTGCTGCAGGACCCCGTCCTTGAGGATGGCGATCTCGTCGCATATGTTCAGGGCTTCCTCTTGGTCATGGGTGACAAACACTGTCGTGATGCCGGTCTTTTTCTGGATCCTGCGGATTTCATCCCTCGTCTGCACCCGCAAGCGTGCATCCAGGTTGGAAAGCGGTTCATCCAGAAGCAGGATTGACGGCTCCTTCACCAACGCCCGCGCAATGGCGACCCGTTGCTGCTGCCCGCCCGAGAGTTCGCCGGGCTTGCGGCTTAAAAAGTCCTCGATCTCGACGACCTTGGCGACCTCGAGCACCTTCGCATCGACCAGATCCTTGAACTTGATATGGGATTGCTTGGCCTGGATCTTCAACTGCTTCGACAACAAATTCGAGTTCACCAATGGGAATTCGATATTCTCCTTGACATTAAGGTGCGGGTAGAGCGCGTAGTTTTGGAAGACCATCCCCACCCCACGCTTCTCGGGTACCATCGAGGAGACATCTTGGTCATCGAAGAGCATGCGCCCGGAGGTCAGCTCATGGATTCCCGATATCATGAACAAGCTCGTCGACTTGCCGCATCCCGAAGGTCCGAGGAATCCGAACAAGGTCCCGGACTTGATCGAGAGGCTCAGGCTGTCGACCGCCTTGACGGTCCTACCCCTGCTCGTGAATTCCTTGGTCACTTGGTCGAAAACAACCTGCATGTCCGCTGTCTCCTAGATAATGTTCACCCAACCGGCTGTGAGTTGCCGGAGGGTCGTATCGTCGATTTCTTTCCGATTGGCGAGGAACCGGTACACGATGTCCCTCATGTTCCCATCCGGGAGTCTTTTGTACATGGCATCGCTGAAGTCGAATCCCATCGATCCCATCTGCATGAATTCATCGATGACTACCGTGTAGGTTTTATCGCCATCGATGGCTTGGCCGTTTGGTTCGTACATCGATACCAGCCTGTGCCCGACCGGTTTGGCCGGATCGATCTTTACCGTCATGCCCGCCACCGCCAACGGCGATGAGCCATCCTCATGCAAGGTCCTCATCCCAAGGTTCACATTCCTTTTGATGCAGGCGCCCGATGCGCTCACCACATAGAGGTTGTTCTTGAACATGAGGGTTTTCTCAAAATCATAGCGGCTGAGCGGACCGGAGGAGAAACCGGTCCCTAGCCTTCCTGAATAGAGCATGACGGCATCGCACTCCACGGTCTTTAGCAGTAGGTTGGTTATGAAGTTGCTGAAAACTGAGCCCGTTATGTCGATCATGCCTGTCATAGGATTCTTATTCGCAAGCTCACGGGCAATCGTGCATACGGTAAGCCCGAGGACCGGCCGAGTGCTGTCGAACGCGTGGCGTACCAGTGCCTTCGTTTCATCGTCCTCAGGTTGCTTTTCATCAAGCTTGACATAGTCGGCGGTGACGTGTGGTCGGCCGCTTCCATCGAAGACCAAGTCGAGGATAGCGAATCCGTTACCGTTGCCGCCACCTTGGGCAACCGCGATCCCGTTGATAGTCCCCTTGATGAACCTGTGCCAATGGGCGGCAAACACTCCGTCGAGTTCGGGACACTGATTACAGAGTGTGATCGTCTCGTTTCCTGCCAAGGCAGAACCGGCGGTCTCTTTCAAGCCCAAGTGGGCCAAGGCGACCACGGCATCCGGGCCCTGCACCATTATTTCACCCAAGCTAGACCTGGCTGCGACGGCGGAATCGAACAATGGATACGAGTCCATACTGGCTTCGGTCTCGGGCGAGGGCATGTCGTCCAAGGTAGTCAGTCCCAGCACGGCGATTCGTTTGCCAGCGATTTCGGCAATCGCGTACGGTTTACAGATGTCGCTGCCGTGTTCGATGTTGGCGCAGAGAAACTCAAAGCCTCCCTTGGTCTGCCAACGGATCAACATCTCCTTCCCGTATTCGTAATCATGGTTTCCCATTGCGGAATAGGCGACTTTCAACAACCGCATCAAAAGTGAGACAGGTGCACCATCAAGAGCGTCGCTAGCGGGATCTCCGAAGTAATTATCCCCTCCGAACACGATCATGCTGTCCGGGTTCTGGTTCGTGAACTGTTTGAGATGGTGCACCAAGCGTGGTGCATTGCCCAAGGATGCATGGAAGTCATTCACACATGCAAGCCTGACGGATGGCGAAAACGGAAAGTCTTGGATTTCCCTGAACCTGCCATCCTCACAAACCTTGTATAGCTTCATGGAAACAAATTCAATGAAGGGGTGTTCCAGCTCGACGTCGTGTGGAAAGGCAAACTCACCTTCGGCCAACGTGATGTGGGGGACGAATCGGGACGGTCCCGGCACACCCACGCCCTGCAAGCACTCGTCAACCTTCCCTTTCAATCTCGGCAAGTTGTTGCCAGCATCGTCCACGGCAGCCCACAGGTGTCGCTCGAACCGCCCGAGCGAGGAGATGGGAAGCTGGAAGGCCCCGTAGCGGACTGTCTGCAACCTGGCGACAACTTCATCGGAATCGGCCTCACCCAGATAGCGCAGGGTGATGTGCAGGTCTTCGGGAAAGCTGAGTTTGCATCCCGGCACCCTGTTTCCTAGCGTTGAAAGCAGGTACCGGGCGATATCCAACGGGATGGGAAGGCCGACGAACAGTTCCATGTTCATCCCCTCCTCCTGATGGCCTTGCGCTGTTCGATGAACTCCATCGCCTTAGCGAACGAAGTGTTCAGGATAGCGCTTTCAGGCACGCCCATCGATGCAACAAGCTCGACCGCACCGCTGAATTCCCCCACCGAGTACATGCTGTGGGCATCCGAGTTGATGAACATGGGGACGTGGTGGCGCAGACAGAGGGCGACGACATCCTTGCAGTTCTCGTCGCTACCGGGCCGCACGGTCAACGAGTTGGCGTTGATCTCGATGGCGACGCCATGTTTGGCGCACTCCTGCACGACCGAGGCATGCTCGAAGGGAAACACTGGATTGCCGCTGTGCCCAAGGCAGTCGACCATGCCGCTGCGGATAGCGTTGATCCACCCGCGGGTATTATCGGCTAGCGTGCCTGGCCCGATGGCTTCGACATGGTACGAGGCTATCACGAAGTCAAGTTTGCAGAGGATGGCGCTGTCCAGGTCCAATCTCCCATCGAAATCCTTGATATTGGCTTCCACTCCTTTAAGCAAGCGTACCCCGTCGACTTCGTCGGGAAGTCCGGGCAAACAGAGAAAATGGTGCGCGATCGCCCCGTCGAGCATCTCGGGTCCGTGGTTGGTGATGGCGATGGCTTTGAGGCCTTTGGCCTTCGCAGCCGCCACCATCTCGTTGACGGTGCTGTAGGCATGGTGGCTCACCGAGGTATGGGTATGGAAGTCTCCAATCAATGTCATGGCCGAATCATACAACCGGTTTAGTCAAATACGCAACAATAAAAGTGCAAAATTTTGGATATAATTTAGTAAAAATTTTTACCCATTATGAAGAACCTGTGCTATGATGAGACAGCGAACAATGGTTTGCCTTTAGGTTTAAAGACGTTTAATTGATTCATGGAGATGGTGATGACAACATTGAAGGATGTCGCGAGCGAAGCGGGAGTATCGATAGCAACTGTATCGAGGTGCCTGAGGAGGGATCCCAAACTCTCCATCACCTCTGAAACAACTGATAAAATATTTACTATTGCACGCAAGTTGGGTTATAAGAGCATCGCCAACGAGCAAACAAAACTCAATATCATCGTCATCCACAAGGATTCCCACTTCGTCAGCAACATAGACAACGGTTATTATTACGATGTCCGCTCCGGGATAGAGGAAAAAACAAGCTTGTACGGTGACACGTGCAGGTTCGTGCCGGTAAGCCAGTTGAAGAACGAGAAAACCCCTTTCGACTCGGCCATCATTGTCGGCAACTACCCTCCCGAATTAACCGATTCCATCCTCGCCTTCGCCAAAGGAGCCCACAAAGTGTTTGTCGGAAAGCTGTGCTTCATGCCTGAGCCAATCGACACCATCTCGTACGATGTGCATGCTTGTGTCGACATGGCCCTGCAACGGCTTGCCAAATCCGGCATTAAAAAATTTGTATTCATCGACGGTGTCGATAAATGTTCCATCCCTCAGTTTTACCAGAAGATTTTCAACGTTCGCGAGTTTATCGACAGAAATCCCGGCTTGGACCTTGTCGAGTTTATCGAGTGTTCCGACTTTGGCTCTGCCTATGGGTACCAAGCGATGAAAGATTACCTCGCCAACAACAAAACCCTGCCCGAAGCCTTGTTCGCTGCCAACGACCCGCTGGCCATCGGTGCCATGAAAGCCCTCAATGAGAGCAATATTGCGGTCGGTTCCGAAATCAGCGTCATTTCCATCAACGGCGATGACTCGGGGGAATGGACCAACCCGAGATTGACGAGCATCTCGCTCCATTCGAGGCAGATGGGGATTGAGGCGGTCGAGACCCTCCACCAGCGAGCCCGTCAGCCTGCCAGTGTCCCGCGCTTCACCGTGTTCCAACCAAAGCTGATCGAGCGCGACAGTATCCGCAAGACCGACTGAAGGCATGACTACATCGTTCGACCATGGGCGGAAAGCAGCTCATTAAAACTCTGTTCGCTGGTACCTTTCTCCTATTTGAATCTCTATATATATTTGATAAACCAAAATATGATAATCCGGTCTCCATGGCAGGGAAGACCGGATTACCGATGAGTATTAATAATTTTATACTTTACCAGATGTTATATTTTTCTGTGCCCGGTTTGCTTTAAAATAAGCAAAGAGAATTATGACAATGAGTACTATGATGAACAGTGAAATCGGGCGAAGCACGATATAAGAAAACAGCGAGTCTCCACTTGCAGTAGCTATCGGGATAGAACGTCGAAAATTACGTTCAACAATCGGCCCGAGGATTATTCCAATGACGATCGGGGCAATCGGTATTTTTGCTTTTTTCAAGAAAACCCCGACAAAACCCGTGACTACTGTAATCACCACATCCATCCAATTGTTTCGTGCGCTATATGCTCCAATGACCGCAAAAATCAGGACAGCAGGGATCACAAATACTGTTTGTAATTGGAGAACTCTCGAAAACAGCTTCCTACCATACATGCCAATGAGAATCATAACCGGAATTGTTATCAACATGCCCCACATGAATGAGTAGACAAGGTCGACATGGTTGGCAAACAAACCTGGACCAGGTTCAATTCCATGAATAAGAAGAGCTCCGAATATGATGGCGGAAGTCGCTGAACCTGGAACACCGAGAGCCAACATCGGCACAAAAGAACCTCCCACTGCAGCATTATTGGCGGATTCTGGGGCTATGACTCCCTCGACATTCCCCTGTCCGAAGGGAGTAGGATCCTTGGACTTCTCCGGGTTACGAGTTACCTCCCCGTAGGACAAGAATGAAGCGATTGCTCCTCCGGTCCCGGGGAGAATGCCGATGATGGTGCCTATCACGGATGACTTGATGAGGACTCTCCAATGCTTGAAAAGGCCCTTGACCCCCTGAAGGAATGAAAATAATTGCTGATTTTCTGAAGCAAGGGAGGTATCGTCAGGCAATGCCATCTTGATTGTTTGGACACTCTGAACCTGCATATC
>CAZJAK010000100.1:0-6718 GCA_964543935.1 uncultured Spirochaetaceae bacterium
CGACCTCTTTTCTTGTAATCCTCATCGATCTCGTCCTTCCAGTCCTCGGAGAGGTGCTGGCCTGCGCGAATGCTGGTGACTGTCCGTTCGATCACCTCGTAATTCAAGTGAATCCCGTGTGGATCGGCGTGGAAGTTGGCTGTCCGCGAGTGGTCGATTCCGGCCCTTGTGGCAGCCGCGACTGCGTCGATGTTGGCTCCCAGGAAGATGAACTCCCAACCGTACTTTTTTTTCTGGTGCGCGATGATCTGTTTGATCCGTTCAGTAGTGTAACGCTTACTGGCGTTTTCCAATCCGTCGGTGATGATCACGAAGACCACATGGCCTGCTTGCAGTGATTCGGCTGTATGGCGTTGCACATTGACAATCTTGTCGATGACGAATACCAACTCAGTCTTGTGCCCATCCATGAGTACTGCCCCTCGTATCGAGATGGAACGATGATACCAAGCAAAGTGTCCGTCCAGGTCGCTTGGCAAGCGACATTTTCACCATGAACCGAGCAACGGTTGGTCGAAGCTGAACAAGACTTGGTTGATTTCATGAATGTCGTAACTGGAAGTACTGATGAAATATCTCACGATCACATCCAAACGTTGACTGGCGGAGAGGGTGTAGCCGGCCGTGGCAAGCAGGGCACTCGTTTCATTCAGGTCCAATTGCAAGGCTACAGCGAAAGCCAAAGCGGTGGTTTTGCTGGGGCAATAGGATTCATCGCTTCTGATCTTGGAAAACAACTTACGGTCGAGGTTGGCCTTTTTGTAGGCTTCGACCTCGCTCATACCCCGCTGTTTGATCAAGCGCGACAGCGCTGGGGAGAACTTCTCATCAAGGTGGCAATCGAAATCATTAATGCTACAGAAGTCGGAGTGACCAGTGTGAAACCCCGAACCCTGCTGGCGAAGATCCTGGGCCTTGGCTGCCTCGAGGACCTCCTGCTCGTCGATGAATGACAGGATATCCGATTGGATACGTCCTCCCAAGTCGAAGGCGGCCTGGTCGTACAGGACGATATGGACCAGCATATCGTGGTCCAACAAAAAACCAGCGATTGCCGAGATGGCCACATGCAAGGCTTGGTCCTTGGGATAACCATAGATTCCCGACGAGATCAACGGGAAGGCGATCGATGCGCATCCCAGACTGTGGGCCAAGCGTAGCGAATTGAGGTAACAGGAACGCAATACACGTTCTTCACCGTGCCGCCCGTCTTGATAGACCGGCCCCGGGGTATGGATGATGTATCTAGCTGGCAGATCGAATGCTTCAGTCACGACCGCCTCACCGGTGGGGCAAAAGCCGATGCGGCTGCACGCTTGGCCAAGCCGTTCACGGCCAGCAGCGGAAAATAGTGCGCCACACACTCCGCCGCCAGCTTTCAGGTCGGTGTTGGCGGCGTTCACGACAGCATCCACCTGCATCTTTACGATAGAATTGCGCTCAAACATCAACGGCATCGGTTTCCCCCTCGATGCCTCAGCATAGCACGACAGGCGCGACACGGTTTGTCCCTGTGACCAGCATCGATAGGTAATGGGGCTGTACACAATTGGTGCGAATGGGGTTTAATGGAACCGTCTTTGCAACCATCATCACCAGAGAGGAGCGCGTCATGAAGCTGACCAAAGAGAATCTCAAGCATGTCGGTTTCTGGGAATCCAAGGGGTATGTCCTTCCGAAGTACGATATCGAGGCCGTCACCCGCACAACCCATGAAAGACCGACTTGGATCCATTTCGGTGCAGGCAACATATTCCGGGTTTTCCCGGCGGTCTTGCAACAGCATCTATTGAATGCAGGGCTATCTGATACGGGCATCATCGTCAGCGAGGCCTTCGACGAGGAAATACTCGACAAAGCCTATCGTCAATACGACAATCTTTCATTGGCCATCACCCTGAAGGGCAGCGGAGAAATCGGCAAGGAAGTCGTCGCCTCGGTGGTCGAGAGTGTGAAACCCCGCAGCGAGTTCAACCGCATGGTGGAAATCTTCAAAGCTCCCAGCTTGCAGATAGTTTCGTTCACCATCACTGAGAAAGGGTATGCCGTGGTTGACGGCAAAGGCAACCTCCTGCCATGGATCAAAGCCGACCTGGACGCCCCCCTGGCCATTCCGGCCAGCACGATCGGTTTGGTGGCCAGGTTGTTGTACGAACGCTTCAAAGCAGGCCGTTTGCCAGTGGCGTTGGTGAGCATGGACAACTGCAGCCATAATGGCACGTTGCTCAAGGAAGCCGTCATGACATTTGTCGACGGGTGGATCGCCCAAGGTGTCTGTGACGCATCGTTCAAGGATTATGTGGCTAACGAGAAACACATATCGTTCAACTGGAGCATGATCGACAAGATCACCCCGCGACCGGCCGACTCGGTCATCGCGATGCTTGAAGCGGACGGCATGGAGGACATGCACTTGACCAAGACGGCCAAGAACACCTTCGTCGCCCCGTTCGTCAACGCCGAGGAGACCCAATACTTGGCGATCGAGCATGTCTTCCCCAACGGTCGCCCTCCATTGGAGAAGGTCGGGGTATTGTTCTCCGACAAACAGACCATCGACAAAATCGAGAAGATGAAGGTCTGCACCTGCCTCAATCCGTTGCACACCGTGTTGGCGGTCTACGGGTGTCTGCTGGGCTACACCCTCATCTCCGCTGAAATGAAGAATCCATTGCTGAAAGCCTTCATCGAGCAGGTTGGCTATGTCGAGGGAATGCCCGTCGTTGTAGACCCGGGCATCATCAACGCCCAAGATTTCATCCGCACCACCATCAACGTGCGGTTCCCCAATCCGTTCGTGCCCGACACCCCCCAGCGCATCGCCACCGACACGTCCAAGAAGATTCCGGTCCGCTTTGGCGAAACCCTCAAGGCCTATGTGGAACGCGGCCGGGAGGACCTTTCGTTCCTCACCTTCATCCCGCTGTTCATCGCCGGCTATCTGCGTTATTTGCTGGCCGTCGATGACAACGGTCAACCGTTCGAACCGAGCAGCGATCCCAACTTGGAGGAATTGCGCAGTTATGTCTCTGGCTTGAGCTTAGGCGACCACGGTCCCTTCGGTGAGCGCTTCAAGCGCCTGTTGTCCCGCCAGGACATCTTCGGGGTCGACCTGTACCGGCACGGTCTCGGTGCCAAGGTGGAAACAATGTTCGGCGAACTCATTGCCGGCAAGGGTGCTATCGCAGCCACTTTGGACAAATACCTCAAAGCATACGCCAAGCAGGTCTGATCTGCTTACAAAAGAGGGGCATCGGCCGTGTGGTCGATGCCCTGGTATTTTTTTACTTCACCGTGAACGAGAAATCGTAACTCCACGCTTCCCCTGAACGGTCGGTCACCGTGATGCGCAACGGCACCACCGTGCCGCTGGGGGCTTGTCCGTCTATGACGATCCGAAATGTGTTGGCTTCACCGGAGATGCCTTGCTCGGTCTGGCTGGAGCGGGCACTGTTGTTGGTGCGGTACAGTCCTGCCGGGATGCTGCGCACGCCCACCGTGTCGGTCAAGAGCTTGACATATGGGCTGTCGGAAGACAATTTGACCTCCATTGCGGACGCATCGACATTACCGGCATTATGCAGGCTGAAACCGACGGCGATCTGAGTCTTGCCCGGCAAGCGGTCCAGGCCATAGTAGATGGTGTTGACCGACTGCACGACAATCTTTTTCCAAGCTGCTTCAAATGAAGCTCCGTTCCCTGTGACAGTGTACGTGTCCCCTTCGAGCACGCGACCGGTCGACCGGTCGTGCCAACCAGCGAAACGGTACATGTCGTCGGGAGCTTTGGCCGCAGGCACCTCGATGACGTCACCCTGAGCGACATCTTCATGGACGACATGGAGATCGCCAATGCGGTCGGTGAAGGTCACCTGGTTGCGCCAGATGGCATAGAGGGTCTGGTCTGTATACGGCATGGCGATGGCCTGACCCGCTTGGTATTCGACCGTATCGGGAGCGAGCCCCCAACCGACCAACACCCCGGTGTGCTGCGTGTTGAACCTAAGATCGTCAGAGGCCGGAAGCACCACTTCGGTACCAGGGGCTTTGCTGACTTGCTGCACATAACTGTAGCGGTAGGCATCCCCTTCGACTGAGAAATCGATGCTTAGCTTGGGACGGTAATAAGCGCTCACCTGGTACAGCCATGCGGCATACTTGGCCCGGTTCGGCTCCTCTTCGGCCATGATGCGGCCCAAGATTATTTCGGTCTCCTCCTTGGTCATCGCATAAGATGAGAGAGTGACGAGTTTGCCGTACGCGCTCCGGTAGGCCTCGAGCGAACCTCTCTGGCGTGCTTTGGCCATATCCTCTTGGGCAAGTTTCGACTCGGCTGCCATGTGGGCGAACAACTCGTCGAAGTGTTCGGTGACGGTATCCAAGCTTGCGATTGCAAGATCGGTTTCCCCGATCTTTTGGCGGACGGCTTCGGCGTTGCCCGACGAGAACAGCAGGCCGACAGCCGTCACCAGCAGGATACCTATGATGGTTGGAATGTGTGTGCGTTTCATCTCATGGTTCCTCCTAAAAGCGAATATAATCATGCTCTGAACAAGCGTGAATAGCAAGAGGGAAAAAATTGCAACTTTATATCATGATACGAATTGATGTGTAAATATTTCTCATGGTTTGAGCAAGGTTTTCTCAGTTCCGACCGTGATTGCGAACATGTTTCACACTCGTGGTTGTTGGAATCAGAGAAGGATATGCCTGCGATTATTTATCGCTTGCGAACGCTGTGCGGGTCTGCGTTTGAGCGACAACAACAGTTGCACATCGGCCAAGCTTCCCGGTGAATCGATGGTGAGCACGACCCATTTGCCGTCATGGTAAGTGGTGGCGGCATCATAGGCTTCCACCGTCGCCGAAGAGAGCTGTCGACGGACCGTTTCAACTTTGGCCCGCTCTTGAGCCCCGAACACCATCAGGATGGCGCAATCACCCTGGCGGGGGATGAGGGTGCACAGCGGCTTCGATTTCTTATAACGCAAACCCCAGCCATGCTTGGCCCCGCCATAGAGCCATTCGCCTTGAAATATCCCTGGATAGAGAAGCTCGATTGCTTCACAAAGCAAAGTCCAATGACGGAAGGCAGCTTCACCTAAGAACAAAGCCAACTCAGCGTTGTCGGGTGGCGCTCCTTTACGGGTGAGCTGAATGGGGGTGGTTGTGGTCATGGGTGGCTCCTCTTTACCCTATGATACATCCGCCGACGTTCCATCGCCATGCCAAGATTCGAACACATGCATGCATTCTGGCTTGACAGCACTGCCAAGCTGGGCTTGAATTCCCTCGGAGGCCTGCCATGTCCCGCATCACCGACCGTCGAGTGAACAAGCTGATCGAAGAGCTTGTCCCGTTGCGTTACCGCGATCCGGTTGCGTTGCAAGCACGTTGTGTCGTCGACCACGAACCAATTCCCCAAGCCGCGTTGGCAAGCGCCCGCTTTACCCCGTTGGAAGTCGGTACCCGTTGGGGATCCTTGTGGGACAGTGCTTGGTTCACCTTTGACGGAATCATCCCGCCATCCTATGCTGGACATGAAGTCGTCGCGCTGATCGACATCGGTTCCGAAGGATGCCTGTTCACAGATGGCGTGCCCTGTTGCGGACTGACCTACAAGCGTGCGGGCAATCGCTTTGAACGCAAACGGCGCATCATGCTCGAATCATGTGCGTCGGGGGGAGAAAGGGTACACCTGTTGGTGGAAGGTGCTGCCAACGGTCTGTTCGGCGAGCACGCCACCACCGGCATGGATTGGCCCTATTTCACCCTCAACCAAGCCGCTATCGCGATATTCGACCGCAAAGCATGGCAAGTTTGCCTGGATATCGAGTTCTTGTTGCAACTCTATGAATCGCTTGATCCAAGCGAACCACGCGCCCGCAAGATCTTGCAGGCGCTCGATACGGTGGCCGACCTCACCGACGTTGCCTCCCACCTCGACGAGGCCTTGCAGATCACAGCAGCTGTTTTGGCCAAACCAGCCCATGCCAGTGCATTGACGGCCTTTTCAGTCGGCCACGCCCATCTCGACCTCGGATGGTTGTGGCCGTACCGCGAGACGCGCCGAAAAAGCGCCCGCACGATTGCCACTGCATTGCGGATGATCGAGGAATATCCCTCGTACCGTTTCGGGATTTCCCAACCGCAGCAGCTCGAGTGGCTGAAAAAGGACTATCCTGCCTTGTTCGGGCAGGTGAAGCAGCGCATCGCCGATGGTTCGATCGAGTGCCAAGGTGGCCACTGGGTCGAATGCGACATGAACTTGATCGGCAATGAATCGATTGTCCGTCAATTTTTGTATGGGAAACGATTTTACCGGGATGAATTCGGTATCGAAGTCGACCACGTCTGGTTGCCCGACGCCTTTGGTTTCCCCGCATCGCTGCCCCAGGTGATGGCCGGATGCGGTCTGCGTTGGTTCGTCACTCAAAAGATCAGCTGGAACGAGACCAACCAATTCCCCCACCATACCTTCCTATGGAAGGGCATCGACGGTACAGTGGTGAACGCCCATTTCCTACCCACCAACGATTACAACCTCACCAATGAACCGGCTGTGCTGCGTGCAGCCGAGCGCCGCTTCGCCCAAGGCGGTATCCAAGATGCGTTCCTCAACCTGTACGGGATTGGCGACGGGGGCGGCGGTCCATCGCGGCGCCACATCGAATGGGCCTTGCGCGCCGCTGATTGCGAAGGATTGCCGCACGTCCGC
>CAZJAK010000101.1:0-6550 GCA_964543935.1 uncultured Spirochaetaceae bacterium
CTGTGAGAAATGCCATCCAGGCGAAGCTCAAGAAGAAACCTGAATGATTGTTTGAATCAGAGCTGATCGTAACCACACAAGAGAGGGTTGTCGTTTTACCGGTAAGGTAGACTGACAACCCTCTTCCATGTAACAGTGCTGAAAGATAGTAGCTATTTCAATGCCTTCAAATTGGATGACAGCACTTCCGCCCTGGTCGGAATCGATGGCGAAGCGCCAGGTCGTGAGACAGCGATCGACGAAGCCACCGATGCGATACGAAGGGCCTCCTCGATCGCAATGTTGTTTGCTATGCTGGCCACAAAATAGCCGGTGAAGGTATCGCCGGCAGCGGTCGTATCGACAACCGGGACATCGTAGATACCATGTTGCAATGGTTTTGTAAGCGTCCGGTCTAGATACATGACCCCCTGCTTCCCCAACGTGAGCACGATGGCGGCTGAAGGAAAACGGGACTGCAACGCAGAGGGTGCAGCCGAAGGATCGACTGGTTTCCCAAGGATATCTGTGGCTTCAATCTCATTGAGGATGAAATAGTCCACCATATCCAATGGATAGCCAAGCAGCGACTCATCCATCGGCGAAGGGTTGAGCACGATGCTCATACCGCGGGCTTTGGCCTGCTGCATGATGTACGGCACCTCGTTGATCTCGTTCTGCAAGACCAAAAAATCACCCCGTGAAAAACTCTGCAGAGCAGTATCGATTTCTGCTCGGGTGATGCCGCGATTGGCCCCTCCGAAGAGCAGGATGGAATTTTGCCCTTTTCCATCCCGTTGGATGACTGTATGGCCCGAAGGACCGGCATGACGGGTGACAAAGCTGACATCCACACCGCTGTGAACCAACGCTTCCAACAAGATGTCCCCGTCATCCCCGATTGCACCAGCATGGAAGGTGGTGATTCCGGCCCTGGCAAGCGCAATGGATTGGTTCAGCCCCTTGCCTCCGCTATAAATTGTTCGGCCAGTCGAGGCAAGCGTCTCTCCAGCTCGTAGGAAATGGGGTACGTCGTACACGTAATCGACATTCAATGAGCCAAAACACAACACCTTCACCATCACCATGACCTCCGCATCAAAACAGACTCTCGAATATTTTTATATCACAATCGACATAACATTCTTCTTGATCAGGAATTACCGAATGTATGAAATAGTTGGACAGTACCTTTATCGCCCGATACCCTTGGGTGGCTGGATGCTGTACGATGCTGGCGGTGACCAAGGAACTCTGAATCCCATCCAAGACCGGCTTGGCAAGGTCCAATGCCACGATTTTCACCCTGTTGGCAAGTGGCGATTCGGACAAAGCTTGGAACAAGCCGCGCAGGGAGCCGGTGACCACCACGAGCACATCGATGTCCGGTTTGGTAGCGAACAGCCCTTGGGCTTGCCTGTAAGCGACAATGTCGTCATTGCTGAATTCATACATGCCATCCAGAACCATCTGAGGATAACGCTCTTGCAGGATGTGTTTGAATCCATCGAATCGCTGCAGGTTGCCCAGCATGTACAGCGGCGATGCTGCATACAACACGTTACCGACCGAATGGCATACCAACGCAGCCATCCCGCCAATCAAGCGTCCGACTTGGAATGCGTTGCACCCGACAAAAGCCAATCGGTTGCTGCCGTAGAGGTCCGAAACCATGAACACGATGGGGAAATCTTTGGCATGGAGTTGGTTGATCCTGTCGCGTATCCGTACATCGTTCAGGGGTACGAGGATCATCCCGTCGACACCTTCGGCAATGAACTCATCGATGAGCCGCAATTGATCGGAAACATCGAAATCGGCTCCATGATGGATGATGACCGTGATGCCGAAATGCTTTAACTCCTCGCCAGCCCGCTTGATTCCCTCGATGACCGATTCATAAAACGGATTGGGTTTGACATGGAACAACACCCCTATCCTGATGGGCTTTCTTTTTGTCGACAAAGCCTTGGCCATGATATTCGGTTCATAACCCAAAGAAACAGCGATTTCCTTGATCCGTCGGGAAACCTCGGGATTGACGCCGGCCCGGTTATGGAGGGCTCGGTCTACCGTCCCTATCGAGACACCTGCCAGTTCAGCAATCTTCTTAATGGTGACCATGTTTCATCTCTTTCCATCCACAATACGTCATGAAAAGAGCGAGAGCAATACAATTACCAGGAAAATCAGCATGAATGATGATCAATGTCCGTTTCCGTTAACGGAATAAGTCGGTTCCACCGCCTTCTGATAATCAACATTGCGCCATGCACGAGTTGATTTGAATGCAAGCCATGACTAATGGGCTCTATCACTGTAAAATTCTTGTTGACAGCACAGTGGAGCTGATTTAAACTGATTCATGTCACCGTGTACGTTAACGGTTTCTATTTCAGAGATGATTCCGCAACGTATCACCACAGCTTGCAACCACAGGACAAGCTGGTTGGTTAACAGGGGCATGTGTAGCATCCTAAGGAAAATCGGTCAAGAAATCAAACGGAGGGGTGAGTCATGAAAGGAGTGGTTCCTGTTGGTAATTATCGCGTGGAGGTACGTGACCTGCCGGTACCCGAACCAAAAGCAGGCGAAGTCCTGGTGGATGTCAAATGTGCTGGGATCTGCGGCAGCGACGTGAACACATTCAGGATGACCTGGGACCAAATCGGCGAACGTCAGAATCTGGTGGTCGGCCACGAAGCTGGCGGCATCGTCGCTGCAGTGGGACCTGGAGTACGGAAAGTCAAAGTCGGAGACAGGGTGTGCATCTACCACTACATGGGTTGCGGGACCTGCATCCACTGTGAATCGGGAACAATCGGCATGTGCGAGCATAAACGGGCCTACGGTTGGCACATACACGGGGCCATGAGCGAGTTCTTGCTGACCGAAGAACGCAGTTGCCGCATCCTGCCTGAATCGATTCCCTTCGAAGATGCCACCTTCTTGGCCTGCTCGGCCGGAACGGCCTTCGCTTCGATGAAGAAACTGGACAGCTTTGCCTCCAATGGTTACCTAGCCGTGGTCGGACTCGGCCCGATCGGCGTGGTCGGTTCCCTCATCGCACAGGCCAAGGGCTGGAAAACTATCGCTTTCGATCTCAGCGCCAACCGGGTTGAGTTCGCCAAACAACACGGAATCCATGCATTCTGCCCCCAAAAAGACATCCCGTTGAAGGATCAAATCACATCGTACATGAACGGTAAATTGCCGATCCGTGTGTTCGATACGAGCGGCCATCCGGAAGGCTTGGCCGACGCCTTCGACATCGCCGACAAGAAAGGACATATTGTCACCATCGGTAAAGGCAAGCGCTCGTACACTATGAGCCAGCGGATCGATATCAGTGAAATCATCCTGAAAGAATTGACCTTCCAAGGGTCGTGGGTGTTCACGATTCCCGATTACGAGGAATTGGTCCAATTCATGGTGGACAACAGCTTGTCGTTCAATCCAATCGTGACGGGCAGGTTCCCATTCTCCGAAGGCCAAGCGGCCTTCGAACGGGCAGCCGACTTAAACAACGCAGGAAAGACTGTATTCGTGAAGAAATAAGTTTTTCACGGAAAAAAAATAGGAGGAAGCAAAGATGAAAAGACTGTTCGTCGGAATCATGTTGGCATGCATGGTCATGTCGTTGTTCGCCGCCGGCAACACGGAAAAAGCAGGGGCACCCATGCAAAAACTGAAGGTCGGAATGATGCCGTTCGGCGGCAACGTGCCGGCCCAGTACGCATTCGACAAGGGGTGGTTCAAAGAAGCGGGGCTCGACATTGAGTTCGTGATGTTCGCCAACGGTGCCGGCATCAACGAGGCCTTGGCAGCAAAACAAATCGACATGGGAGTCTCCGGGCTGGCCATGGTGTTCTCGCTCGCCAGCGGAACCTGCACTTGGGTCGCCGAGACCAACACATCGGGCGGCATGGGCATCTATGTCCGTCCCGACAGCCCGATTCTGAAAGTGAAAGGCCAGGTTCCGGGGAAACCCAACATGTACGGCAGTGCCCAGACCCTCAAAGGCATCAAGGTGTTGGGGCAGCTCGGCACATCGTCACAGTACAACGTTATCGGTTACATCAGGCAATTCGGTTTAACCGAGAAAGACATCCAGATGGTCCACATCGACCTCGGCACCGACTTGCAGGCCTTCATCGCCGGTGAAGGGGATGCCCTGGCTGCTTCACGTCCGTTCTCCTTCCAAGCCGAGGACAAAGGTTATGTGTGCGCTGCAACGTTCGAGGACGCCACCGACGGCACCCTCAATGACGGAATCGTCGTTCGCAATGAAGTGTTGAAATCAAAACGCAATGAAATCGTGCTGTTCTTGAAGGAGTACTTCAGGGCTGCCGAACTGATCCAGAAGGACGATCAACTCCGTTTTGACTATTCCAAGCAGTATTTCGCCACCAACGGCCGGACCTACTCCGACAACGACATGCGTAACGAGATGCGTGTTCAGCGCTATATCACGGCTGACTACATGACTTCTCCGACCTATGCGTTCGGCAGAGCCATGCTAGCGATTTCTCAGTTCTACTCCGAAGGTGGAAAAATCCCCAAAGAGAACCTTCCCAACGTTCCTGCCTCCTTCGATACCTCGTTGTTGAAAGATGCTATCGGGCTTGACGTGAAGATTGCAAAATAACGATAGCAAGCATTGAATTGAGGGGCATCGGTATGTAGCCCTTACCTACCGATGCCTTGTTTCAGGAGGACGCGAGCATGGTTGGAACTAAAAAACGATATGTGTCTTTGTCCGTCATATCCATGGCGATTGTATTGATCGTGTGGTGGATATTGACCGACGTGCTGAAATTGACCAGCCCGACCACCCTCCCGGGACCCTTACGGATCATCAAGACCTTCTTCGTAAAGTTCGTTGATCCCAATCCAGATGGCGCGACGTTGTTCGAGCATCTCCTTTCAAGTCTGCAAATCGCGCTTTCCGGGTATTTCATCGGTGTTGTGATCGGCATCCCCCTTGGCATCGCCATGGCGTGGAACAAGAAGGTCGATTATTATATCACACCGTTGTTCGACTTATTGCGGCCAGTTCCTGGGATTGCTTGGATCCCGTTGATGATCATCTTCTTCGGCATCGGCTTGTTGTCCAAAGCCATGGTCATCTTTTTATCGGCCTTCATTGCCTGTGTCGTGAACTCGTACGCCGGTATCCGCACGACAAAACCGGTCCATATCTGGGTCGGCAGCACCTTTGGTGCTACCAAATGGCAACTGCTTACCAGGATAGCCATTCCATCGGCCCTCCCGATGATCTTCACCGGATTGCGGGTTGCTTTGGGTGCTTCGTGGAACGCCTTGATAGCCGCCGAGTTGTTGGCTTCCAACCGTGGGCTCGGATTCATGATCCAGCAGGCGCGTGGATTGTACCGACCCGACATCATCATCATGGGGATGCTGGTCATCGGAGGCGTGGGAGCTCTGCTCGCTTCGCTGATCGGTGTACTTGAACGGAAAGTGATCGGAGGTGGAAAATGGTATTGACCTCCCTGAAAACTGGCGAGCGACAGCGCCGTGTCGTATCTGCAACGACATCGATCCTCGCATTTCTACTGCTGTGGTTATTGGCAGTCAAATTCACCAAATTAGGCTTGTTGCTACCTGGTCCCATTGAAGTGTTGATAAAGTTTTTCAAACACTTCGTCACTCCGATCGGCCTGTACTCCCTGCCGGTCCACATGCTGTGGAGCCTGTCGCGGGTCATGACCGGCTTTTTCCTCGCCTCGTTCTCAGGGATCGTTTTAGGACTTGCCATGGGTTGGAACAGGAAAGCCGAGGCCATAGCCCGTCCATTGTTTGAAATCATCCGGCCTATACCGCCGATCGCTTGGATATCCATCGCCGTAATCTGGTTCGGCCTTGGAGAAACCTCAAAGTACTTCATCATTTTCATGTCGGGTTTCGCCAATGTGACGATCAATGTCTACACGGGTGCCAGGTCGGTGGATCCGACCCTGATCGGAGCCGCCCGTATGCTTGGCGCCAAGAAAAGCCAGCTATTTTCAAAAATTGTCATCCCTTCATCCATCCCCTACATCTTCACAGGATTGCAAATCGCCATATCAAGCAGTTGGGCTGCCGTCGTTGCTGCCGAAATGGTGCGCTCCACCGAAGGCGTCGGTTGGCTCATCACCAGCGGTATGGGAATCAACGATACTCCCCAGATCATGGTGGGTATCCTCGGTATCGGGATCATCGGATTCTTGCTTGCGACCATCATGAGAAAAGTGGAGAGTATATTATGCCGTTGGGTTCACCACAGCTAAGCGATGCCATCATCGCCTGCCAGCATGTGAAAAAGAATTATAATTCCGATGTCAAAACCATCCGGATCATCGATGACATTTCCTTTGAGGCCAAGCGCAATGAGTTCGTCGTGTTGTTTGGGCCTGGCCAATGCGGAAAAACAACACTGCTCAAGCTCATGGCAGGATTGGAACCCGCTTCCGAAGGAGCGGTGCTATTAAACGGTACGCTACTGACCGAACCCGATCCTGCGTGTGGCTTGGTCTATCAAACCATCGCGCTGTTCCCTTGGTTGACGACC
>CAZJAK010000102.1:0-6540 GCA_964543935.1 uncultured Spirochaetaceae bacterium
AGAAAAATAGAACTATATCTTTACAATGTATAGAAAAGGTTTCTTTTACTTTTTAAACATGCTGTACACAACTCATGCAACATAAGAGGCTCTCCTATGGCCGCATCCTTCAATGCAACCTAGACATGTTCCCGCTCAGATTGGTACAGAGTGACCGACAATCTTGGGATAACCCGGCTGTCCCATGGTTAAACTCCACTTCATCCTGATATCCTTGGTGTTTTACAAGGTTGGACATGCTACACTGATAACACTCGATCCGTTATTGCAAGGGGAGACCGTTCCATGGGCATCCGAACAACACTGCATCCGGCTTGGTATCAAGGAAGAACGCGAGGTGAACCCTACTTTGAGGGTTGGTATTTCAAGATGGCTACCCAAGACATGGTATTGGCGATAATCCCTGGTATATCCAAAGCGCCAGGCGACCATCATGCTTTCATCCAAGTCATCGCTGCAAAACCAAGAAAAAGTTGGTACATACGGTATTCCGTCGACCAGTTTCAAGTTGCACCGAAAGATTTTATCATCACGATCGCCAGTAATCGGTTTTCCTACACTGGAGTATGCTTGGACATCGATACGGAAGACCTGCATCTGCATGGGTCGGTGGACCACCAGGATATACAACCCTACCCCGTCAGCATCCTTCGCCCAGGCATCATGGGCTGGTATGCGTATGTGCCGTTCATGGAATGCTTCCATGGTGTTGTTTCCACCAACCATAAGCTCGATGGCGCTTTGGTCCTGAATGGCGAAAGCATTGAGTTCACCGGTGGCAAAGGATACATCGAGAAAGACTGGGGAACATCGTTTCCGAGTGCCTGGGTATGGATGCAATCCAACTGCTTTCCAAGCAGCTCTACCTCCTGCATGCTGTCGGTAGCGCGCATTCCCTTCCTGCAGCGGACGTTCACCGGATTCCTTGGATTCGTCAGGTTTGAAGAGCGTTTGATCACCTTCGCCACCTATACGAACGCATCCATTGAGATGATGGACATCTCACAACAGACCGTACGCATCGTAATCCGTACAAAGCAAGTCTTCATTGAATTCATGGGAGATCTCGGACCAGCATCGCGCCTTACTGCACCAAGGCAAGGGAAGATGGAACGAAGCATTACCGAAAGCGTCAGCGGTTCAATTAGCCTGACTGTGAGTGACTTTGGTGGCAGAGTTTTATACCAAGAGACCTCAAGCATGGCGGGCATGGAGTTATCAGAAGCACATCAGTTGGCCACCAACCATCCTCAGGGGAATAACTAATCCACTTTTGTCACCAGTTCATCTCTCATTTGTCCTATCATTCGTATGGAGGACAGTGAATCATGACTAGACAGCATTCTTTTGCATCCACCACGAGAACCGTGGTACTTCTCATGGTTGTCACACGGCTCTCTCTCGTGTTGTTTACCGGATGTGGTGCTTCAACCGCACAAACCAGTTATTCGATAGAAGCAGCCAAACCGCTAGCTCCCACCGCGGCGATGGCCATGCCGGCTCCGCCGATAGCAGCAGGCCTGAGCGCGGAAGGGTATGCCGCCAGCAGCTTGCTAGCCCCTGAATACCAAGTCATCACAGTAATCAACCCACAACCAGTCGACCATAACACAGAGCAATACGAACGAATCGTCGACAATCCCTTTAAGAATTCCAAGGAAAACCCTGTCTCGACCTTCTCCATCGATGTCGATACAGCCAGTTATGCCAACATCAGGCGATTTTTGATGGAGATGCGGGAGATGCCGCCCGCTGATGCGGTGCGCATCGAGGAACTGGTCAACTATTTCCAGTATGATTATCCAGAAGTTACCGGTGAGCATCCCGTTGCGGCATCGTTTTCCATGTCGACCGCTCCCTGGAACAACGATCATTGGTTGTTAAGGATAGCCTTGCAAGCCAAAGAAATCGCCAAGGACACCATACCGGCCTCAAACCTTGTGTTCTTATTGGACACTTCCGGTTCCATGTCCGATGACAACAAACTCCCGTTGATTCAAGAGAGTTTGAAAATACTGGTCGAACAACTACGCCCCGAGGACCGAGTCTCGATCGTGGCCTATGCCGGCAGCACTGGAGTAATCTTGGACTCCACTCCAGGAGATGAAAAGGAGACGATCATCAGGGCATTTGAACAGCTGCAAGCCTCTGGATCCACCGCTGGGGGCGCCGGCATTCAGTTAGCATACCAAATCGCCAAACAAAACTTCATCACGGGGGGGAACAACCGGGTGATCTTGTGCACCGATGGGGATTTCAATGTCGGAGTCAGTTCGGAGAGCGAGCTAGAACGCCTGATTGAAGATAAAAGGAAAGATGCTATCTACTTGACAGTGCTTGGTGTCGGCATGGGCAATTACAAGGATTCACTGATGGAGACCTTGGCCGACAAAGGTAATGGGAATTATGCCTACCTAGACAACCTGCTGGAAGGCAAGAAAGTGTTGGGCAAAGAAATTTGGGGTAACATGTACACCGTGGCCAAGGATGTGAAAATTCAAATTGAGTTCAATCCTGCGGTGATTCGGGAATATCGTTTGATTGGATATGAAAACAGGTTGTTGGCCAGGGAAGATTTCAACGACGACACCAAGGACGCCGGCGAGATGGGTTCGGGTCAGACAGTGACGGCTTTCTACGAGCTTGTTCCCGTCACGGCGCCCCAGAATACAGCTGAAGGCCAGAGTCCAGCCGTTGACCCTCTTGTGTTCCAGCAATCAACCATCATCCCATCCGAGGACGCATTGGTTTTCAAGTTGAGATATAAACATGCGGACGGCACCTCGGATGAGAGCACGTTAGTCTCCACCCGCTTAAAACATGACGAGGTGTTGAAGGAGTTCAGCTTAATCGATGAAGATTTCAGGTTCTCCACCGCTGTGATTGAATTCGGCATGCTATTGCGAAAAAGTCCCTACGCCGGCACTTCTGCATGGGAAACTGCCATTGAACGAGCACGCATGGCCAAAGGTATAGACTATGATGGGTACCGCGCCGAATTCATCAGGTTGGCAGAGATGGCTGAGCTGTTGACTTCCAGATGACTTGGAGATACACCGGCAGTGGGAGGCAAGGTAACGATGAGCACGAATAGAAGCATGTTTTTTTGGTTGCCAAGAATCCTGGCGATTGGTTTTGCCGTATTCATTTCTCTGTTCGCATTCGATACCTTCGGTACCGGGAATGGATTCTGGCCAGAGTTGTTGGGATTCCTCATGCACTTGGTTCCTGTGTACGCTCTGGTGGCCATCTTGTTGTTGGCTTGGAGATGGGAACTGATTGGAACATTCGCCTATCCAGCCTTGGCGGTCGCCTATGCGGTGTGGCAATGGGGAAACCAACATTGGTCGGCGTATGTAGCGATATGCACACCGTTGGTCCTGATCGGTTTTCTCTTCTTCATCGGATGGACGAGGAAAAAGAAACAAGAGCGCACCTAATGCAACCTACATGATTCCAACCAAACTATCCCACCGGATTATCGTGTCCGGTGGGATTATGTAAATATCATGTTCTTTTATAAGATTTGTTAAAATATAATCATTGTTATTCTCAGGATATGGGAGTACCATTCCATCAGGTTGTGTGTAGTACTTTTATATTCTCTTTGCTTGCTTGCTCAAAGCGTTTGGCTTTAGCGATATGGGTTATCCCGGTCAATGCTGCCGGAATCGATCTTAGCACCAAGGAGGTCTTTTCTTATGGGGTGGTCGGTTTCAAAAAAAATTCTACTGACGATTCTCTGCTTGATACTAGCTATTGCCATTGTGCTACTAGCTATACGGTACATCCCAGACACTGAGACAAGTACGATTGTCTTGGTTGTCGTCATTGCTGCTAGTGTCCTCGCCCTGTTATGGATATGGCTGAAGGGCCGCTCGAAGACCTCTCAAGAAGAGGTTTCAAGTGATAATACCACGAACGACGATCAAGTCGTGACCATGCCAGAACACCATGAGGATACTCCTGTATCCGTGCAGGTCGCTGAAGTCTCACGACCATTGGTCCAATCACCAATACAAGAAGCAACTATGGATAAGCTGCTCACCACTGGATCACCATGCCCTGCGGCAGGCACATATTTTTGCAGCGAGCATGCAGGAAGATCGGTCAACATGCGGGAAGGCAAGAAGTTTCCTCCTTGCAGGGGTGATGGGAAAGGCCATTATGCCACATGGATGAGGAGCAAGCCTTTGTTGGTTGCCCATACTGGCGCAATCAGCACTGCAACAGGCCGTTATGTCTGCAACGACCACCCGGCCCGGGTGATCGTGATCCAGGCCGGCAAGAAATTCCCCCCTTGCCGGGGAGATGAAAAGGCCCATAGCGCTGAATGGATGCTTACTGAACAAAATCCCTGATGGGATTCACCCTTTAGCCAGAGAGTACTCCCAAGTGAATTAATACCTGATAACATAGATTCAATCTATTGATCGGTCTGACAGCAAAATCATGCTCATCTGATGGAAATGTCATGAGCATTGAACAACTACGTTACGTGTACTCACAATGCTTGGTACATAGTATCTCGCGTGTGTGCGTCAACCCTGCTGGGACTTCTTCGAGTAACCATGCACCCGCCACGAGTGCGGACAGCCGGAGAATCATCAGGGACTCTTATCCGAGCTTCATCTGTCACCAACCATGACGACCACATCCCATACGAGCTTGGCTATGCATCGCGATCTCTGTAAATCGCAGATCTCAATGGTGTTTTTTCTTTCCTAGGCATCATCCTGTGGAGCCAATCGATGGCTATAGGGTACTTCGACCACTACGCTCCTTGGGAGTTTACCAAAGATTGATGACAAGCTCGTCATACTAAAAAAGGCCGTCTCTTTCGAGACGGCCCCAGATAGCATTCAATGCGTTACTTCTTGAAGTTCTTCACCAGATAATCGGTCAGCACTTCGTCCAAGCCCTTTCCGTACATCAGGATGTTGCGGTCGAGCATGGTGTAGCCATCACCGCCGGCAGCCATGAAGTCGTTGGTAGCCAACTTGTAGGTTGCTTTCGGATCGACGGCCTTGCCATTGATCAGCACGCGCTTGATACGGCTGCCCGGATCAGCGAAACGAGTGTAGACGATCGTCATGCCGGCAGTCTGCGGGAATCCGCCATTCTGGGTCGGCAGTTTCGAATAGCCAAACTCGAGAGCATCGTAGATGTCCTGGCCAGTGACTTCAACCAAGGTGACGGTGTTGTTGAACGGGAGGACCGTGATGATCTCGCCGCGGGTCACATCGCCAACATCAATGGAAGCCCTAATTCCACCACCGTTTGTCAAAGCGACATCGGCGCCGGTAGCATCCATCATAGCCTGGGCGATCATGGTCCCGAGGTTGGTAGCCTTGGTCCGCACATTGGCACGTTCACCATCGAGCTTGATCGGGGTGTAGGCCACGACTTGCTCGGTGATCTTGGCGAGGGCTGTCTTCTGCAGATCGATATAGGCCTGCACTTTCGGATCAGCCTTCACTTCCTTGATACCCGCCCACTTGGCCAACTCGGAGGTTGAAGGATCCTTCACTTCCGAAGCCGGGATGAGGAACGGATACACATTGGTGACCTTCTCGTTCTTGACGTGGAGTTCTACAACTCCGATGTTCTTCATGTACTCGCCTGCAGAGACGATCCAAGTGTCGCCAACCTTCATGCCTTTCTCGAGCACAGTGTGGCTGTGTCCGTCGACAAACAGGTCGATTCCCTTGATGTTCTCAGCGATCATCTTACTGGTAATGCCCATAGAACCATCTTCATCGAGACCGAGGTGACCGAGCACGATCACGTAGTCAGCCCGCTTGCGGACTTCATCGACAAGGGCTTGAGCACCATAGACGACTGCATCACTCATGAACGAGAGGCCTTCGATATTCTTCGGATGGGTTTTCGTAGCGGTATCGGGAGTGGAAGCTCCGATGACACCGACTGTGAACCCGTCGAAGTAGTACAACTGGTAGGGCTGGAACACTTGCTTGCCATTGGCATCCAAGATATTGGCCGCGAGCACTCTCACGCTGGAGTACTTCTCGGCGATCTTGGCTGCTTCAATCAAGCGTTCTTGGCCATAGTTGAAATCATGGTTGCCGGGGGCAACTGCATCGTACCCCAGCATGTCGAGCAACACACCGACAGTCTCTCCCTGGAACATGTTGGTCAACGTAGTTCCATGAGTGACGTCTCCAGCGTCAAGCAAGAGGTTCTTGTTGGTGATTGAACGACCCATGTTCACAAGCGTGGCAAGCTTTGCGTATCCGACTCCATCCCCCTCCTCAATCCGGCCATGGACGTCGTTGGTATGGACGATGTAGAGATCGAACTCCTTGTCGCCATCATTCGACTTCACGATGATGTCCGAATCGATTGCAGGTTTGGCAGCAGCGGCAGCAAGTGCAGCAGCCTTTGCAGCGGCTTCAGCAGCGGCCTTGGCGGCAGCTTCAGCAGCAGCCTTGTCGGCGGCAGCCTTCGCAGCGGCAGCTTCAGCGGCGGCCTTGTCGGCGGCAGCTTTCTTCGCAGCGGCGGCTTCAGCGGCGGCCTTGT
>CAZJAK010000103.1:0-6397 GCA_964543935.1 uncultured Spirochaetaceae bacterium
AATTTCCGACATCAATAAAGCACTCCAACGCATCGTTGAGTGCAGGAACAACGGGAGTGCCTACGACCTGCAGAGTATCGCCCACGAGACGGGGACCAATCTCGAGACCTTGCGTTCGATAGAAAAGGCCTTCGTCGATAAAATCTCCAGCATGCAAGCGTCATACACGGTGAAAGATGCGGACCGGCAGTATGAGTTGCCCGCTTGGCCGGTCCCTCCACCATCGAAGAGAAGCCGCTATGCCGCTGGTTTGGAAGAATCCGGCCTGTTCGAGATCAACGATTCCTTCAGGTTGATGGAGGAGTTCGACACACTGACCGCCGGGAGCTATTCCGATGAAATCAAAGATTTGGGATTGATCGGGATGATCGAAGAGGCTTTCCTCGATGGATTCGGATACAATCTTGGCTATACGGTGATGAACAGCATGTTGGTCCTGTTAAGCCATTTCGGCCATGAATGGAGGGCGGTGAAGAGTTACGCTATCGAAATCATCAAGTTGTTCCCTTATCCAGTGAACACCATGTTCCCTAGTAATGAGGACTTTTTCAGGACGTTCAGCCGCTTTGTACGCAAACAAATATGCCCCCGTGGCATATGCATGTTGCAGGCCATCCCTTCCCGCGACGAAGTCCAAAACGGTACCTATCATATCAAAGCGACAGCGACGTTCGGCAAGTTTCTCTCAACCTCCAAGAAAGGTTGATACTTTAATCTTTTTACTGCAATTATTTATTACTGCATGCTCCGTATGTACATTGCTCGTGTAGTTTTGTCTATACAGCAGTACAGCGCGGTGATACACTTTATCCATGCGTTTCGACGACATGGAATTCATGAAGTGCAAGAACATGCTCGAAGCCATAGAACAAAGCAGTCCCCCACCCTCGCGGGCCGATATCGCCAAGCGGTTGGGGTTCAGCCGCACCACAGCCAGCCAGATTGCCAATCGCTTGTTCGAGCTTCGCCTGATCGCCGAAGCCTCTTCCTACCCCGAAGACGATTCCAACCGGTCTGTCGGACGCCCTGGCCATCCTTTGGTCTTGGACACTTCCAAATGGCTGGCGGTGGGAGCAGTTTTCCATCAGCCGTTGTGGTACTTCGCCGCCATCGATCTCCTCGGGACCGTCGTGTACCGCCACACCGAGTCAGTAGACGACCTGACACCAGAGAATTATGTGGGTGTCTTGCTCAGCGGCCTGCGCCATATGCGCACGCTGTGCGGCAACCGGATGCTGGGCAGTGTCGGAATCGGCACCCCCGGGCTGGTTGACGAGGAAACGGGCATGATAGTCCACATTGCCGACCTCGGGTGGACCGACATCCCGTTGGGGGCTTTACTCAGCGCAGCGTTGGGTATCCCGGTCCGGGTGATGAACCGCCATCAAGCCAGCGGACTGGCCGAACACCGTTTCGGAAGCGGCAAGGGTTTACAAGACATGGTCTATATCGGGCTGGGCACCGGAATCAGTTCCGCGATTTTCAGCGGGGGAAAAATCATACACGGCGCTCGCCATGGGGCGGGATCGATCGGCCATACGACCATCGATCTCAATGGACGCCCCTGCAATTGTGGCCGACGCGGATGCCTGCAGATGTATGCCACGGGCAAAGAAATCGAACGGGAAGTGCGTGCCCGGGTTGTCGTCAGACCCGAGACGAACGACCGATGGTCGATCTACCGCCGCAAGGAGGACATCACCCTGGAGGTGATTTCCGCCCTTGCCGAAGCCAACGATCCGATTGTGATCGGGGTGCTGCAAGAGACTGCCCATGCTTTGGCCATCGCCATAGGCAACATCATCAAGCTGCTCAATCCCGAACGAATCATCATCGGTGGACCGATCGAGCGCTCGTTCAAGCAACTGGTGCCTTTCATCGCTGAAGACTTGATGGCAAACCCATCATTCGACTCACCCGTCGGAGCGGTTTCCATCACCTCAAGCTCGTTGGACATTTACAGTGGAGCCATCGGAGCGGCGATCTTGGTGACCGACCGCAAGCTGGAATTGTTGCAAGACCTATGACCGAGCAACGCCATTTGGATATACATCACTGCAGTGTGTTGGATTGAGTCCTGTTCTCCAAGATGCGCTGGAGGGCAGACAAGTCCTCGCGCATACCCGGTAACCCCTCGCTTCTCAAAGGGATGCTCAACCACCCTGAGAATCCGTTCGAACAGGCCAGTTGCACCACTTCGGCCACCCATCCGTCGCCGGTGCAACAGGCAACGCTATGCTGGGCTCTGATCGAGTAATCATCGATTTGGAAACATGCGATGAAAGCCTCGAGTTGCTTATAGGCACACAACGGTTTGAAACCAGCTTGCAGGAACTCGGCGAAGCTGAAGGCGAATTGGAGGTTGTTGGAACCGAAATAGTCGCCCAAGCGCTTGCAACGCTCGGAAGTGGAGGCGAAATGACCATGATGGTTGGCGACCAACACGCGCATGCCGTTGATCCGGCAGACTTCAACCACCTTGGTCAAGCAGTCAAACACCTGCAAAGAGGCGTCCTGGTGCCCCAAGCTCCCGTCGGGACAGAAGGTCCCCACCCGGATCCATCGGCAACCAAGAGTATCGGCGAGGTCGCAGACATGGCGCAATTGCTCGAGTTGTTCGGTGAAGGCCGCTCCATCAGAGATGGTTTGATACCCGATCGGAGCGGCAAGGGAGGCCACCCCGACGCCCTGTTCTTTCATAAGCGGGACGACTGTACGCTTGACCTCGTTGACGCTCAGTGCCGAGATGTCGACACCGCACGAAGCATAGCTTGCATCCACCAGAGGCAACGCCAAATGGTTCGCTATGGCGACCTGTCCATCCAGCAATCCCATGCGGTTATCGCCACAGCAAGAAATTCGCAGGCATTCCCCCATGCCGGTCCTCCAAATCCTGTATTTCACAATCGATCAATCCACTGTGATCCGAAGTGGTGGTAGCGAAAAGATTATACCAACCGTACCACCGCAGGGGTGTGAAATCAAGACAATTTGTTATTGATTATTACAAATTTGGAGGACTTTTCTTCGTCTACTGGATCAATCGGAAAAATCACATCAAGGCATTTGGCAAGGCCAGCACGATGGGCGGGAAGAGGATGAATAACACCAGCAACCCGACAATCGCCAAGATGAATGGAAGCGATGCTTTCGCTCCAGCCATTAGAGGAACATTCCCTATCTTGCAAGCTATGAACAGACAGGCCCCCACTGGAGGTGTCACCAAACCAATTGCTAACGCGATGACAGTAATTATCCCGAAGAATAACGGATCTATACCCATCGCTTGGGTAAGCGGGAAAAAAATCGGACATAACAATATGATGGCAGCCCCGAGATCGAGGAACATGCCTGTTATCAGATACACCACTACCAGCATGACAAGCACCAGTTGGGGACTTGAGGTAAGGCTCGAGACAAACTGAACAATCTTCTGAGGAATCTGATCGTTGGTGATCACCCATCCGTACATGTAAGCCCCTGCGATCATGAACATGACGATCGCAGTCATTTTGGCCGAATCAAGCAACAATTTTGGCATCATCTTCAAGTTCAGCTCTTTATATACGAAGAAACCGATGATCAATGCGTATGCGGTGGCTAAAATTGCGGCTTCGGTCGGTGTCACGATTCCGAACGAAATCCCACCGACAATCACCAAGGGCATGATCACTGCGAAGAAACTCGAGAGGAAGCTTCGATAGAGATTCTTGAAACTGAATTTAGTGATTGTCCCGTAATTGTGCTTTTTGGCTAAATAATAGGAAATGACCATCTGCGACAAACCCACCAAGATTCCTGGAATGAACCCTCCCAAGAACAATTTCCCAATCGAAACACCCGTGACCACACCATACAGCACAAACGGGATGCTTGGTGGAATGATCACTCCTATAACCGAAGAGCAGCAGGTCACTCCAACCGAAAAATCAGCATCATAACCGGCTTTTTTCATGGCCGGTATGATGATTGCCCCTTCGGAGGAAGTATCCGCTACTGCCGATCCGGTGATTCCGGCAAACAGCATGCTGGTTAACACGTTCACATGGGCAAGCCCACCCTTGATCCAGCCGACCGAAGCATCGGCGAGCTGTATCAAGCGGTTGGAAATCCCTCCAGCCCCCATGAGATTACCCGCGAACATAAAGAATGGGATTGCCAACAACACGAACGAATCGGTCGCAGTCACCGCTCGCTGCACTACCGCCACCAACGGGATCCCGCCATAGATCAAAGCCAACGTGGAGGAGATGAACAGGGAGAATGCAATCGGCACATTCATGACTAATAAAAGGAAGAAACTTGCGAACAGTATGAGCGTCATGATCAATTATCTCCCTGCCTGAGTCCAAGCACGATTCTTGTGGCGAAATCAAGTAACATCAACACAAAAGAGACGGGAAGAGCGAGATAAATCAATCCCATCGGGATGTCCAAGGAAGGCGACAGTTGTGGCATTGTGATCCGAATGATGGTGAACGATTCTCGAATACCCAATACTAGAAACATGGAGACGATGATTTTCCCAAGGATGTCGACCACCACCCTGAATTTCTCGGGCGTCAGGTTGACAAAATAATCAAGGCTCATGTGGGAATCGGTCCGCAACACGATTGCGGCACCTATATAAACCAACCATATGAACATAAACCTCGCCAATTCTTCCGACCACGCCAAGGGGGAATTCAATGCGTACCTGAAAAACACTTGCAGGAACACCACCACGCACAGCACGATGAGCATCGCAATGGCCAACACATCCTGGACCTTGTTCAAGATGCTACGGAACACTCTCAAGTTTGTCTTCAACCGATTACCTTTCATCGCACTCCCCCGTGAATCATGAAACCGGATGCCCCCTTTCAATTCGAGGGCACCCGGTCTACTTACGTTAGGTGAAAACGCAGCAATCACTTGCCCAAAGCGATAATCTTATCGATCAAATCTTTCCCATACACACTCTGATACTCATCATACACTGCCTTTGTGGCCGCTTGGAACAAAGAGCGGTCTACATCATACACTTCCATACCGTTCTTTTTAAGAGTGTCGAGATAACCGCTCTCTTGCTCCTGCATCAATTTGCGCTGATAGGCGGTCGCATCTTTTGCTGAAGCTTTAATGATTGCCAGATCTTCAGCAGATACCTTCGCAATGGTGGACTTGGACATCAAGAACAAATAGGGGGTATAGAAATGCCTGGTGAGGGCATAAAACTTTTGGACTTCCCACAATGCGTTGGTGGCGAGGATGACCGGCGGGTTCTCCTGACCGTTGATGACACCTTGCTGCAAACTGGTATACACCTCACCCCAAGCCATCGGAAGCGGGGAAGCGCCAAGCGCAGAGAATGCCGACATATGGACCTTGTTCTGCATCGTCCTGACTTTAAGTCCCTTCAGGTCAGCAGGAACAACGATCTTCTTGTTAGCAGAGATGCTTCTCCAACCATTCTCCATGAAGGACAACCCGATGATTCCCTTGGGTTCGAACTTTGCCAACAGGCTCTGTCCGATTTCACCATCCAACACCTTATAGGCATGATCGGAAGAGGTGAATAAGAACGGCAGATCGATTACGCCGGTCTCGGGTACAAAACTGACGGTCGGGCCGGTGGAGGTGATCACGAAATCAACTGTGCCGAGTTGCAGACCCTCGACCATTGCACGCTCTTCTCCAAGCTGGATGTTGGGATACACTTGTATCTCGACCCTACCTTGAGTTTTCTCTTTCACTTCAGCCGCAAACCGCTCGGAGGTCAACTGAAGAGGATGAGTTGGCTGAGCTCCATGACCAAGCTTCAATACCACTGTTTCGACTACTTTCTGTTCGCTTTGAGCATTAGCGTACAGCATGCCGAAAGAGAGGACCAGAACCAATGATAGCAACACGATTCTTTTCATGATCGTTCTCCCTTTTCGCCGGCTCCCCGCCGACGACCTATGCTTTGATTGCCGCCATCAAGGCAGGCACCGTCTTGTTATCGAATCCAGCTCGTCCAATCATCAGGGTCGACTTTCACTTTTCCGTTCGACTGTTGGTCTCGGATTGGGTGAATCGAATTCCATGCCAAGCACGAGTAGTATTCCATACAAATTTCGAGTTGTCAAATGTTTTATGTCTGCTTTATTTTTCTCATTATTTCTCTCTAAATAAATCATTATCGATAGAATTCGTTAGAATTCACCTATCTTATGGCAGTTATTATAAAATGTTTGACATTTGACCTTTTTCATGAGATGCTGAAGCACACAATGATGTCATGTTTTCTGCACGTCGGGAGGCTTGCATGGTGAAGATTGCGATACTTGGTGCTGGTGGGAAAATGGGGTGCAGGATCTCAAAAAACCTGCGTGATGAAAGTGAATATGAAGTGGATCATATCGAAGTGAGTGAG
>CAZJAK010000104.1:0-6393 GCA_964543935.1 uncultured Spirochaetaceae bacterium
CAGCTGCGGCGGCCTGAACTTCGGCTTCCGTTGGTCCTACCTGAACGGACACCGGAGCTACTGGCGCAATCTCCTCGACCTTCTCTGTGGTTCGGCAACCTACAATTGAGAAAGCAAGCAGTGCTACCAGCAATGCCGTGATAATACCACTTGAAAAACGTTTCACGGGTTTCCTCCTCATGGACACATTCTGTCGATACATTATACAACACCACTATAACACAAAGTCAAATCTTCCGATACAGAAAAAAAGGTGATTCTGTTTGTTCACAAAGCCCCTGCAGGCCTTTTGTGCACAGGTTACCACCACAAAAGAGGCTTTTCAACTGAAGGATGTCGAAACGAAAATGAAAATCGGAACTTTTTCGATTTCCATGGCATGCGCTTTCTCCACAAAAGCCAGACAAGCCAAGGCAATTACATTACAAAACCCTTAGGAGGCATCCTTTAAGATATTCTGATTCGGGAAAGGAAAGGCGGATGGGGTGATCGAGAGGCTGACCAAGGTGCCGCACCGTCTGCACTTCTTTGCCTGCATCTTTGGCAGCCCAAGCCAACAGGGTATTGAACTGCTCCCGAGAGATGGCTCCGGAACAGGAAAAAGAGGCGACAAGACCACCTTGGCGAACTTTCCCCATGGCAACCCTGTTGATATCCTTATATGCTTTCATGGCACCGTCCACCTGGCTTTGGGTTTTGGCCAGCTTGGGGGGATCGAGAATGATCAGTCCGTAAAGCCCTGTCTCAATCGACCGCAAGTATTCGAACGAATCAGATCGAATCGCATTCACCTTACCGAGCGCATCCGCTGCCAATTTGTTGGCCGACACATTGGCTTCGATATTGGCACGCAACATATCCAACGCCCCTTGTGATGAATCTACCGCATCCACCGCCACGCACCCTGCCCTGAGGGCGTTCATGGTGAACCCCCCGCTATAGCAGAACAAGTCAAGAACCCGCTCTCCCGAGGCATGCGGCGCAACCGAGATCCTGTTTTCTCGTTGGTCGCAAAAATGTCCGCTCTTTTGCCCGAGAGCGGGGATGAATGAATAGAGAAGGCCATTTTCCATGAATGTGATTGGTTCGACTGGCACTTCGCCAGCAAGCACATGGCCCGGGCGGTAAGCTTCGACCGTTTCTGGAATCCGTTCAATCCTCGTGAACGACCGGTCGGTCTGCACTATGATGAGCTGGGGATGAAGCAGACTGTCCAGTGTCTTCACGATGATGCCACGATGGTCCCACGCGATCCTCGCGGAGATGAGCACGACGATAGTACTTCCATAGAGGTCCACCGCCAATCCTGCCAGCATGTCGGCTTCACCATGCACCAACCGGAAGGCATTGGTGGCCCTGTCGTGGCGGCTGAACCAATCGAACCTTCGTTTTACACTCGCTTTAAGCATACCAGCCCACCAAGTATGGTCGGGCACCACCTGCTCGTCCCAACTCAACAACCGCAATGGGATATGGCTGGCTCTGTCATGCCACCCATACGCGATGAACCGGCCAGAAGCGTCGACCACCCTGACCAGACCAGGCTCATCGAATCCGGCTGAGGACTCGTCGACTGCTTTGCTGAAAACCCATGGATGATGGCGCTCTGGTGCTTTTTCCTTACCTGGTTTCAGCACGATAGTTCCGATGACATCACTCATACCGCAGCCTCCTTCGGGACATGTACCGAATGTCCGAGAGCTTCACGCAATAAAAAAGGACCTGCACAGTGTACAGGCCCCATTCACACAACCGGTTCAGATTACATCAAATCCTTGGGCTTGCGTGCAGTATTGCCGCTCTTCTCGCAATATGCGACGTGGCGGAGCTTTCCATTTTCAAAAATGGACTTCATCTTGATGACGCCGCCCCAGCGGCTTGTCAACACTTTTTCGCCTTCACGCCGAGCGTTCTTGGAAATTCCAGCTGCCATATGAGTATCCCTCCATCTTTTTCACTTAAGACGGCATACTATACCAATTTCATATCCCGTTAGTCAAACATCAAGCGGGCATGAAGAAGAAAATTTTCAAAAAAATAATCGGACAAGCGCCCTGTCTTCACGCGGTGCTTGCACAGCATGGGGCCAACACCTATGATGAAGCCATGGAGAAACGTCCTTCGCGTCTATCTGGCCTGCTGCGGGAGTTGTACTTGCTTCCGACCCATCTCTATCGCTTCGCCATCTCCCCGTTATTCCCCCCGTCCTGCTTGTACCGGCCCTCGTGTTCCGCTTACATGCTCGAAGCGGTGCGGCGCCACGGAATAGTCAAGGGATCCGTATTGGGCGTGGCCAGGATCACCCGCTGCACGCACCTGTTCTTCATGGGTGGAGAGGATCCTGTTCCAGAACAATTCAGCTGGCGGGCTGTCCGTACCGGCTATGTAGTGTTCAAGAAACATCGCCGAACACCTCCAGGGCCACCCCTGGATGAGCACGACGGACAATCCTGATTCCAATCGTGCCGGCATTACACTGAACGTGAGATGTCCTTGACGAAGGTGATCAACACCTTCAGGGCATTCTCATTGTAGCCCCCTTCAGGAATCACCAAGTCGGCAAACTCTTTGGTCGGTTCGATGAAATTGAAATGACCAGGACGGACGACCTCCAAGTACTGCTTCACGACCGATTCGACCGTGCGGCCGCGTTCGCTCATGTCCCGGTTTAAACGGCGGATGAAACGGATATCGTCGGGAGTGTCGACATACAACTTCAAATCCAACAAATCCCGGATCGTCCGGTCGTACAGCACCATCAAACCCTCGATGATCACCAGCGGTTTCGGCTCGATCCTGACCGATTGTTCCTTGCGGCGGTGATGGACGAAATCATATTGCGGCATGTCGATGGCTTGAGCCCGTTTCAACAGCGTCAGATGTCTGTGGAGCAATTCGGTATCGAATGCATCGGGGTGATCGAAATTATAGGCAGTGATGTTCTCATTGCTGATGTATTCCGCAGAACGGTAGTAATTGTCCTGAGGGATGAACACGAAGTCGGATACGACCTCCGAAATCTTGCGCACGATCGTTGATTTCCCCGAACCCGAGCCTCCGGTGATGCCGATGATCTTCACTTCCATGGTGTACGACTGACCTCCCCTGTTGCCAGCCATGGTAAACGCAGCGCCCAACCTTGGCAAGGGTTGGCAAACCGATTGCAGGATTATCGGCACCATCGATATTGACAGCCACTCGCCGACATCCCTACAATCCTGCCACCGGCTTAGAACCGGTCAGGAGACACTGATGATCATGGAGTTCGACGGATTGTGCCCCGACACGGCACAGGCAGCATTCATCGCACCCGACAGCTCGATCATTGGAGCTGTCAGTCTCGGGCCGGGCTCCTCGGTCTGGTTCCATGCCACCATCAGGGCAGACATCGCCTCAATCACGGTCGGCAACGATTCATCGGTCCAAGACAATGCCGTCATCCATGTCGCTGGTGCCAAACCGACAGTGATCGGCCAGAGAGTGACCATCGGCCACGCTGCGGTCTTGCACTCCTGTACGATCGGGGATGACTGCTTGATCGGCATGGGGTCTGTCGTTCTCGACGAAGCCACTATCGGCCCGCGTTCGATAGTGGCTGCCGGAACCTTGGTACCGCCCGGCAAGACGTTTCCTCCGGAGAGCCTCATCATGGGTTCCCCGGCCAAGCTTGTCCGGTCGCTCACCGAAGCAGAGATTGCCGATATTGTCCAGAATGCCCACGCCTACCGCGAACTGGCCGCCAGGATGCAGCATGCACTCGAGTCAAGCGAAAACCAAGCCAGGAATGCGTGCAATTGAATCGACCATCGCGATCCATCCGGTCCGAGGGGGCACAACCAAACCCTTGGTGAATCCGAAACCATAATCGACCCCGATAAAATCGACTCCGGCTTGCACTGCACCGAGATAATCGTGCTCGGTATCGCCGACCATGAGGGCTGAGCTCTTGTCGACAACACCCATCCTGTACAGGGCAATCGAGATGAGATCGGCTTTCGTGAGTTTGCCCGAGTGATCCGATCCGACTATTGCCTGCATGAACGGTTCGAGTCCGAAATGAGCGGCAATCTTGAGGGCTTCGCTCTCCAATTTCAATGTGGCGATGGCCATCTTCACTCCGCCAGAACGCAAGGCCGTCAAGGTCTCGGACACATCCGCATAGGGCCGTGCTTGCGACCAGCCCTTCTCACCATAGCGGGCACGATAGAGTTCTATGGCTGCCGGTATGGAGGAATCTTCCAAACGACACGCCGTCTTGAAGCAATCCGCCAACGGGGGGCCAACGAATTTTCTCAGGCTCACCTCATCGACGGCAGCGAATCCCAAGCTCGTCATCGCATGGTTGGCAGTAGCAAAAATGCCTTCGGACGTATCCATCAACGTTCCGTCCAGATCGAACAATACTGTCGTATACCGCATGCCTTGACCATACGGGAATCTGACGGTTTGGGCAACCCTGGCAGCCTGATTAGGAATAAGGCAACACGACTGAATGGTCTCCCGGACCCAACTTGAACGCACTCTGCGATTGCGCCGCACTTAACGTCGCCCGCATGTTCGCTGGAATGGAACACCTGACATCGAGCAGCCCATCGCGACGCTTGAATTCCACGGTCAGCAACCCCCGCACGCTCGGAAGTTCCAACCTAGCCCAATCCAGGTCTCCTACCGCGGGACAAATCGACACCTCGCTGAATCCTGTGGCAGTAGGGCGAATTCCGAACAAGCAGCGTGGAATGATATTGGCCGGAGCGCTCGACCATGGGTGGGCGTTGCTCATGTTTGGTTTTTCCGATGGATCCCAGGCCTCGGTCACGACAGTAGCCGACAAGCTGTCCATCATGTGGTTCCACGAGTGCATGGTCCGGGCGACCATCAGGTCGATCGCATCTTTGGCCCGACCTACCTTGAACAAAGCCTCAAGCAAAAATTGGGCCACATAGGGGCTGCACACCATTCCTTTGGAAGCCACATAGGCACCAATGCCAGCGGCCTTCGGACCGGTCGCTAAACCGAAAGCCAGCGCGAACAGGTTGGCATGCAGGCTACTGTGCCCGCTTGCCAGAGAGTCGACATACAAACCGCTGTCGGTATCGAACAGCCAAGTCTCGACCGCATCACGCAAGCGAGCCGCCTCAAGGCGGAACCGTGCTGCATCACCGGTATGCCCAAGATCTGCAGCAAGCTCGGCCAAATTCATCAGGGCATGGTATTGAAAACATTCGGCGACGGTGTTGCAAGGACCGAATTCATATCCATCTCGATACACTGCCGGCCAATCGACCATGACCCGTTTCGATGCAGAGTCGGTGGTGTCATACAATCCGTTCGGGAGCAGGCAGGGCAATGGTTTTCGCCGCAAGGCACTCCACCACTTACCAACCGCAGCCGTATCACCGCTATACATCTGATACAGTCGTGCCATGGCCGGCATGGACAATCCGTATTCCATCGGCCATTCAGGATGATCCAACAGGTAGCCCATCGTGTGGCGGGCCAGACTGAATTCGGCTTCGACATTGAAGTGCGACAGCATTTGGACATGACTGTCGCCTTCATACGCCCCCCGTTCGCGAGTCGGACAATCCTGATAAAGATCTATGTTGACTGCCAATGCGCTGTCGGCGCAAAATTTCCACACTCTGTCCAAGACAGGGTCGCAGGATTCGAATCTTGCAGTGGGGCCAGCCTGGGGGTAACGCAACGCCATGGAGTTCACTCGTACCTGCACAGCTTTATCGTGAACCACCATGGCATAGCGGAAACCCCGGTAACCGAAATTCATCCCTTGGGAATAACCGTCCCCAAACTTCCACCGTTCCAGATAGACCACTTTCGTTCTGGTTTCAAAAAGGGGTGCGCCAGTGGTCGCATCCAGTTCCTCAGAAGCCAGCACTGTCGCTTGACCGGGGGATTCAGCATGGAAACTGACCTGGAGTGAACCGACGTGGGTGCACCCGAAATCGAGCACTTCGCCAAGACCGTCCACGTTGTGGCGGGCACAGGGAGCCACCGGAATGTACGTGACCGGAAGGACCGGCTGTCCAACCAGCGGCATGGTGTACCGATTCAAGCTCAGAGCAGCGTCCCACCCGCTGCCATCGAAAGCGCAGGTATGCCACCCGACCGGTTCAAGCTCCAGATTCCAATGTTCCGGACCTGCCTGATAAAAATGGCGATAGGGTGGCCCCATGCCGACGATCGGCTGTCCATCCAAGACTGACCAGCGCTGGTCGGTTATGACTGACTCATGGCTACCGTCACCATACACCATCAACAGCTCGCCCGAGAAATCGCGCAGTGTACCGCGCGACACACACAAGGCGGAAAGGCACAAGCACGGTTTGCCAACAACCAAGGCGGTGACATCGAACATCGAATACGGCAACTCGC
>CAZJAK010000105.1:0-2510 GCA_964543935.1 uncultured Spirochaetaceae bacterium
ACGGTCCTGAGGATGTCGAAGACCTTTTTCATGCTTTCGCTGTTGCACACATGTACAGTGGAGGAATCTTTGCCATTGCTGTGGAGGGGCAAGTCGGGCAAGAGCGTGACGTCGCGGATGTTGATGATGACGTAGGTCGGTTTGCCATGCACATGCACCACGTTGCTAGTAACCACGGCTGTGTTGCCGTTCTTATAAGTTTGCAACACCGTCATCGGCTTGCCAGTCCGCAGGGCATCTACCGAGGTGGCGTGGGTGATCACCCCTGAGCTTTGCAACTCGGCAGAGTCATGGCCGACGAACTCACATCCGTCGATACCCATGATCCGTTCGGCGGAACTGTTGACGAACACAGTCCTGCCTTTGGCGTCGCACAGCATGATCCCGTCGAAACTGGCTTCCATCAGGCTGACGACATCGATATCGCCAAAGTCAACGTTCTTGTCCATCAGCATGGTTCCTTTCCCCCGCTCTGCAGGGAGTATACCATATGGATTCACAATGGACAGCTAATCGATTCATAAAGACTTGAGTCTGCATCAACACGTGATCAGCGGTAGAGCAGATCGGGTAAAAGCATGGCGATCCCAGGTACATAGGTGATTAAGAACAGTGCAACCAGACTCGTCACGATCCAAGGCCAAACGGTCTTCATCAGATTGCTCAACGGAATGCCGGTGACTCCCGAGGCTACGAACATGTTCAATCCGAATGGCGGAGTGAACATGCCGATGGCTCCGTTGACCACCATCACGATTCCCAAATGGACCGGGTTTACACCAACTGTCAGAGCAACCGGTAGGAACAACGGCGACATGATGGTCTGAATGGATGCGGGATCAAGGAACATGCCGGCCAACAACAAAATCAAGTTCATCATCATGAGGATGGCGAACCGGCTGGTTCCCAACGACATGACCGCTTCGGTAAGCATTGCTGGGACTTGGAAACGGGTCATCACCCAAGCGAACACTCCTGCACCGGCTAGGATAACCATCACTTGCGCGGTCCCGACCGCCGAGTCGTAGGCAACTTTGACCAGATCTTTCCATGTGATTTCTTTATAGACAAACATGCCGACAATGATGGCGTAGACAGCAGAAATGCCGGCGGCCTCAGTCGGAGTGCAAATGCCTCCGTAGATACCGCCAATGATCACGATGGGGACGCCCAGGGCGAACAAAGCTTGCTTGAAGGCGGCCCATAATTCGGTACGAGTCGCCCTGTTAGCCAAAGGAAGCCGTTTTATGCGGGCATATACATAACTGAGCAGCATGAAGGATCCACCATACACGACACCCGGCAAGAATCCGGCTACGAACAATTCCCCGACGCTGGTACCAGTCACCGAACCGTACACGATCATACCGATGCTCGGAGGAATGATCACCGCTACCGACGCGGAAGCCATGATCAATCCGATTGAGAAAGCTTGGCTGTAGCCGGCCGCCACCATCATGGAGAGCATCAGCGTGCAGATGGCGACAACCGTGGCGGGAGCAGAACCGGAAACAGCTCCCAAGAACATGCAAGAAAGGACCACCGTGAAGGCCGGGCCACCATTGACATGCCCTACCAGCGCGTTTGACAACTTCACGATACGGGGGGCTAAGCCGCCCTTGCTCATCACATTCGCCGTGAAAATGAAGAAGGGGACAGCCATGAGGGTAAAGGAATTGATCCCGGCGAACATCCGTTGGGCCACCACCTCCAACGGAATCGAAGTGGAGATGGCCAAGGCCGCCAACGAGGAGATTGCCAATGAGGAATACACCGGCATGCCGATGACCAAACCGATTCCCAATATCGAAAACAACACGGTTACCATGGTGCTCCCTCCTTGTCAGCCTTGTTGGGCGGCAGATGCTCTAGGGGTGCGCTTCAAGCTTTGCCAGAATTTTTGTAGCGATCGACCAGAGGCAACGAAGAATCCCAACGGCATGCATGAATAGACGACATACATCGGGAATCCCCCGATCGTCGAAGAGAGTTGTTTGGCCACAAACGTATCGATCGTGAACCTGAGAGCCAGATATCCAAGGAGGGCAGATGCGGCACATGCGAGGAGGTGTAGGACCAGAGCGAGTATCCGACGGGTTTTACCGGGAATTATCAGCATGAGAAAGTCCAGACTGATGTGGGAGTTTTCCTTGACGCAGGTCGCAATGCCAAGGAAGGTGATCCATACTATGCAATAGCGCAATGTTTCCTCAACCCAGAATAGCGCGGAACCGAATAGATACCGCATGACGACGTTGATGAACAACAACACCGTCGTGCCCAGCATGAGGGTTGCCAACACCGTGTATTCAACTTTTTCCAACAATCGCTTGAACATGGAGCCACACCTCCCGGACATGCACACATCGCCGGGAGTTCCCGGCGATGTTTTGCATCGTACGTCATTTTTGCTTCACGGCAGCCAAAGCCATGTCGATCAATTCTTTGCCGACGACCGACTCGGCCAACTTGTACACCGGTGCCATCACATCGTACAACCGGTTGCGCTC
>CAZJAK010000105.1:2610-6345 GCA_964543935.1 uncultured Spirochaetaceae bacterium
GCCTCGGAAAATGCTACCGGGGTGGGATTGGCTCCCATCGACTTGAACTGCTCCATGATGATGGGGCTCTCCATTGTCCGGAATTTGCGCCCTTTGAAGTCTTCCAGTTTCGAGAGCGGGTAGCGTGATGTGAAATTCTTGAAACCATCTTCGTAGTAGGCCACTCCCACCACGTTATTGGCATCGAGGGTTTTCAACAGGTATTCCCCTACACTGCCGTCCATCAGGGCATACGCTGTCTCGCGGTCGGGAAACAAGAACGGAAGGTCGAACAACTGCAACTGAGGGGCAAATCCGCTGATGCGGGCGGTCGGAACGAGGGTGACTTCTTGGGTTCCCATCTGCAGACCTTCGAACATCTCGGATGCTTGACCGAGCTGGCTGGAGGGGAACACATTCACGATGATCCTTCCGTTGGTCTCCTTCTCCACCATCTCCTTGAAGCGCAACGCGGCTTTGTGTTGGGGCGTTTCCGGCATGAACCCATGCCCATAAGCGATTTCCATCGGTTTTGAAGCTGTCTGTTCCGAACCACCCTGTGCCGACAACGGGCTGAAAGCCCCGGCAAGCAGCATGAGAGCCACGAAAACGAACACAACCAGTTTTCTCATGTTCTTCTCCCTTTTTAGTATGTTATGACATTCGGCAGCTTTGAGATAGTCTGCCGTTTGATGAACTGCCCATACCCGGGGCCCTGCGGGAAACGCCCGTCATCGAAGACAAGTTTTCCCCGGACCATGGTTTTCATGACTTTTCCCTTCAATTCCATTCCATCGAAGGGGGTGTACTTTGCCATGCTTTGCATCGCGTTACGATCGATCGTCCATCTTTTTTCCAAATCGATGAAGGTAAGGTCGGCATCGGAGCCAATCTCCATCGCTCCTTTTTTCGGATACAATCCGTAATGGATGGCGGCATTGCGCGACAACAAATCCACCAAGCGCTGCAGTCCGATGCGGCCTTTGTTGTAACCTTCGCTCACCAACAGCGGAACCATTGTCTCAACTCCCGGGATGCCGGGGAAACTGGTCCAGATGTTCATCCCCTGAGCTGCTTTCTCGGTGGCGACTTCGTATGGGGCGTGATCGGTGGCGATGAAATCGATCGTATGGTTGAGGACTTTTTCCCACAACAGGTCGGCTTCGGCTTTGATGCGCATCGGAGGGGCGATCTTGGCCAATGCGCCCAGACTGTCCAACATTTCGCGCCCGTCGAGCAACAAATAATGGGGGCACGTCTCGGCGGTTACCTGCAAACCACGTTTCTTGGCATCCTCGATCACACATGCGCCAGTCCCGCTGCTCAAATGGACCACATGCATGCGCGCTTTAGTGTACTCGGCGAAGGTGACGCACATTTGGATGGCCACTTTCTCCGCCATGACGTTGCGGGCTCTCTCCCAAGCGTTACCCTCCAACACTCCGGTGTCCCGGGCCGCCCGGACATAATAATCACAGAGGGTGAAATTCTCGGCGTGGATGCCCAGCGGCAAGCCGGTCTTCGCCACGGTTTTGAATATTTCGAACAGTTCTGCATCGTTGGCCAATGGATAGGTCGGTACCGAGGGAGTCATGTAGACTTTGAAACCGATCACCCCGGCATCCGCTTGCTTTTGGACATGAGCGAGGTTGCCCAGCCTGACGTCTTCACCGGTCACCCCGCCCCACAGGCCGAAGTCGACGTACCCTTGCGGGGTGATTGCCCGCAGCTTATTATCCATGCTGCTCAAGTCGCGTACCGACGGGATGCTGCAACACGGCATGTCGACGACCGTACACACCCCCCCGGCCGCAGCACTGCGCGATCCGGTGGCGAAGGTCTCCCGGTGAGTGAAGCCAGGGTCCATGAAGTGGACATGCGAATCGATGCATCCCGGCAATACGGCCAAGCCTTGCGCATCGATGACAGTATCGGCTTCGAAACCTTCAGATGAACGGACAATCCCAAAAATCTTTCCGTCCGCAATCAAGATCGAAGACGGGATCAGTTCGTCGCCCACAGCCACCAAGGCATTCTTCACGATTGTTTGCATCACCATCCGGTAGTTCCTCCCGTTTCACGAGGAGCATGCATGAAGTGTGCCAAGGCTGGATATGCTTAGTGATAGGCCTAAGAAGGTGGTTTTTCAGTACAGACGTCTCATTCGGATGCATTCCTGCATAATTTTATGCACATGTGCATAACTGACAGGATGAAATCCCCAAGATATTGTTGACAATTCAGGCGCACCGGATGGTGCGCCTGAGGATACTGTAGCTCTACTTGTCATTGGTTTCAGCGGGCCTTTTGCGGGACCAAGTACAGCTCGGAAATGTCGTAGCCTTGCTCGACAGCAATCGCCTTCATGTGCTCGAGCAATTCACTGGAAATCTCCGGGGTCCTGGAAAGGAACCACAGGTAGTCACGGTTGTTGTTACCGACCAGCGCCCATTGGTAATTCTCCTCATCCAACCCAAAGACCAAGTAATCGGAGGTGAACAGTCCAAAGAATTTCACCTTCAAAGCTCCCGGGACGTTGTCATCCGGCCGCCACGCAACAGCGTTGACCGATGTGTACTTGCCGTCGAGGGTGCGCTTGAAACCACTGTTGAGCACACTGACACGGCCATCTTCGCGCAAGGCATATTCAGCCGTCGCTCCTACCAGAGTCTTTTCGAAGCCATGTTGGAAGCGGGCGATCTCGTACCATCTGCCAAGGTAACGCTGCAAGTCCAAGCTGCTTACCAGATCAAGCGGATCGTCAGCAAAGGACGAGGTCGCGCACCCCACCAAAGTCAAACTCAACAGCACCACCGCCACCATCACCCCCATCAAAGCATGTCTCTTGTTCATATCCCCCACTCCAATAGTATCTAGGCCCTGTCGTTCTGCACTCAGAGCGCGTTTTCGATGTCTTGCTTCAAGTCGGCGGGTTCCACCGTCGGGGCGAACCGTTTGACCGTCTTACCATCTTTGGAAACAAGAAATTTGGTGAAGTTCCACTTGATTGCCGAGCCAAGCGTCCCAGGAGCCTGTTTCTTGAGCCAACCATAGAGTGGATGGGCCTGTTTTCCGTTCACATCGACCTTGGCCATCAGCGGGAAGCTGACATCATAGGACAAGCGGCAAAATTCGGCGATGTCCTTGTCATTGCCAGGTTCTTGGTTGGCGAATTGGTTGCAGGGGAAAGCTATGATTTCCAAACCTCTGGCATGGTAAGTCCGATACAACTCTTCCAATCCGGCATACTGCCCGGTAAATCCGCACTTGCTGGCAGTATTGACAATCAGGACCGGCTTGCCCTGCAAAGTAGAGAAGTCACATGTGCTTCCATCGTTTCTGGTAGCTGAGAAATCATGGAATGACAATGCTTCTGATTTTGGCATGATGTGTTCCTTTTACTGCACTCCGTATGGAGTAAAGATACTCATCACGACTGGAAGAAGCAAGATTGATTCCAACGAAGGTGGAATGATTCAATACATGAGGTACAGGATTCACAATAAGATTCGATGGTGGCTCAGCCCTTCAATGCCCCTTCGATGATGCCTTTGACGAAATAGCGCTGCATCACCAAGAAGATGATGAACGGGGGTATGATCGACAAAGTGATCGCCGTCGACAGCGGGCCGAATTGCCACGAGGCCGCCTCATCCCGAAGGAAGGTGATGCCGATGGCGAGGGTTTGGGCTGCCGGCGTGTTGGTCAAGGTGCGGCCATAGAGGAATTCTCCCCACACATTGATGAAACCGAGCA
>CAZJAK010000106.1:0-6318 GCA_964543935.1 uncultured Spirochaetaceae bacterium
CTCGGTATCGTTCGTCATAGCCCCGGTTCCTGTCTGACAAACACCCCCCATGTGCTATCGGGTAACGAATTAGTAGTGATAGTTTCTACTCTTTGCCAACTTCATGTGGATTTTTAGTTTTCGTTAATTTCATTCTTGACATGTTATTTAATTAGAAATAAGATGTCATCAAAAGAATGAATGTCGTAATATATACAACACATTCCACACAATATTGGCAAGGAGCGGCATTGTGAAAGCAGATGTCCTTGTGATCGGTTCGGGAGCAGTCGGGTGCTCCATCACCAGAGAGTTAACCAAATATCACCTCACGGTAATCGCTGTCGACAAGAATCCCGACATCGGTGGGCGTGCATCCAAGTCGAATAGCGCCATCATCCATACCGGTTATGACGCCAGCCCGGGTTCTTTGGAATCGGAACTCGTGGTGGCGGCCAATCCCATGTACGACAGCATCGCCGCCGACTTGGAAGTCCCCTTCTCACGCATCGGGGCGATTCTCCCTGCCATCACCGACGAGCAGTACGGCATGCTGCCGGCGCTGAAGGAGAAGGCCTTTAAAAACAGGGTCTACGACGTCGAATTCCTGTCCAAAGAACGGATCATGGAAATGGAACCCAACATCACAAGCGAAGTGAAAGGAGGGTTGTACATCCCCAGGGAAAGCATCATCGATCCGTTCCAGCTCGTGGTGGGGTACGCCGAGAACGCTGTGAAAAACGGCGCGACATTCCTACTCGACACCGAGGTGACGGGCATAGAGACCAAAGACGGCACAGTCGTTGGCGCCCAGACAACCAAAGGATTCATCGAAGCCCGTTTCATCGTGAACGCAGGGGGATTGTTTTGCGACCAAGTGGCCTCGTTCGTTGGAAAGAACGACTATTACGTCAATCCCAGGAAAGGCCAGTTCTACATCCTCGACAAGAACACCTCTTGCAAGGTCAACCATATCGTCCTCCCCATCCCGACCAAACTCACCAAAGGCAAGCTCATGTGCCCGACCACCCATGGCAACATGCTCATCGGGCCGACTGCCGAGGATGGCCAGGACAAGTACGACGCCTCGACCACCAGGGAAGGATTGGACAGCATCATGGCCGATGTGCGCAAGCTGGTGCCGAATGTCAACTTCAGGGACACGATCACGCAGTTCGCCGGTTTGCGCCCCAACCGGAATCCGGAAGGATTGCACATCGACACCTACGACGACGTGAAGCATTACGTCAACATCTCGGGGGTGCGGTCGACCGGGCTGACCGGTTCGGCGGCAATCGGCAAGTATGTCGTGCAGGTGTTGCAGTCGATCGGACTGCAAGCCACCGCCAACTGGGATTTCGACCCGACCAGGAAAGCGATCCCCTGCTTCCACGAGATGAGCATCGCCCAGAAGGAGGCGATCATCCAAGCCGATCCGCTCTATGCCAATGTCGTGTGCAGGTGCGAGACCATCACCGAAGGGGAAATTGTTCGGGCGATCCACAGTTCCATCCCGGCCACCAGCGTGGATGCCATCAAACGCCGACTCAGGGCGGGCATGGGCAGGTGCCAAGGCGGATTCTGCGGTCCCAAGGTGATCGAGATCCTGGCGAGGGAGCTGGGAGTGCCGCAAGAAGCGATTGTTAAAGACTGGAAAGATTCTCCCATGCTGGCGAGAAAAGCGAAATGACGAGGTACAGCAGATGTATGAGATAACATGCGATGTGGCAATCATAGGGGGGGGGCCGGCCGGCTTGAGTGCCGCCATGGCCGCCAAGGAGACCGGGGCTGCCAAAGTGGTGATCATCGAACGGGACAAGAGCATGGGGGGCATCCTCCAGCAATGCATCCATCCCGGTTTCGGTTTGACCTACTTTGGAGAGGAGCTGACCGGTCCCGAATACTCGGCCCGGTTCATCGACAAGGATTGCACGCTCGGAGTCCAATTCTTGCTTAACACCATTGTTTTGGACATGAATCAAAACGGAACCATGATCTGCTCCAACAGCACCTTTGGGATCACCCGCGTGCAAGCCAAGAGCATCGTCCTTGCGATGGGGTGCCGGGAACGCACCCGGGCCCAGATCCAGATACCAGGCACCAGACCGGCCGGAGTCTACACTGCCGGAACAGCCCAGCGCTTGATCAACCGCCAGAACGAGATGGTCGGCAAGAACATCGTGATCCTTGGCTCGGGCGATATCGGCATGATCATGGCCCGTCGTCTGACACTCGAAGGTGCCAAAGTGATGGCGGTTGTCGAAATCATGGATTACTTGGCTGGGCTGACACGCAACCGGGTGCAGTGCCTCGAGGACTTCTCGATTCCGCTCTATCTGTCGCACACCGTCACGCGCATCGTCGGCAACAAACGCGTCGAAGGGGTGTACGTCGCCGAAGTGGACGAACGAATGCAGCCAAAAAAGGAGACCGAGGTCTTCGTCCCGTGCGACACATTGCTGCTCTCGGTCGGGCTTATCCCGGAGAACGAACTGACCAAGACGGCCGGTATCGCAATCAATGCGGTCACCAATGGACCCGAGGTCAACCAATACCAACAGACTTCGGCCGAAGCGATTTTTGCCTGCGGCAATGTGGTGCATGTCAATGACTTGGTCGACAACGTCTCGCTTGAGAGCAAGGTCGCCGGCATGCATGCCGCCCGCCACGCCCTCGGGCTTTCCGAACCAGTTGCAGGGGTTGTCGAGTGCAAACCCGGCCAAAATGTCCGTTACATTTGCCCGCAGCGGATCAAGCTGGACTCGCAACGCAACGATGTGATGTTGTTTTTCAGGGCGAGCCAACCACGCAAGAAGGTGGTCATTTCCGCCTTTGCTGGCGGAAAAAAGATTTACTCCAAAAAAGCGTTCAAGGTGAATCCTGGGGAGATGGAGCACATCACGGTCAGTCCAAGACAATTTTCGGACGGCGATCAATTGACCATCCAGATCGAGGAGGAAAAATAAATGGAGAAGATCATCACCTGCACGGTCTGCCCCCAAGGGTGCGAGGTCAGGGTCATCGGACAACCTGGCGCCATCGAAAGCATCGAGGGTTTTTCCTGCAAGCGCGGCAAGAAGTTTGCAACCGATGAGTTCATTCTCCCGTTGCGCATCTTCACATCGACGGTGAAACTGGAACATGGCGACGAGCCGCTGCTCCCGGTCAGAAGCGATGCCCTGATCCCTAAGAGCCGCTTGTTGGACTGCATGGAAGTCATCAGGAACACGACCGTCAAAACCCCGGTGAAACTGGGAGACATCCTGGTCCCCGACATCCTGGGGCTGGGATGCAACATTGTCGCATGCAAGAGTGTGGAAAGTTGTTAGCTTTGTACCAATACTGTGAAGGGGGCGGAAGGAGTCTTGCTTGTACATGATCCTTCCGCTAATCTCATCGAACTCGCATGGCGTTCGACACTGTGCAATCTTCTTTCGTCATCCAAGATCCAATCGACATATTCAAAACCTAATTTAGCGGCCAGGGCGAAACACTCGTTGTCATGGCCTTCTGTTCTCAGGCCGTTGACGAGGTGGGGGTCGTGGGCATCGCTGTTGCAACAGAGCTTCGCCCCATGGAGGGCTGCGAGGGAGAAAAACTCCTCGGTGGCATAAGGGTGCCTGGGTCCTTGCTTGGTCTCTATCAACGGTTTTCTTAATCCGGTGCCGTTCACTTCCAGGGGGATCCCCGTCTGTTTGGCGCATTGGATGATGTCGAGCGAAGCAGCTTTCAAATCATCGTTCCAATCCCTGAGCGAGGACAGGTACAGGTCGGGATGGCACCCGAACAGGAACAAGCCCGATTCTAGGGCTGCACAGTAATTTTCCACATATTCAGTAAGGTAAGGAAGAAAATCCCTTGAACGGGACACATAACACATCCGGTTTTCCGACCTGTCATGATAAAGATGAATCGAGCAGAGCAAGTAATCAAAATGCAAATTGCCCAACAACTCCTCGCGGTAGAATTTCAGCAAGGATGGGAAATATTCACACTCACCCCCCAATAGAATCTTCAGATCCGAGGCAGTACCGGCCAGGTTCCTGACCTCGGCCACATAGGCCCCCAGGCGCGCCATGCGCATGTCATCCTTGTAGGGATCGCCTGGAACCGGCATATGCTCTGAAAATCCCAAAACGGATAGACGGCCGTCGAACCGGGCGGCTTTCACATAATCTGTAAGGCTTCCTACGGCATGGTCGCAGTAGTTCGAATGAGTATGGAGATTTACTTCCCTCTGGGATAATGTTTGCATAATATTTATTAAAAACCGTTATGAAATTGTAGCATAGACCGTAAATCCGGTCAACATAATGTATTTTTATGATACAAATGTTGTCAATCTTATCAATATTTTTAAAAAAAAGTTGCAAAAGTTAAGACGACACGATATCATGAATGGAGCGAGAAGCACCCCCATGGAGAGGGATCGCTTGGGGGACTTCGGCTGAGGATGAGAACCATGAATTTTATGAAACGGATCGTTGCGGTGCTCGCCACCGCTATGCTTGTAGCCATGGCATCCGCCTGCATGGCCAGCACTGCTGTCGCCGAACAGCCGCAGTACAGATATTCAGTCCTTTCACCCGATCAACAACAACCAACCGGAGTCCTCACCATCCCGTGGAATGAGGATGCCAGCAAGGTCGCTCAGGAAACCGGGACAATCCGCTTCTACTTCATGTCCGGCGAGATGCAGAACCTGTCCGCATCCGCAGGCATCAAGTTCGGGGATTCTTGCCTGATCGCCTTCCCGAATGGAGAGGTGATGCTCATCGATGCCGGAATGCCCAACTATGCTCCGACGATCGTGGCCAACCTGCAGGCCTTGGGGGTTTCGAGAATCGACCATTTGGTCCTATCGCACATGCACGACGACCATTACGGGGCCTTATTGGCTCCGGATGGGGTGTTGGCAAAGTTCGCCATCGGAACCTTGTATTGGAGCGGCATATACAACGAAAGCTCCACGGTCGCCGACCGGTTCGACACAGCTCTGGCAAGATATGATTTCACCGAGCGGATCCTATCCAAGGGGGACTCGCTCGACATCGGAGCGGTGCATCTCGACATTCTCAATCCTGTAGCTGAAGAGATCGGCAATCGGTATGTAGAAACAGCGTTGAACAACTCGTCGCTGGCCATCAAGTTCAATTATGACGAATTTACCGCTTTATTCGCAGGCGACCTGTATACCGACGGCGAATTCAAACTTATCGAAGCATTCGGAACATTGCTTGATGTCGACTTGGTAAAAGCCAACCATCACGGCAGGAACACCTCCAATTCCAAAGCATGGATCCAGGCGACCACCCCCAGAATCGTCGTGGCCACCAGCGGCAACCCTGTCGACGAGACCCCCTACGCATACTATTCCCGTTTCGGTGCCTATGTGTTCAACGACAATCTCGATGGCTATGTACGGGTGGTTTCCGACGGAACATCGTGTGCAACCACCACAAGCAGGAAACGGGTGACCACATACTTCGAAAAGTATGACAAACTCGCCCAATCGATCTATCCGCTTTCTCAGTAATCCAGGAGGGCAAAGGACATGAGTGCGGCCAGTCCAACTTTAAAGATGCAAAGAGGTGTCACCATCGGGCCAGGCAAAGGCAAGTTCACCATACTTCCCTATCTGCTGCTCGTCCCCACGATGGCCTTCTTGCTCGCTTTCACCTTTTATCCTTTCATCAGATGCATAGGCCTGACATTCTTCGCTACTGATTCCATCGGAAGGGCCGGAGCCTTCGTGGGATTCAGAATCTGGAAGAAGGTGTTGACTTCGGATGAATTCTGGAGATCAGTTGTCCAGACGTTCAAGTATGCCGGTTGCATCGGTATCGGAACCTTTTCTCTGGCTCTGGTGTTGTCCTACCTCAGCACGAAGCGGGTCGTGGGATCGAAAACCTACCAGACCATGTTTGCGTTGCCGATCGCCCTCGCCACAGCACCGATCGCGGCGATAGCCACCTACATATTCAGCAAGTACGGCATACTCAACGCCATCATCGGTTCCGATACCATATGGCTTTCGGGATTGTTGCGGTTCCCCGTCGTGGTGCTCATCGTCATCTGGGCCAACAGCGGCTCGAGCTTCATTTATCTGCTGGTTGGATTCAGGAACGTCTCGGAAGAGTTGGTGGAATGCGCCGAACTCGACGGAGCCGGCCCGATTCGGAAATTCTTCAACATTTACATCCCGATCGCATCCCCCCAGATTTTCTTCGTCATCTTCCTCAACATCCTGACGTCTTTCAAATCGTTCGCCATGATCAACATGCTGGCAGGAACCGGGGATTCGGAACTGGCGGTGCTCATCATCAAGCTGTACAACTA
>CAZJAK010000107.1:0-6307 GCA_964543935.1 uncultured Spirochaetaceae bacterium
GCTTTGAGGACCGACATGAGCGTCACATCGGGCCCGAACAGGGTTTTAGCCCTCTGTGCGTTACGTTTCAATGCGGCGATGTTTATATCGCACCAGGCTTCGCGCAATTTCACCATCACGCCACCCGCTAGAGGATGCTCTTGAGCAAGCCGAAATCATTGTTGCCCCCGGTGACGACAAAACAGACCTGTTCATCCCGTCGGAAGGACAATGATTTTCCCATCGCACAGGCCAAGGGGAGACAGGACGAGGGCTCGGCGACAATCTTGGCATGTTCGATGCAAGCCCGCATAGCTGCCTTGATAGCTTGTTCATCGACGAGCCCGATTTCATCCACCAGCTCTTTGATACGCTGGTAATTGCCGGCATCGGCATGGTCGCAGCGCGTACCGTCGGCGATCGTGTCGACATGCTCCAGCGTGATCGGGTGTCCGGCTTGCAAGCTTTTCGTATAGCGCGGAGCACCTGCAGGCTCAACACCGACTATCCTCGTCCGGCTGGAACGATGCTTCACTGCCGTAGCGATGCCGCTGATGAGCCCTCCCCCGCCAATGGGGACGACAATCGTGTCGATCGACGGACAGTCTTCGAGGATTTCGAGACCGATGGTCCCCTGCCCCGCAATGACGGTTTCGTCGGCATGCGAATGAACCAACACCCTACCCGCTTGTTGCAGTTCGCGGGCTTTCGCAGCGCGCTCGCTGGAGGCGGTACCGGCAAACAGCACGGTCGCTCCGAGAGCCTGGATTGCCTCGAGCTTGGCTGGATTGGGATGTTGCGGCATCACCACGCATACGTCGAGGCCGAGTTGCTGGGCTGCGTAACAGACCGCTTTGGCATGATTGCCGGAGCTGGCCGTGACGATGCCACAACGCTTTTGCTCTTCAGTCAACAACAACAGGCTGTTCGTCGCCCCCCGGATTTTAAAAGACCCGGTCAGCTGAAGGTTTTCGGCCTTGACAAACACCTTGCAACCAGCCAGTTCATCGAGAGCCGGGACCCGCAACAAAGGGGTCCGGGCAATACGGCCGTCCAAGCGCTGTTGAGCTTCGATAATATCTTTTAAGGCAATCATCTGGTTCGCCTACCGCTTCAGTTATATTAGGATTTGGAATTGGACAACATGTCCACCACCCATTGTGGAGCCAATTGGGGGGCTGGCTTGCCCTCCTTGACTTTCTGGCAATATTCATCGATGGCCAACCGCCGTTGGGTTTCGTAGACATACTTTTTCTCAGCAGCAGCAAGGACCTCTTCAATGCGTTCTTTGGGAACGACCGAGACACCGTCAGCATCGCCGACGATGAGGTCGCCGGGCTGCACGACAGCACCCGCACAGCTGATCGTATGGTTGATCGTACCCGGTCCGATCTTGCTCGGACCGCGCTGGATATAGCCTTTGGAGAAGACCGGGTAGCCCATCTCCTTCAGGCTCAGGCGGTCGCGCACCAAACCGTCCACGACAATCCCGTTGTACCCGACCGCCTTGGCGGCTCCTCCGATGAGGTCGCCTAAATAGGAACACTCGACATAACCCTTTCCGTCTATCACCAATACGTATCCTGGTTTCCCTTGGTATACGGCAACATGGATCGGAAAATTATCCCCGTCCTGGGTCTCGACGGTTACGGCGGTGCCGATCAGTGTGGAATGTTCATCGACAGGCAGCATCAATGCGTCCATACAGCCTTCGTTTTTTATACCGAGGCCTTTCATGCCGTCCGCTAGCAAGGCAGAGCCGTATTTCTCGGCACGAAGGATGATGTCCTCGGACAACAGTTCGGGAAACGGAAGATAGTTGTTCAAAATTGCACTCCTCGATATCTATTCAGGCAAAGGGCAGGCAGCCCCGGACCATCCGGAGCCGCCTGATTGACAACAGTCATTTCAAGATGTTGATTTCTTTGTAGTACTTTGCAGCACCCGGATGAAGCGGAGCGATGACCGCATCAACCACGTTTTCGGGGGCAAGGTCTTTGAAGAAGGCGTGGGCTGCCACCAGTTCCTTTTTATGCTCGAGGATGCTCTTGGTGATGTTGTAGGCCACTTCGTCCGACAAGTCTTCATGGCAATACACCGTCGTCCAATACCCGACGGTTTGCACATTCTGACTCTGACCGGCATAGGTACCGGCCGGAATGACCAGCTTGGCCATTTCCGAATAGGCTGCGGAGAGGGTCTTGATCTGGGCGTCGGTGAGGCTCAGCAGCGTGAAGTTGGAGCCGTTGCCGATGACATCGACCATCCAGGCTGCACCCAGGCCGGTCGCATCGAAGATCGCATCGATCTGGCCCGTCTTGAGCCGTGAAGCCGCTTGGGTGCGGTTGCCGCTGTACTCGAGCTTCACCTTGTCAACAGGAACACCGAAGAGCGGCAAGAATTTGAGAGCGCTGCTTTCGATGCCGTCGCCAGGGGTCATGCACTCGATCCTAGCCCCGGCCAACTGGGAGACATCGGTGGCGCCGAAGCCCTTGCGAACCAGAATGTGCACCGGTGTGGAGTTGTAGTTGAACAGCGTCCTGATATTCTTGATGGCGCCATTTGCGAATTGCTCGGCACCGTTGTAGGCCGAAGCCACCACGGAAGCTTGCGACATTCCGAGGCTGATCTCCTTTTCCGAAACGGCCGAGATGTTGTAAGCGCTCCCGTTGGTGGCCTGGGCCGTCACCTTATAACCGGTCGCATCACCGATCACTGTGGCCATGGCGGCGCCCATGGTGAAGAAGTTCCCTCCCAAACTGGATGTTCCGATACTGAGCTCGACCGGCTTGGCAGCGACGGGGGCCCCTTCCGCTGTCCCTGCAGCAGTAATAAAAGACATGGAAACCACGAGAATCAGGCAAATCGCGAAAAGTTTTTTCATGACCTTTTCTCCTTTCATTTCTTTAATTCGGAAACTCCGAATGTTCACACGGTAGTCAATCGAGCCTTGTTCTTTTTATGGACAATGAAATACAGGTAAGCAACATACAAAACGGCCATCGGCAACGCAACTGCCGAGACGAGGAAGTCCGGCCAGATCAGAGCGATCGAACAGACCAGCAGCACGGCCCTATCCCTGACGGTGAGGTCCCTGAAAAAGGCCCCTTCCAATGCCGCGCACAGCAACAGCAGACCGAATCCGGTGACCACGAAGGAAAAGAGCGTGGAGCCGATGCTTCCCAACCCGAGTCCCAACAGCAACTGGGGCGAGTAGATGAATATGAAGGGGACGATGAAACCGGCCAAGGCGATTTTCATCGAGATGAAGCCGATCTTGTTGGGGTTCCCTCCGGAAAGCGCCGCCGCTGCATAGGCGCCGGTGGCCACAGGCGGGGTGATCGCCGACATGCAACCGAAATAGAAGACGAACAGGTGCGCCGGAAGCAGTTCCAAACCGAGGAATGTGGTCAATGCAGGAGCTGCGCTGATGCTTGTCAGCACATAAGCCGCCGAAGTCGGCAGTCCCATCCCCAGGATCATGGCGACGACCATGGTCATCAACAGCGTCAGGAACTTGATCCCTCCGGCGATGTTGAAAATGATTCTCGATATCGTCATCGTGATGCCGGTAAGGGAAAACACACCGACGATGACACCGACAATGGCGGTCGCCACCCCGAGCCCCATGGTGGTGCGGGCGGCCTTAGTCAGGATGACCACGATCTTTTTCACATTCAGGCGTGTCGCCTTTTTGAAGGAGGAAGCAATGACCGCCACGACGATGCCGCCCCAGAAGGCCGAGAATGTGGGGGTGAAATCCAACATGAGCAACACGACGATTCCTGCCACCGGAAGCAACAAATAGGAACGCCGTGCCAAATCCATCCAGTCCGACTTGGCATCGACGTTGCCCTGCAAGTTCAGCTTGACAGCCCGGAAGTGCACCGTTGCGAATACCGAAACATAATAGAGTATGGCCGGAAACACGGCCGCCACGGCCAGTTGCAGATAGGGGATGTTGAGGGTGTCGGCAAGCATGAAAGCCGTGGCGCCCATGACCGGAGGCATGATCTGACCGCCGGCCGAGGCCGCACATTCGACCGCCCCGGCGAAATTCTTATCGTAGCCCACCTTTTTCATCAACGGGATGGTGAAGGAACCAGTAGTCGCCACGTTTGCCGAAGTTTCGCCGCTCACCATTCCCAACAGGCCGCTGGAGACGACCGCCACCTTGGCCGGGCCGCCCCGTGAACCACCGCAGATGGCGTTGGCCAAATCGTTGAAGTAGTCGGCAATGCCCACTTCTTGCAGGACCGCTCCGAAGATGACGAACACCACCAGTGTTTCGGCCGAGACGCCCAGAGCGAAACCGAACACGCCTTCACCGCCGAGGACCAAGTGGGTCATCATCCGTTTGGCGGAGAAGCCCGGATGGGAGAGCACGCCGGTGAGGTGTTGGCCGAACACCACATAGGACAAGGCCACCAAAGCAAGGATGACCAAACCGGGGCTGGCCACCCGCCGACCGGCTTCGAACATGAGGATCAGCAATAAAATGCTCAACACGACATCGATCTGTTCGCTTCTTCCGGCCATTTTCGTCAGGACGCTGATCCTTTGGATGGAGTAAGCGAATACGACAATGGTGGCGACGATGAGCAGCAGGTTGACGATGCCCAGTTTGGTGAGCTTTTCTTTCTTCACGATCGGCGAGAGGAAGAACACCATGACGATACAAAAGGCCAGGTGGATCATCCTGACCATCCGCGGTGCCAAATAGATGATCTGTGAGGCAAGCAATATCTGGAAAAGCATCCAGATTATCCCTATGGTCAAGATGATCGTCTCTTGGAATCCGCCATAGGTTTTCCTCAGGCTTTGCCTGCTTATCTTCTCAGTTGCTTCCATGCAGCCCCTCCTTGTGTAACGTGGTGACGTACGCTATCAAACCGCCCGCATCCAAAATCTCGCGAATTTTCCCCTGCGGAGCCGGCTGCCGCTCGACATACCCGTTGGTGAGGTCGCTGATGGTGATGGACGTGTCGTCCATCAGGACATGGACGACATCGCCTTCGCACAATCGCGATGTATTGGCTTGGATAGCGAGGATCCCGTTGTTGATTGCATTGCGGAAATAACTTCGGGCAAAAGATTTTGCGATGATGATCGGGATTCCGGCGGCCTTGACGACTTGGGCGGCAACCTCCATCGCCGAGCCGCAGCCGAAATTCTCACCAGCGACGAAAAGCGACTTCTGGGTGAGGTTTTCCGCCAAGCCTGGCCGGATGTCTTCCATCAGGTAGCGGACAAGCTCATGGGGATCGATCGTGTCTTTCTTTCTGCGCGATGAGATAATGTAATCGGTGTTGATGTCATCGCCGAAGCAGATCGCCTTGCCTTCGTATTCAAACATGGGCGGACCTCCATGGGTCGGTCACACAGCCGGCTAACGCCGATGCGATCGCCACTGCCGGCGACGACAGGTAGATGTCGGCACGCACATTGCCCATGCGCCCGATAAAATTCCTGTTGGCGGTTGAAAGCACATTGAAACCGTCCCGCGGCGTTCCGGGACTGCTGCCGCAGCACGGCCCGCAGCCGGGAGGGAGTATCATGGCTCCCCTTTCCAGCAACCTGTCGGCGATACCGCGCTTGATGATGTAACGGTACGTTTCCAACGAGGCAGGGACGATCAAGGTCTCAACCTTGAACGGTCCGCTGCTGGTTTTGAGGATCTCGTCGATCTCTTCAAAATCACTGATCCTGCCGTTCGTACAGGTCCCGATGACGACCATGTCGATGCGCATCCCCAGCTGCCGGGCCAACGGGACGGCGATATCGGCCCGAGCCGGCAGCGCTATCATCGAAGGGACCTTGGCCAAGTCGATCTCGATGGTGTCGCAATAGGTGCAGCCTTCGTCGGCGGCAACAACGCCGGAGATGTCGATGTTCCTGGCCTTGGCATGGATGGCGGCTTGTTCGTCAAACACCATCACCGCACACTTGGCGCAACTTTCGGCCGCCATGTTGCAGATCGTTCTGCGATCGTCCATGCTCAAGCATCCCAGGCCGTCCCCATGGAACTCAAGGGCCCGGTAATTGGCCCCGTCGGAGCCGAGCATGCTCAGCAGGTACAAGGCGACGTCCTTGCCCACGACGCCCTTGTGCAGCACGCCGGTGAGGTTGACCCGGATGGTGTGCGGTACCTTGAACCACAAAGTCCCCGTGATAAGGGCGAAGGCCAAATCGGAGGCTCCGACACCAAGACTGACATTGTTCAGGTAGCCATGGGTGGTGGTGTGGGAATCCCCGCCGATGATCAGCTTTCCCGGAGCGATATGGTTCAGTTCGTCGAAGACCTGATGGGCGATGCCTGCCCCCGTTT
>CAZJAK010000108.1:0-6285 GCA_964543935.1 uncultured Spirochaetaceae bacterium
CGTTCAGGGGGAAGAAATGAGTAAAATATCTCGTTACTGGGTATGGGGTTGCAAATCTCTAGGGCAAAACACGCCTGTACCGAGCCCGACCACTTGTGTGTGCATGGTCAGTTTGGACTTAGGGGGTAAACATGCCGAATAACCGACTACCCAGGCGCACCAAGATGTTAAAAGGCACATTCAGAAATGACCGAAACCCTGTTGCGGAACCGGAGCCAACCCAAGAATTTAGCGCTAAGCGTCCACCGGCACATCTGAACCGATACGCCAAAAAGCTGTGGGTCGACCTTGCCCAAGAATGTATCAACATGGGGACGCTGACGGTTGCCGACTGGTCGTCATTCACCGCCTTGTGCGAAGCGTGGGGAGAGTACCGGGAGATGTGGGAAGCCATATACTCCTATACCGACGAAGATGGTAAGAAGCACAAGCGTGGGCTTGCTTCATACTTTCACGGCAAGAACAGCCAAACAATACCTGAGTACAATGCCATGAGGAAGGCCTTGGTTGATTACCGCAACCTTGCCGCCTTGTTCGGCATTGGGGCATCCAACCGCAATAAAATCGACTTGAAGCACCAAGCCCCGGAGGTGTCCGACACCGCCAAGCTCATGATGGAGGTTGGTTGATGGCCGGTGCTTTCACCGCCACTGACTACATCGCCGACGTCCTTGCCGGTCGCATCACCGTCTGCACATGGGTGCGCCGTGCGGTTGAACGCCACGCATCCGATCTGAAACGGCAGAACACCGCAGGCTTCCCGTATTTCTTCGATGACCAAGCCGCCATGCGCTACATCCGCTTCGTGCAAGACCAGCGCCACACCAAGGGTGAGTGGGCCAAGCAACGCCTGAAGCTCACACTTGAACCGTGGCAGCAGTTCATCGTCTGGTCGCTGTTTGGTTGGAAGCGAAGCGACACCAAGACCAGGCGCTTCCGCAAGGCGTATGTCGAGGTCGCCCGCAAGAACGCTAAGACCACACTGGCTGCAGCTTTGGCGAACGCCTGCTTCTTCATCGATGGCGAGGAAGGCGCCGAGGTCTACTTCTGCGCCACCAAGCGTGACCAAGCGAAGATATGCTGGACCGACGCCCACCTGCAGATCCAGAAGAACCCTGTTCTTCGTGACATGACCACCACATACAAGATGTCGTCGACGGTCACCAAGAACGGGTCGTCGAGCATCATGCGCCCCATCGGCCAAGACAGCGACACTGAGGACGGGCTATCCCCATCGTTCGTCGTCATCGACGAGTACCATGCCCACAAGTCGGCTGGCCTGTTGAATGTCATGCAGAACGGCATGGGAGCCAGAAGCCAGCCGTTGCTGTTTGTCATCACGACCGCTGGCTTCGACAAGAACAGCCCCTGCTACCAAGAGGAGCGCACGATGGTGTGCGGCATCCTCGATGGGTCCATCACCCCTGCACCGGATGATGTGTTCGGCATCATCTATACCCTCGATGAGGACGATGATTGGACCGATGAGAAGGTATGGGTCAAAGCCAACCCCAACCTTGGCGTGTCGGTCTACCCCGAGCATCTGCGCTCACAAGTGCGTGAAGCCCTGGCGTCACCACAGAAGCAGAACGACGTGCTTACCAAGAACTTCAACATCTGGACCCAAGCTGTCAGCCGATGGATTACCTCAGAGGCGTGGGACGAGTGCGCCTTCGAAGAATTCCCATTGGAAGGCCGCCTCTGTGCCGGGGCGTTCGACTTGTCTTCCACGACCGATATCTCGGCGTGGGTGCTGTGCTTCCCGCCGCAAGACTTCGACAAGAAGTTCACCTTGAAGTGCCAATTCTACCTGCCAGCCGACAACCTGCGTGAGCGTGAGCGGCGTGACAAAGTCCCCTACCAGCTATGGGCCGATCAAGGCTTCCTGACCCTCACGCCGGGCAACGTTATCGACTACGCCTACATCGAGGCGCAGATTCTCAAGGATGCCGAAACCTATGACCTGCGTGACACCGCAGGCGACCCGTACAACGCCAAGCAGACCATCTTGCGCCTGCAGGATGCTGGCATTCCATGGTCTGCCTTCGGCCAAGGCTACCTGTCCATGTCCGGTCCTGCGAAAGACTTTGAAAAGCGTGTCCTCAACCAAGAAATCAACCACCTCAACAACCCTGTCCTGCGCTGGATGGTCAGCTGCACCGAGGTCATCAACGACCATGCGGGCAACATCAAGCCGGTCAAGCCCGACCAGCGCTATACGGGAAAGCGCATCGACGGCGTGGTCGCATCCATCATGGCGCTCGACCGGGCTGCCCTGCTGTGGTCTGAAACAAGCGTGTACGAGTCAAGAGGGGTGCGAGTGATATGAGCATCATGACAAGGCTTAGACTAGCGGCCAAGGCGTTCCGCTCAGATTCGGGAAGTTGGGAAACGCTGTTGGCGATGCTCAAGGGCGGTCAGAGTGCCGCTGGTGTGACCGTCAATTCGTCCACCGTCCTCACCCTGTCGGCGGCATACAACGCCCAAGTTTTGGTGTCGGAAACACTCTCAACCATCCCATTGCAAATATTCAAGAAATCAGCCGACGGGCGGGTCGAATACGACTCGCATCCGCTGTACGAAGTGCTGCACATGCAAGCCAACCCCATCGAAAGCTCGCAGGTGTTCCGTCAGCGCCTCGTGTGGGACCTTGAGCTGCACGGCATCGCCTTGGCCGAGAAGATACGGGACGGCTCTGGTCGTGTGCGCCAGCTCTGGCACATCCCGTCTTCCGAATTCGTCGAGGCCGAGTTGCGTGGTGACCAGATCTGGTTCCATATCGGCCAACAGTGGTACTCGTCCGATAAAATCTTCTACGTCTATGGCCCCGGCCAAGACGGCCTGACTCCACGCTCCCGCCTACGGGTCATGAACGAGGCCATCGGCCTTGGCTTGGCGGCCAACGAATTTGGCGCCCGCTATTTTTCAAACGGAACGAACATGGGTGGCTTTATCGAGTTCCCCAAAGGTTTGAACGATAACCAATTCAAGCGCTTGAAGACATCGATTGATGAAGGATACACCGGGCTTGAAAAATCGCACAAGCTCATCCTCTTGGAAGAAGGTGGGAAATTCACGAAAGCCAACAGCTCCAACGAGGATTCGCAGTTCCTCGAAACCCGCCAATTTCAAATCGCCGAGGTCGCACGCTTCTACAACGTACCGCCTCACCTCATCGGCGACTTGCAACATTCGACGTTCAGCAACATCGAGCATCAGGGCATCCAAGCCGTCAGGTATTCATGGCGCCCCCGTGCAAACCGCATCGAGGCTGCCATCAACACGCAACTCTTGGAGCCGAGCGAGCGCAAGCGTGTCTACGCAGAGCATAACCTCAACGGCCTAATGCAGGGCGATCTCCAAAGCCAGATGCAGGCATGGCACCTCGGGGTGCAGGACGGCATCTTCAATGCCGATGAGGTGCGTAAGTTCTTGAACATGAACAACCAGACCAACGACCAAGGGTCGATCTACTTCATGCCAGCGAACATGTACAACAAGCAGGACGTCAAGGATGGAAAAACGCTTCAAACGAAACAAAACCCCGCACAAGAGCCAAAAACTGGCGATGTACCAGCCATTTTGGTACAAAAAGACCAGAAATCTGTGGGAAATCATGACTTTTACGCAGAAAAACTGACGAAAACACCGACCATTGACGCCTTCCGAGCCTATGCCACCGACCTGATTCCCACCTTCCAGGCTGAGTTCAAGAGCCGCTTTTCCTTCGTCGACTACCAAAAATCAGTGGAAAAGCTGCTGTCTGCGCAGGAAAAACGCACTGCTGGTGGCTTCGGCGAGGATGAGTACACCCGGATGCGCAACGCCTTCCACCTCGCCGCCATGCAGGCGTCCGGTGTGAAGGCAGTCGTCTGGCGCTCTAAGCCAGATTGCCCCCATTGCCAACACCTCAACGGCCAAGTGCGGCAGTTGAATGAACCATTCCAAGACAAAATCCGACACGCTCCGCTTGCAAGCGGATGCGATTGCGACATCGAGGAGGCTGACCATGCCTAAAGAAATCGAGCGACGGTATTTGACCGTCGAGATGCGGGCTGCCGATGGAGACCAGATGATCGTCGAAGGTACGCCGATTGTGTACGAGCAAGAAACCGACCTCGGCTGGTTCCGGGAGAAGATAGCCCGTGGTGCCGCTCATCAAGCGCTCACCACCAGCGACATCTTTTTGCTGTTCAACCACGACCCGAACTTGCCGCTTGCCAGAACCAAGAACAACACACTGAGCGCTTGGGAAGAAGACGATGGCGTCCATATGAAGGCAGACCTCTCCAAGAGCGAGAAGGGGCCGGGCCTGTACCGTGACATCAAAGCTGGCCTTATCGACAAAATGTCATTCGCCTTCACCGTCAAGAAACAGACATGGGTCGAGGAAGCAGGCAAGACGGACTTACGCATTGTCGACGAGATAGAGCAACTCTATGACCTATCGCCCGTCACCTACCCTGCCTACCAGCAAACACAGCTCACAGCACGGAGTGCTGAACAGATAGCCAAGGAACACAAGGCCGCAACGGCGACCGAGAACCCGGGGGCGCCCGGTGCCGACCTGTCTGGTCAGTTGGACATGCTGAAGCGAAAAACAGAACTCATCATTTTAGGAGAACAATCATGAAAGAATTGATCCAAAAACGCAGCGAAGCCGCACAGGCGCTGCGTTCCATGCTCACCACCGCCGAAAAGGAGAACCGGTTCCTCTCTGCCGAGGAAAAAACCAAGTATGACCGCATCGCCGACGACATCGCCAACTACGACGACATGATCAAGCGCAAGAAACAGGCCGACGAGATCGGTGACCTTGAAGCGCTTGAGATGCGCATAGTTCCGCAGACCGGCACTCCGGCGCACAACCAAGCCAAGGGCGGCGATGATGCCGAGCTATTCCGTGCGTTCTTGCAGGGAAACTTGGTCGAATACAACCTCAGCAAAGGCGAGAACCCAAACAAGCGGGCGTTTACCTCGGAAACCGGAGAAACCGGAGGATTCCTGATTCCCACCACGTTCAGTAACAAATTGTTCGAGGTGTTGAACGGCGAGAACCCCATCCGCAAGCTTGCCACAACGGTTTCATGGGGTGCCGGTGACGGTGCTTTCCCAGTGACAGACAGCTTCGGCACATCATACCTCGTGGGAGAGGGAAGCCCGGTCACCGAGTCGAACGCCACCTTCCAGCAGAAGACTGTCAGCGGCTATCAACTGATGTACATGGTCAAACCGTACCGCAAGCAACTGGCCGTGTCGGCATTCAACATTGAGAGCCTCATCCCGCAATGGTGGGGTAAGTCTGACGCCGTGAAGGAGCAGGCCTTGTTCGCCGTCGGAAACGGGACAACCGAGCCGATCGGACTGGCTGTAGCCGCAACGGACGGGACACAGTCTGCCGCAAACAACGCCATTGCTGGTGACGACCTCATCAACTGGTACCACGACCTGAAGCCGGGCTACCGCAGGAACGCCTCATGGCTGTTCCCTGATGCGACCATTAAGCTCATCCGCCAGATCAAGAACCCGGTCAACACTTCCGGCGCCTTGCAGTACTTATGGAACCCCGGCCTTGGCGGGAATCCAGACACGCTGATGAATAGGCCGATTTACCCTGCCGATGGATTCGCCGCATTTGCTGCGAACACAAAAATCGGCGTGTTCGGCGACATCAGCCAGTACCAGATCGTCGAGTGGGGTGGACCCCAGATGCTCCGTGATCCGTACACCGATGCCGCATATGCGAAGGTGCGCTTCATTGGATGGCGCCTGATCGACACCGCCCTCCCGCTGGCCGAAGCCGTCATCTCTTGCCGCATTAAGGCGTAAGGAGGAAAAAATGTTCAGAATGATTGAAGGTTATCGAGTCGAATGCCCCCTTGTGGGGCAGGCTCTGAGCAACACGAACGTAACAGGGCGCTACATCAGCGCCAACCGCATGCGCCGTGCGCTTTTCATCCTCAATGTTGGTGCGCTTGCCGTGTCCAAGACCTGCAAACTGGAAATCATGCAAGCGAAGACCGTTGCCGCAGGCAGTGCAGAAGCGATCAGCGGATTAACCGCAACCATCACCGCAAACACCAAGGTCAAAAAGGTGACGGTCGCATTGGCCAGCGTCGGAACTGGCGACACTGTCACGGTGACGACCTATCTGCATGGCGTGCAGGCCGATACCGCCACCTTCACCAAGGGGTCTGCTGACGAGGGCCTTGGCTTCACCAACGCTGCCGGTCTTGAGGCCGCCATCAACGCCAACATCACCGGAGCAACCGCAGCCGACAGCAC
>CAZJAK010000109.1:0-6243 GCA_964543935.1 uncultured Spirochaetaceae bacterium
CGGGCATTGGTCTTAGTCCTTTGTCCGCGAACGGGAAGACCCTTGCGGTGGCGCAAGCCACGGTAGCAACCGATGTCCATCAGGCGCTTGATGTTCAATGCGACCTCGGTCCGCAACCGACCTTCGACCTTGTACTCACTCTCGATCAGCTTGCGCAACTCGTTCACGTCATCGTTGCTGAGGTTGTTCATCCGCTCATCGGGGTTGATGTTGGTCTTGCGGCAAATCTCAACAGCCGAGACCCTGCCGATACCGTAGATATAGGTCAATGCGATCTTTACCGCCTTGTTCGGCAAATCCACACCTGCAATTCTCGCCATCTAACTGGCCTCCTCTCTAGCTCCCAACGAGCTCTATTTCTGTCTCTGCTTGTGCTTGGGATTGTCACAGATGATTCGTACCACCCCAGCCCGTCTGATGACCTTGCACTTGTCGCACAACGGCTTGACACTTGCTCTCACTTTCATTCGATTCATCTCCTACTATAGATTCCGTGCTTTGATCTTGCCCTTGGCGGTCAGGCCGTCGTGGTGGTGCATCTTCATGATCCCGTCGATCTGGCTCATCGTGTCGAGGTCGACACCGACCATGATGATCAACGAGGTCCCTCCGAGGAGCATCGCGACCGACGTCGGGAAGTTGAAGAACTTCTGCACCACGGTCGGAATGAGGGCGATGAAGGCAAGGAACAGCGAGCCTGGCAGCACGATGCGGTTGAGGACCTTGGTGAGGTACTCCTCAAGCTTCTCGGACCGAACTCCTGGCACAGAACCGCCGTTCTCCCTGATCTGCTTGGCCATCTCGACCGGGTTGAGACTGACTTGGGTATAGAAAAAAGCAAACGCGATGATCAGCAGGGTGTAGATGATCAGATAGGGGTACCCCTGCGGGTCAAGGAAATCCGAAACACTCTGGATCCAGCGGACCTCAGGGCCCAAGGATCCTGCGATCTGCACGGGGAACGCAAGCAAAGCCGAGGCGAAGATGACGGGAATGACGCCCGACGGGTTGATGCGGAACGGGATGTAGGTGCTCTGGGAGCCATACATCTTCCGTCCGACAACCCGCTTCGCATACTGCACGGGAATTTTGCGTTGTCCACGCTGCTCGCACACGACCAGCGCGACGACACCGGCGAACATCGCGAAAACGACCAAGACAACAATCGGGTTGAGCAACCCTTGATCGACGCTTCTCCACAACTGGACCAAGGCGTCGGGGATGCGGGCCACGATTCCAGCGAAAATCAACAGCGAGATACCGTTACCGAGTCCCTTCTGGGTGATCTGGTCGCCGATCCACACCAAGAACATGGTGCCGGTTGTGACCGACAGCAACGCTACAAGGGTGAACGGCACGATGCCCATCGTCATGACGTTCGGGATGGACTTCGCATAAACAGTCACGACATAGGATTGAATGAGTGTGACCACGATCGTTGCATAGCGGGTGTACTGCTGGATCTTCTTGCGCCCATCGGCATCCTCACTCAGCTTCTTCAAGCTGGGAACGACCATCATCAGCAATTGGATGATGATCTGAGTCGAGATGTAGGGCATGATTCCCAGCATGAACACCGAGAAGTTCGAGAAAGCTCCGCCGGCGAAGAAGTTCAAGTACTCGGTCAATCCGATGGAGTTCGAATTGCTTTGTGAGAGGAAATAGATCTTGAGCACTTCCGGATCGATACCCGGGATGGGAATGTAGGTCCCAAGCCGGAACACCACCAGCATCAGGAAGGTAAAGAGGATCTTTTTCCTGAGTTCTTCGATCTTGAACATGTTCACTAAGGAATTAGACATTTGGACCCTCTTTTTTACCTGATTTCACCACCCGCCGCCTTGATCTTCTCGACCGCGGAAGCGGAAATCTTCAATCCTTCGAATACGACCTTCTTCGTCAACTCGCCGTTCGCGAGGACTTTAGCGAGGGCGTCGGCCCCCTTCACGAGACCTTTGTCCTTGAGGGATTCGAGGGAAACGACCTCACCATCCTCAAAATTGACCGACACTGCATCGAGCGACACTACCTCGTACTCCTCCTTGAAGGGGTAGTTGGAGAAGCCGCGCCTGGCGAGACGACGGTACAACGGCATCTGGCCGCCTTCGAATCCGGGACGGACACCACCGCCGGAACGGGCGTTCTGGCCGTTGTTTCCGCGACCGCAGGTCCTTCCCTTGGAGGAAGCACCGCGTCCCAATATCGTCTTTTTTGTATTCGCACCGAACGGTGCCTTGATCTGGCCCATGTTATATCTCCTCGACTTTCACCAGATGGGAAATCACTCGGACCATCCCAAGGATCGAGCCGGTCGCGTCGTGTTCCACCGAACTGCCAATCTTGCCCAGTCCGAGGCCCTTTGCGGTCTTCCGTTGCACCGGAAGGCCCCCGATGAGGCTCTTGACCAGGGTCACCTTGATTCGCTTCACGTCCGCCATCCGATTACCCCCACATCTCGCTCAGGGATTTGCCCCTGTTCTTGGCGAGTTCCTTGGCATCGAACAACTTCTGCAACGCATCGAAGGTAGCCTTGACCGTGTTGATGTTGTTCTTTGCGCCGAGCGACTTGCTCAGGACGTCCTTGATCCCGCAGGCATCCATCACGTGACGGACCGCACCGCCGGCGATGATGCCGGTACCGGGAACGGCCGGGCGGAGCAGCACGCTCGCGCTCTTGAAATCACCGATGATCTCGTGGGGAATCGTGGAGCGCACCATGGGAACGCTGATCATGTGTTCCTTGGCTTTGTCCACTGCCTTGCGGATGGCTTCGGTCACGTCATTCGCCTTTCCGGCGCCGTAGCCGATATGGCCGTTTTGGTCACCGACGACCACGAGGGCCGAGAACGAGAACCGACGACCACCCTTGACTACTTTGGAAACGCGGTTGAGGTTGACGAGCTTTTCAACCAGTTCGTTTTCTTTTCTGTCTGCCTTGTCCACCATATCCCCCTAGAATTTCACTCCGGCCTTTCTCGCGCCGTCGGCAATGCTCTTCACGATCCCGTGGAAGAGGTACCCGTTGCGATCGAACACGACCGTGTCGACGTTCTTCTCGAGCAATCGCTTTCCAACGATTTCACCGAGCTTGGCAGCGTCCTCGACCGTGTTCTTCAGATCGTGCAGTCCGGGTTCGAGGCTGCTGGCCGAAACCAAGGTGTTTCCGACTGTGTCGTCGATAACTTGCACATACATGTGGCAATTGCTTCTGAACACGGTCATTCGCGGTCTGGCGGCCGTTCCGGAGATATGCTTCCTGATATGAACCTTACGCTTCGCGCGCTTTCTTTGCTTGTCCAAAATCCTATTCATGCTCTCACCTTACCTATTTCTTGCCGCCGGTCTTGCCGACCTTGCGCCTGACGGTCTCGGTTTCGTACTTGATGCCCTTGCCCTTGTACGGTTCGGGTTCGCGCAACGAGCGGATGTCGGAGCTGATCTGCCCGACCTTCTGCTTGTCCATGCCCGAGACGACGATCACCGACGGACCTTCGCAGGTAATCTTCAAGTCGCTGGGAATCAAGAACTCGATCGGGTTCGAGAATCCGAGGTTGAGGATGAGCGAAGCGCCCTTGACCTCTGCCCGGTACCCGACACCGTTGATCTGCAACTTCTTGGAGAAGCCGGTGGTCACTCCCACGACCATGTTGTGCACCAATTGACGGTACAAACCATGGAAAGCCTTGCTCTGCTTGGCATCGTCTTTGCGTGCGACCGTCACATGATCGGCTGAAACGGTGATCTCCACTTCGGGGCGGACTTCCCGTACCAACTTTCCCTTCGGCCCTTCGACAGTGACCAGGCCGTCCGCGACGGAGACCTTGACACCCTTGGGCAACGCTATCGGCAATTTACCTATACGAGACATACTCTACCACCTTACCAAATCGAGCAGATCAGCTCGCCGCCGACCTTTTTCTCGCTCGCCTTCTTGCCGGTGATCACACCGGAAGAGGTCGAAACGACCACGACACCATAGCCGTTGTATATCCTGGGCATGTCGCGATACCCAGTGTACACCCGCCGGCCAGGGGTAGAGATGCGGTCGACTCCATGGAGCACAGGCTCCTGCTTCTCATCGTATTTGAGGAACACGCGGATGTAGTTCACGCCTTCCTTGCTTACGATCTTCTTGAAGTTCTTGATATACCCTTCGTTCTTGAGGATCTTGACGATCTGAAGTTTCATCTTGGACGTGGGGATCTCGACCTTCTCATGTCTAGCCTGGCTAGCATTCCTAATCTTCGTCAGCATATCTGCAACAGGATCACTTATAGCCATCTTTCACTCCTACCAGCTGGATTTGGTGACACCAGGAATCTGTCCTTCACTCGCCAATTTCCGAAAGCAAATCCTGCACATCTGGAATTTCCGCATATATCCACGGGGGCGTCCGCACAGTTTGCAACGGCGCACCAACCTCGTACTGTACTTAGGCGTTCTCTCCGCCTTGATGATCAATGATTTCTTCGCCATCTCTCAACTCCACCTTATTTGCTGAAGGGCATTCCGAGCTTCTTCAGCAAGGCGAACCCCTCTTCATCGGTCTTGGCCGTGGTCACGATAGCAACATTCAACCCGCTCACCCGTTCGATCTTATCGTAATCGATCTCGGGAAAGATGATCTGCTCGGTGATGCCGAGAGCATAGTTCCCGTTCCCGTCGAAAGCGTTCGGATTGACGCCCTTGAAGTCCTTGACGCGCGGCAGGGCCACTCCGATGAGGCGTTCGAGGAAGAACCACATGTTGTCGCCGCGAAGCGTCACCATGGCCCCGATCTCCTGACCGGCACGAACCTTGAAGTTGGCGATAGACTTGCGAGCCTTGGTCCGCACCACATGCTGTCCGGTGATCTGCTCGAGTTCCTTCACCGCTGCATCGAGAAGCTTCTTGTTGACGATGGCTTCACCGACACCCACGCTGACGGAAATCTTCTCGAGGGCGGGAATCTGCATCTTGGACTTGTAGCCGAACTCGGTGAAGAGCTCGGGAGCAACCTGCTCGAGGTACTTTTTCTTTAAGCTAGGGATAAACTTTTCCATCAGATCACTTCCCCGGTTTTCTTGGCATACCGCACTTTGTTTCCGTTCTCATCGATCTTTGAGCCGATCCTGGTGGTCTGACCGTTCTTCAGCACGAGCGCCACATTCGAGACATGGATCGGAGCCTCGATCTCCTTGATGCCGCCCTGGTCCTGCTGGTTGCGCTTCTTCATGGTCTTCTTGACCAGATTGACGCCCTGGACGACGACCCGTTCGCTCTCGCGGTCGACCTTGAGGATACGGCCAGACTTGCCCTTATCCTTGCCGGCGAGAACCTTGACGTTGTCATTCTTCTTCAGCTTCATGTTCCCAACTCCTACAACACTTCCGGCGCGAGGGAGACGATCTTGACGAACCCGACTTCGCGAAGCTCGCGAGCCACTGGTCCGAAGATGCGCTTGCCGCGCGGGTTATTGTTGGCATCGATGACGACGCACGCATTGTCATCGAACCTGATATAGGTACCGTCAGGTCTCCGGTATTCTTTCTTCGTCCGAACGATCACGGCCTTGAGGACATCGCCCTTCTTGATGGCTCCGTTGGGCAGTGCGTCCTTGACGGCCACCACGATGATGTCGCCCACACCGGCGATCATCCTGTGGCTGCCCCCCAGAACCTTGATGCACTGGACCCGCTTGGCTCCACTGTTGTCCGCTACGTTCAAATATGTCTGCATCTGTACCATGGCGTTGCTCCTTGAAGACTACTTCGCCCGTTCGACGATCTGCTCGAGACGCCAGCATTTGTCCTTGCTGATGTGACGGCACTCGACCACGCGCACCGTGTCGCCCACATGGGCGTCGTTGCGTTCGTCGTGGGCCTTCACCTTCTTGGTACGGGTCACGTACTTCTTGTACAGCGGGTGCAGGGTCCTGGTCGAAATCGCCACGACGATGGTCTTGTCCATCTTGTCGCTGGTCACCAGTCCGGTGAATCTTTTCTTATTAGCTTCCATATGGTGCGAGCCTCACTTACTTCGATTTGACACGTATGCCGAGCGCATACTCATGGATGAGCGTGTTCAACCGGGCGATCTGTTTCTTGGTCGTCCTGATCGCCATCGGGTTCTCGACATGGCCGAGCACCTTCGCCATCCTCAGGTTCAAAGCCTCTCTGCGAAGCTCATCCCGCTTTGCTACCAACTCTGCATAGGTCAAGTCAGAATACGAATTTTTCATAACCTACTCCACATCCCTTCTCA
>CAZJAK010000110.1:0-6219 GCA_964543935.1 uncultured Spirochaetaceae bacterium
CAGACATATTTCTTCACAAGTCTCGCTTCGATGCACCTACCCCTTTTACCTTATAACATATTACCTCAGAATACTATGGTGATAGAACAACAACCCGCAACGTGCATAGAATATTCAAGGAGACCCCTATCATCGACTCGTTTTCTTAAGGCAATCCAAGGACAATCGACTTGCATTTCAAGCATGGCAAGAAGGGTATCTTGAGCTATGTTTCTCAGAATGATAGAATAAATCGAATCAAACGGGAGGTTTGACCATGAAAAAACCCAATGTGCTCTTCATCCTTACCGACGATCAGAGGTACGGCACCATTGGGGCTTTGGGTAACCCAGAGATCCAGACCCCCAACATGGATCGTCTGGTGCATGCGGGGACCAGTTTTATCAACGCGCACATCCCGGGCGGCACGGCCTCCGCAATCTGCATGCCGAGCAGGGCCATGATTCATTCGGGAAAAACCCTGTTCCACTTGGAAGAATGTGGTAAAAACATCCCCGCCGATCATGTGTGCTTGGGCGAAAATTTTCTCAAAGCAGGTTATCGATCACACTGCATCGGCAAATGGCACAATGGTGTCGAAAGCAACACCCGTAGCTTCGATAGCGGTGAAAACATTTTCTTTGGAGGCATGTGGGACCATTGGAACGTTCCGGTGTGCGATTATAAATCTGATGGTGATTATCCAACGATTCCGTTCGTCCCCAATTTTACAGCCAACCAGGCCACTGTTGATGTCATAGCTGAAAAAATCCACGCCGGAGTCCATTCCACGCAGCTGTTCACCGATTCCGCCGTGAAATTCATCAAGGCATACAACGAAGACAAACCATTTTTCCTCTATCTCTCCTTTCTCGCCCCGCACGATCCCAGAACCATGCCCGAGCGGTTCCGCACGATGTATGATCCTTCAAAAATCACCCTTCCGCCGAATTTCCTGGAGATGCCCTCGTTCAGTTTCGGATGGGCGGCCAAAGGCCGAGACGAGAATACCGAAGCATACCCCCGCAAACCTGAGAAAATCAGACAGCACATCGCCGACTATTATGCCATGATAAGCCACATCGATTGGTGTCTGGGAGCCGTATTGCAAGCACTCGACGACAGAGGTTTTACCAAAGACACCATTATCGTATTCTGTGGCGACAATGGGCTGGCCATCGGTCAGCATGGCCTTATGGGCAAGCAGAATCTCTATGAGCACAGCCTGAGGGTGCCGTTGATACTGGCAGGCCCCGGCATCCCGGCAGATAGACAAGATGAACGTCTGGTCTACCTTTTGGACATCTATCCCACATTGTGCGACCTGTGCTCGATCCCGATTCCAGGTTCGGTGGAAGGCTTGAGCATGGTCCCTATGCTCAATAACGCCAAGACTATTACTCGGGAATACCTCTATCTCGCTTTCCATGGCCGCATCAGGGGAATCATGGACAAACGATTCAAGCTCATCGAATACCGCACCGACAAAATCCGATTGACCCAACTTTTTGACTGGCAACAGGACCCGTGGGAGACCAACAATCTCTTTGACATGAGCGGTTATGATGAAGTGACCGAACGACTCAGGGAAAAGCTCTATGAATACCGGGATGCTTGGGACGATGAATCAATCCTGTTAGGTCAGCAATACTGGCAACAGTGGCGGCAGTACCAAGATGCAGAAGTACACGGGGTCGGTGAGCCGAAAGGAATCAACATGGCGGCTCAAGTGAAAAGCTGGGACACAGTGGAGCACCAACGCACCAAATGAACATCTTCGATGTCAACACCCCGTTTTTCCAGTTTCTCAACAAACTTTCAGATGTGATCCTGCTGGGATTGTTGTGGTTGGCATGGTGCATCCCTGTGGTGACGATCGGTGCATCCACAACGGCCTATGTTTCCGTGTTGATGGACATGCAACGCAACCTGGAAGGGAACATCTACCATCAATTCAAGGTTAGGTTCCGCTCCTATTTCAAACGTTCCACCGTGACATGGATCACCATCTTGGCGATCCTTGGGTGGTTGGCATTCGATATCTATCTGTGCCGGATTGTCAACACCACAGTCTCATGGTTCTTCTTTCCCATCTTGGTCATTCTGGGAGTGCTTTTCATCCAAGCCTATGCGTATACCTGGGCCTTGATCCCCACCAGCAGCCAACCGCTCATCACATTGTGGAAGGCCGCACTGAAAATTTCTATCGCCTACCTGCCCCATTCCCTCAGCATCGTCGCATTGGCGTTGCTGTGCATCTTCGTAGTCTCGTATCTGCCGTGGACCAGCCTGCTGGCACCCCCTCTCATATTCTACCAATATGCCAGGATATTCGTCTGGATATTCATCCGCGACGCCAGGTTTCGGAAGGTTGTCGACTTATGGGATGAAGGTGTCGATCAGGGCCCACAACAACCGTGATGGGCACGAACGGTGCGTCCATTCGGTTTATCAACGAAAGTGGTGGCTATCGATTTGCCCGTCTCCGGTGACAGCCTCCGCTTTCCCATCCAGCGCAGGATCCACATACCGTTCAAACCATGTCTTTAACTGGGATTGCAAATCATTCACAACTGAATCGTTACCAGCTTGCCCGTAAAGGTTTAGCTCTTCACCAGGATCATTGACCAGATCGTAGAGCTCGTGCGGTCCATTAGGATGCCTGAGAATGAGTTTCCACTGATGAGTGCGTATCATGCGGCATGGACCATACTCGTCATACACCACCACGGATTCCCGAGCCGGCTCTCCGCTTCCTTCCAGCACCGCTTTGAAGCTCTGCCCGGGCAGGCTGTCCGGGCTTTCGTACCCGATGCCGGCTATATCCAGGATCGTCTGAAAAAAATCATAATGGCTCACCATCTGATCACAGACAGTTCCTGCTGAGAGCTTGCCGGGCAATCGAAACAGCGCAGGGACTTTGACAGCGCTGTCATACATATTCACCGGCTTGGTGCCGTTGCCCTTGCCCCAAATCCCATGGTGACCCATGCTCATCCCGTTGTCGCCTGAAAAAATGACGAGAGTATTTTCTTCAAGGCCTTGGTCCTGCAGTTCCTGAAGAATCCTCCCGATATTCGCGTCCATGGCGGTTATGGCTGCGTAATACCCGCGCAGGCTCTCCTTGCGGTGCTCCTGCCATGTTTCGGGTATCGGACCGAAGGTGCTACCGCTGAAGCGGATGCCCGGATGCTTCTCGGCCTGCCACTGCTTGAGGCTCTTGTGCGAATTGGGAGCCCATGGATGGGGAGGGACGTCCGGAGTCGAGGCGAACGGACAATCTTCATACATGCGGACATAGTGCTCAGGATGGTGCATCGCAGCCCATGGAGAATGCGGGGCGGTATAATTGACTGACAAGAAAAAGGGGTTGTTTCGGTCGCGCGCGTGCAGGAATTCCACAGCGTTGTCGGTGATGTAATCGGTAATATAGCAGTTTTCCTTTAAATTCATCTTCCCGCCTTCCAACACCACGGGATAATAATAATTATCACCACCCATCGCCGTCGTGCGCCAGAAGGTAAAGCCCGCTTGTGGATGGAAACTGTCACCCACGTGCCATTTGCCGCTCAGTCCACAGACATAGCCATTCTGTGCCAGAATCTGGGTGAATGTCTCATGACCATCGAGATACCTGATGGCCTTGTCGTTACCGATTTGGCTCTTGGGCCACTCGTAATACCAAGGGGCATCCAGCTGCGCGATATTGCGCTTCAGCTCGTCGGAAAGCGCTTCATCACTGTCCAGATGGCCAGACTTCAACCAATCATGGATACCGTGTTGCGATGGGATTTTTCCCGTGAATATCGATGCCCGGGCGGGAGAACAGACCGGGGAAGCACAAAAGCAGTTCTCCAGACGGACTCCTTGGTGGGCGATTGCATCCAGATTCGGTGTCTTGAGTTCCTCATTTCCTGCACAACCCATCGCCCACGCACCATGATCATCGGCAAGAATGAATAGGATATTGGGGGTTTTAGTTACTTCTTTCACAACAGATTTTCGCCTCTCATATTCAGGGCTTTCCCGTGCACCGTTCATAACCGGCCACACTCTCTTTTGGAATGGGTGCCAAGCTGATCTGGGGTTTGACAGCGGTTGTCCTGCAGATTTCTTCCAACAACCTCACCTTGAGCCGGTTTTCGACTTCCCGGTATTCCGGACAACCCGCCACATTGAGTTGCTCCATTGGATCGTCTTCCACATTGAACAACAAGTAGCTTTCTCCTAAGGCATTGACCACCATCTTCCACGTCCCATCCAGATACATCCGTTCGCCTTGGAGTTCAGACAAGATGCAGGTACGGGGCTCTTGCGCCCTTTTTTCAGCATGGCCAAGCAGGGAATGGCCGAACTGGGTCCAATCAACCCTTCCACCGGCAGCTTCAACCAAGGTTGGGCCAACATCCAGCAGACTGACCAAGGCATCGCTGGACCATCCACCGGTACTCATCGTGGCCGGAGTACGAATGATTAATGGAATATTCAACGATTGTCGCAAGAAATTGCGTTTTTTCACTATGCCGTGATCTCCGTTCATCTCCCCATGGTCGCTGGTGAACACGATCACCGTATCGTCCCATTGGCCTCTCTGTCGCACTGTTTCCAACAAATCGCCGATGAGCTTGTCGATCAGCGAGACCTTGCCGCAATAATTGGCCTTCAATTCCCGTGCAAGCGTTTCGTCCCTGCAGACCGAACCTTTTTTAGTGAACAACTGGTCAAGATACCCGTTCGGACGTTGTGGGCAGGCATCCCTGAAGCGGGGAACCGATGCAGGCATGTCAGCCGGATCGTACATTGCATCATACGGCGCAGGCGCATCCCAAGGCTCATGCGGTCCGCTGAAACTGACATGGCAGAACCACGGCTTGTCTTGGTCATAAGATTCGAGATACTCCTTAGCCATGCGCCCGACATAACAATCATAATAATCGTTGAGAGGAAGGGGACTGGCCCATGCCCCGGTCACCTCCCCTTCGCGCTTCTTCATATCATCGCAATAGGCTTGAAAGAGTCCCTTTTCCTTCCACAGATCGCTTAAATGAGTGCGCGTCTGGCAGGTTGAATGAGGTCCGCTTACTTCATTGACATGCTCGAATCCGTAACGATGCACCAGATATTCCCTGGCCACCATATCGCCAAGATCGGTATGCAGATGGCTCTTACCGATCAAGCAAGTCGCATAACCCGCTTTGATGATGGCTTTGGGCCACATCGGAGCCTCGGGAGACATCACGCACTCCGCGTTGTTCCATACATTGGTGTCATGGGGGTAACGCCCAAGCATCATGTTCACCCTAGCCGGTACACACAGCGGAGAGACCGTGCTGCAATCGCTATAGCGCACCCCTTGTGCAGCAAGGGCATCCAAATTTGGAGTCTTGGCGGGACCGCCCGCACACCCCATGATGTCGGCTCTGAACTGGTCGCACATGATGTAGAGAATGTTGGGTTGGCGAGTCTTCAAACACTTATCTCCTGACTTGAAGGGCTTTTTCGTACTGCTTTACAAAGTACAGCCCATTTTCATAGGTCAGCCTGACGAGGTTCAGCTGTATCTCGTCGTAGGCTTCCATGGCCATTTTGCCCGTCTCATAATTCAGCGTCCCATCATAACCGACATCAACAAGCGCTCCAATGACGTCGGCCCACTTGATATCCCCCATCCAAGGGACAAGGTGCTCGTCACGCTTGTTCCCGAAATGATTGTCGTTGATGTGGAGGGTATGGAGCCTTGTCCCGATCATACGGATGGCCCTGCCCTGATCCAAGATCCCGTTTTGGTTGGCGTGCCCGGTGTCCCAACAAATACCGACTCGTGCATCGTGATAGCTGTCGACCAAATCGATCAGTTCCTCATAACGTTGGCAGTAGCGGTAGGTCGCTGTCAAATCCATGCATGGAAGCATGTTCTCGTAACAGGTGCCGACGCCCCCTTTCAACCCCATTTCTATGAATACATCATACTTTTTATGGCATAAGTCTAAGCTCGCTTGGCATTCGGCGTTGGCAGCCATATCGGTGATCGGATGCACCACCGCCCAGGAGGCTCCCAGCTTCACACTGGCGACATATGCGCGCCTGACGAACTCCTCAAATTCATCGTTCCATAAATCCTCAAACTTGGCCTTGCTGCAACCGGGATAAAAGGGAATGTGGGTCTGGTAAATTTCTATGCCCAAGCGGGCTGCACACTCGCCTAGCACATCGATTTTCTTCTCCCAGTCGGAGCCCGCC